>CAYWPF010000041.1:0-22249 GCA_964460065.1 uncultured Enterobacteriaceae bacterium
CATATCGAAATTGGGGTTTTCATCCGCGACTTTGTTGTCTTGGAATTGATAGTCGAGGGCTTCGAGAGCAAACGGGATCCATCCGATACCGCTTTCGACCGATATGAACTTGATAGAAGGGTAGCGAGTTAAGACGCCCGACATAATTAGATCGGCGAGTTGCATGCCATTTCTTAGGAATACATCCAGAGACAATTCAGTGAAGGCTGCCATTTTGCCGTAGGCCTCAATTTTGTCTTTGAGGAGTCCGAGCTCCATATTGCCTGATCCGATGTGAAAGCTTATGGGAAGGTCCGTTTCGACAGACGCTTCCCATAGGGGGTCCCAATGGTGATCGCCTAAAAGCGGTTGTCCCCAGAACTGGGGCTCGCCGGTGAACAAGATGCCTTTATGACCCATCTTGGCGCAACGGTGAATTTCCTCTACGGAAGCTTTCATGTCCCAAAAGGGCAAAGATGTTATGGGGAGAAGTCGCCGGTGGTCAGCTGATGCCCACTCCGTTTGCCAGTCGTTGTAAATTTTCACGCAAGTGATCATGAGTTCAGGGTCGTCGAGTTTTAGGAATTCTTGCGCTCCAAAACCACCCACGTTGGGATACATGACCATGGCCCAAATTCCCAATTGGTCCATGTATTTTAGCCGTTCTGCGGCGTTGTGTGCGCCCGGATGCATGTCCTCGTAGGTTTTCGGAGGATTCTGCATATTGCCGACTCCGGCGGTTGCAGTCATTCCAGGATTAGCGAGGAGAGATTCTCCACCGACGTGCCAGGTCAAACTGCCGTCTGCGGCTGTTTCGATTCGAGGCACCTTGTCCCGCATCTTTTCGGGAGCACGACTCGTCCATAAATCCGGGCTTTCTGTCACGTGCGTATCGACATCGATGATGTTGTATCCGTTCATCTTTCCTCCTTAGAGAATCGTTTAGTTACTGATATTTAAGTACGAGGCGTAAAGTAACAGCCTTCAACTGGTAGCGCCAGCTTTCCAAACCTGCAGGGACTCTTTTTTACGAGGGTGCGCATTGTCGAATTGTCTGCCGATCAATTAGTGGGGCAAAGGCCCTTGTTTTATTTAAGGATACGAGTTTAATTTAGAACCAGGCCGGTCAACCACAGATACGCACCATTCAGAGATCGGCGGGTACGTACCGAAAAATACCGTGCGATAGTTTTTCACGGCGCGTCAGGAAGGGGACGAAATTGATGAGTGGCATACTTCGAACGTTTGGCATGATTAGCGTTTTCTGTCTTTTTGCTCCATATGGGGCTTCAGCTTGTACCTGTAACACGCCATACTCGCCTAGTGGAAACCGAGATATGGTTGACGTTGTCTTTGTCGGAAAGGTGACGAGCGTCGAGCACATAGAAGCGGACGGTTGGTTGTACGGGGCATGGAAGTCTATGCTAGGTGCGGAACACTTATACGAATTCGAAACCCTCCGCGTCGCCTAGGATGTCGGCACGGCCATTAAGGGCACCGACAAAACTCAGTTGATTGTCGAGACCGCGGCTACCACGGAGATGTGCGGCGTTTTGTTCAGAGAGGGCGAAGAGTACCTCGTATATGGCTTCAATGGCGTTGCAGAGACCGTGACGACGGACATGTGCCAGCGTACGGCAACGTCGGCCAAGGCCGAGAGTGATATTAATGCGCTTGTAAACAACGAAATCAAGCCCATATGTGAAGGGTGGACTTGTATCAACGACTAGATGCCTATCGCTGATCCCGCGGCTCATAGAAGAAAACCGATTTTAAGTTCGGCTGCGCGCGTCGTTTTTACCCATAGTCGTTCTTCGCGGGGAAGGTTATGCTTCTTGCCAGAACCGTTCCCCATCGTAGCGTATTTCGAATTGATCATGAATAATCATAACGGGCGTTCCTCTGCGGGCGCCTCGCTTCAGCGACGCCGGCTATGTTTTGGCAAGAACTGAGAAAAACAGTTTTGATTTATGACGAATTTCCCGGAAAAGACGCAGTCTATGTTGTAGTCAATGCACGTAAGGACTTCCCGCTGGCCCGATACGGTAACCACTGCTGATTGCAAGCCATTCCCAGCTGTTCATAGAAATTCCGAGCTGGATTCCAGTCCAGAACTTGAAGGTCCAGGCGGCGATAGCCCCGTTCCTTGGCGATATTGGCTAACCGTCTCATAAGTGCGCGACCGACTCCCTCTTTCCGCGCCTTCTCTTTTACAAAGAGATCCTCGAGGTACAAACCGGGCCGTCCCTCCCAAGTAGAATACGAAGTAAAAAAAAGGGCGAATCCTACAGGCACATCTCCCAGGTCGGCTATGAGGACCTCGAATTTCGGATGAGCCCCAAACCCATCTCGCAATAGGTCTGCCTCTTGAGTTGTCACGGAATCTGGACAGTCTTCAAAGGAGGCGAGAGCCTTTATAAAACTAAGGATTACCGGAACGTCGTCTGAAGTTGCGGAACGAATCTTGAGAGGCATGTTGAAACCTCAAACAATAAGGGGTTTTACTTCAAAGGCTGTCGTCCCAACTTGTCGCTCCGTTATGGCTCGTTTTTTATGAGTCGAAAATCGCCCTTGGCAGCATTCCGGTACAAATTAATCTGGCCAATATGCCTTGCCCTGCCTTCTGTATCCGTTACCCCTAAACCTTCGCGTGGGGCCAGGCACAGAACACCTATCTTGCCTATCTGTTTATTGTGATGAACACGGTAAGCTGCTTCCCCCGTTTCTGGCAAAGGGAACGTCTCGGAGAGCAGGGGATGAATAGCTCGTTTGCCTACAAGCCTATTCGCTTCCCATGCCTCTTTGTAATTCGCAAAATGCGACCCAATGATCCGCTTTTTATTCATCCAAAGATAGCGATTGTCGTATTCGTGATTGTATCCGCTCGTCGACGCACATGTCACGATCTGTCCGCCGGGCCTGGCAATGAATACACTGGCGCCGAAGGTTTCGTGTCCGGGGTGTTCGTACACGACGTCGGGATCTTCGCCTCCTGTCATTTCTCGGATCTGTTTGCCGAGCCGCCTTAAGTCTCTAACGTTTTGCGAACCGTCTTCATTCCAGAAATTGTATCCTTCCGCATTTCTATCGATGACCCATCGTGCACCGATTGTTTCGCATAATCGGACTTTTTCTGGCGAAGAGACAATGCAAATGGGGAAGGCGCCGGCGTTTAGGACATATTGAAGAGCGAATCCGCCCAGGCCGCCGACGGCTCCCCATATTAGAACGATGTCTCCTTGTTTTATTTTGGTCCCGTTATCGCTAACGAGCATTCGGTAAGAAGTCGAATTCACCAAGGGCATTGATGCTGCTTCTTCCCAAGTGAGGTGCGGGGGCTTCGGCATGAGTTGGTTTGCACGTACAACTGCAATCTCGGCTAATCCACCGAAATTCGTCTCAAAACCCCAGATACGCTGGTCAGGGTCCAGCATCGAATCATCGTGGCCGTCGGGTGCCTGCATGTCGACATAATTGCAATGTATAGTCACTTCGTCGCCCGGTTTGAACAAATTCACTCCTGGCCCGACTTTTAGAACGACGCCCGAAGCGTCACTGCCCAAAATGTGGTAGGGCAGATTATGGCGACTGTCCCACGGGCTTTTTTTCCCTGCCCTCTCTAGAAACAGAAAGGTGGGCAGCGGCTCGAAAATTGCGCTCCAAACGGTGTTAAAGTTGATGCTAGATGCCATGACAGCAACGAGTGCTTCATTGGGACCCACTTCCGGCACCGCGACCTCGTCTAAGTGCAGACTTTTCCGTGGGTCTTTCTCCCATGATTCCAGTCCGTCAAACATTTGAACATCGGACTTGTGCGTAGTTATCGCTTTCATCCGGTCTGGCAAAGCCAGGTCGGCGAAGTCCTGCGTGTTCGCAGCTCCACTCAGGATAGCCTCCTTTATGATCTTCATCTCGGCAGTCATGCCATTTTCTCCTCGTAACTTTTTGTGTCTACGGTGTAACAGTAGCACAGGAGCGAATGGGGCAAGAGTCCCTCGCCCCATTCTTACTGGATCCGGAATTTCCTCAGGGAGATATTGGATCAATGAGGACGCCCGGGTTAAGTAGCCCTTTTGGGTCGAGTGCCGACTTTGCGGCACGCAGAGCGTCAGCAAACAGGTCCGGTCGCTGCTTTTCGTATTGCGGACGGTGTGTACGGCCGACCGAATGATGGTGCGTTACCGTTCCCCCGTACCGGACTACAGCCTCGGAGGCTGCTGTTTTTAGTTCGTGCCACTGCTCTAGTTCGCTGCCTTTTTTCCCCATGCCCGTAAAAGTGAAGTACGGAGCGGGACCGTCCGGGTAGACATGCGTAAAGCGGCAAGATAAGACCCCTCCTCCACAGACCTCATCTAGGGCCTTTTGCACGTCTTTCATGACGCCGGAGTGGAACTCACTAAATTGGTTCCAGGGGATAGAACTCTCCGTCGTATCGAAAATCGCTCCCATCGCCGCCATCGTGGAGAACGCGTAGGGCATACGTATAAAGGCATTCCGCCACGCGCCGACTGAGCCGCCTCGGCCGGTTGTTTCACCGTCGCCCTTTATTATCACTCCATTCGGTGTTGTACCGCCGAGGTCTGTACAACATTGTACTGCACGGTTTATCCATGCGTCGAGAGGATGATCGGCAGATTCGAACCCGAGCATAATAAGGCTACCGCCGGACCCGTCGCCCACGTTGTTCCGCTTCACCTCTGTCGGATCGAGAATTCGGCAGTTTGTGGGATAGAGGCCTGTTTGGCTTAGTTGGCGTATAGCTTCTACGCCATCTTCAAATTTCTCGAAATGCACGGCAGTAGACGCTCGAAAAACGGGCCGATTTTGGAGGCGCATCCATGCCTCGGTGATGATACCCAGGATACCTTCGGATCCGATGAACATTCGGTCAGGACTGGGGCCTGCACCCGAACCGGGGAGTCTGCGCGTAGCAATAATGCCTTCTGGCGTAACGACCCGAGTTGACTCGACAAGTTCGTCTATGTGGGTATAGAGAGTCGCAAAATGACCGCCCGAGCGGGTTGCTATCCATCCTCCTAATGTTGAGAATTCAAACGACTGTGGGTAGTGGCGGAGCGTGTAACCATGGGGCTTGAGTTGGGCCTCGAGCGCTGGTCCGTATACGCCCGCTTGAATCCTCGCAGCGCGCGAGGTTTTGTCTATTTCCAGGACTTGATCTAGATTCCGGAGGTCTATGGAGACGCTTCCGGGAAAGGCGTCGGAGGCGGGGGGCTCTACACCGCTCGTGACACTGGACCCGCCGCCGAAAGGGATCACCGCTGCTCCGATATCGTTGCACCAGTCTAGTATTGATACGATGTCGTCCTCAGTTTTAGGAAAGGCTACGACGTCGGGGGGATTCGGAAAATGCAGGTGAAAGGCCTTGACGATATCGGGAAGCGCTTTCCCATAGGTATGCGCGGCACGATCGTAAGTACTCGTTGAACAAATTTTGGCTAAGGATTCGGGGGGAGCTATTCGAGGAGCACGGAGATGAATGTCTTCGACTTTGGGCTCCGGGTCGAGTTCAAAGTCATTTTCTCCCACACTCTTCGCAATCCCCATGGCGATGTCTTTTTTCTGTTTTTCACTTGGTTGTTCGTCTTCGAATCCCCATCCCCAAATTGTGGTACGGCGCTGTGTCATAGTCGGTCCTCCTCCATCTTTTAATATTTCCCAAACGGGGGCTCTTGGATAGACATTCTATATTCGATGAGTCGCATTTCTCCTGACGAGAGTGCATCGTCCAGGGTCGACCGGAGTTCTGCAGGAGAGTCAACCCGATTCGCCTGAATCCCAAAAGCCTCGGCAAACTTCAGAAAATCAGGATTCGTGAGCTGTTCTTGGTACGCGTGCCCGTACGCGGAGCGCTGTAGATAACCGATCACCCCGAAGGCGTCATCGTTAACGACGATCAGGGGAAAACCGATATTATGGTGCACACAGGTAGCCAGCTCCTGAGCCGTGTACATAAACCCACCGTCGCCGATCACGCCGACTACAGCCTGGTTTGGACGGGCCAACTTTGCACCGATCGCCGCTGGAAAACTAAAACCCAGTAAACCCGAACCCTTAGCTCCTATAATACCGTTAGCATGGTACGAGGGGAAGAAATATTCGGCCCAATAGCCGAGTTGGGTGTTATCTATAACTAGGGCCGCGTCCCTCGGAATAACTGCGCGCAAGGCGGAGACGGATTGGATTTCTTGGAGTTGTTTCTGTAGGAGCTGGTACTGTTCGTGGGACTGGCGGGCCCATTTTTTTGTTAAGTCTTGACGGGGGCCGGAATAAGGTTCGCCTTCCAACGCTTTCCGTAGAGTTTTCGTTAGTGAAGGGAGGTCTCCTACCAGGGGGACAGCAGCCTCGAAGTTGCGGCCGATCCACCGGTCGTCCCAGTCCAAATGGATCAGTTTTGAAGGCAATTTGAGGCCTCGGCGCTTGGCGTCTACTTCTCGAAGACGGGACCCTATGACCAATGCCACGTCGCACTGGGGAACAATATCCTCCACAACTAATTTTCGTGCGCAATTGCCAAACGCCAAGTGGTGGTCCTCCGGAACCACGCCTTTCCCCGCAGAATTGGTAATGATTGGAGCGCACATAGATTCTGCCAGTGCCTGGAGGTCCGGTCCTATCGTTGACCTCGCCGCGTCTGTACCCGCGAGAATGACAGGTTGCTTTGCGTTCCGAAGAAGCGCGATAGCCCGGTCGAACTCTGAGGGAAGTGGTTCGTCGCTGTTCCTGACTAAACTTGGGCCTGTAGGATCAGTGTGTGCCTCTCGGCTCATTAAGTTGGTTGGTATCTCAAGACATACTGGTCCAGGCCGGTCGTTCAACGCGAGTGAAATTGCTCGCCTAGTGGTTTGATAAAAATCGTCATCGATACCGACGCGAATGACCTCTTTAGTGATAGTTCGGAACAGAGACGATTGTTCTTCAAGTTCGTGGAGAACCCCGAGGCCTTTTCCTATTTTGTTGGCGTCGATGTTGGACGTGATCATCAGAACCGGCGAACAGCTGCCCCACGCTTCCTGTAGGGCGGAGATAGTAAACCCTGCACCAGGTCCAGTAGACGAGACGATGACACCCAGGCCTCCGGTCCGACGCGCATAGCCGTCGGCCATGTGCGTTGCACCGGCCTCGTGCCGGCACACGATATGCCGGATTGATGAATCTTTTCGAAGGGCGGCGTAGAAGCCGATGTTGTGTATGCTTGGGATACCAAAGATATGGCTAACTCCGGTTTCCCTTAGCGCCCTCACGATACCATCTGCATTGTCGAACATCTGAATTACTCCTCGTGGTTCGCCTCTTCCTCGATTTTTTTAATGGACGGCGACTCTGGTCCTAGTGAATGATTCTTATATTAGTATCGCCCATCATGGACGTCGCCGCTTGTAGAGTCGCCCCTTAATAAGGGGAGACGGCCCTCCTTGGGTCAAATAAGGCAGAGGGGCCTCAGCACACTTCGGCCGACGCTAACACACCCTGACCCGGTTGCCGAGGGGTATGCGAGGTGCTCTTTTTTTGGTAAACGGCCAGGCAAGTATTGTTGAACGAAAAGGAGAACGAAGATGCCGCTTTACCTTGATGAGATATGGCTCAACGTGTCACCTCCCGAAAATGCCAAAAAGGTGCACAAAACGTTCCAGGGGGTTCTTAGTGGAGATCCAGGGTTCCCTGAAGGAGTGACGCTGAAGGCGGGACCTTGGGCCTCGAATGAAGAACCGAAGATGGTGCTGATTTTAGACATCGAAGACCACGCCAAGACGTTTGGCCCATTCGCAACGCTTGTTTCAGAGGGATTGGTGCTCAAGCGCCGATTAACGCCCATCGTCGAATGGCAGACGGCGACCGACGAACTCATGAAAAATATGAGTTGAGATAACGGGATGGCGTAATGCCGGCGGCGGCGAAGTACTTTGCGATCTGAGTCGGCGGGCCGCGTGCGTTTCCCCGTAGTAAGAGAATTAAGTTAAATGGACGCGGGAGCCAACGGCGCCGATATTGCTATTACAGTTTACTGTGCGTCGAGTGTCTACTGCCCACCAGCCTATACGGCCGTCGCGACCGAATTGGGGCGCTTGCTAGCCCAGCGACGATATAGGCTAGTGTACGGAGGCGGAAATAGCGGTCTGATGGGGACTATCGCGAGGTCGGTGCTTTGTGAAGGAGGTCAGGTCACGGGGGTCATTCTTCGTCGGTTCGCCGAGCAGGGGTATGCCCAAACTGGCCACGAGATGCATCTCGTAGACGATATGGGAAGCCGAAAGCAAGGCCTAGAAGAGCGGGCAGACGCGTTCATCGCGTTGCCAGGCGGGTTTGGGACTTTTGAGGAGCTGACACAAGTACTGTCACTGAAGCAACTGGGGTTTCATAAAAAACCGATTGTCCTACTGAACATCTCTGGTTATTTTAACGGCTTTCTTGACCAAATTAATCGTGGATTTGGGGAAGGCCTCATTCTCGAAAAGTACAAGAGCTTGTTTTCTGTTGCCACAAATGCTGAACAGGCAGTTGTCTACGTAGAACGAGAGCTAGGCCTGGTTACAGACAACTAGTTTTCTAGTCTGCCCCGGAGTGTCGAAATAGGGCATGCCCACCATTGGCACGAATGTCCTGCCGGTTAGCGCTCGAGTTCGTCGAGGACGGCGCGAGAGTACGCGGCCTTCGGAACGGGCCGCCATGATCCCCGAACTATGGGGATAAGGCCTTACTCAGACTCAAACGCGGGCATTACTTCTTTTGCGAACAGTCGCAGCGAGCGCGTGACCTTTGAAGGGTCAAGACCCGGCAGTTGTGTACCCATTACGAAATGGGTGCACCGGAACCGTTCCCGAAAAATTTCTAACTTTCGAGCGACTTGGTCTGGCGTACCAATCATGGCTGCCCTACCGAATCCCGAATGCCGTAACGCGCTGGCGTCATTAAATTGCCAACCGCTTGCATCGCCCGGAGCGTCATTAGCCTCTGCGAGGATTGTACCGTAATACTGCATAGAGTAGTGAAGGTGCTCCTCCACATCTTCCCAAGCCTGGTCTTCACTCTCAGCCACGTAGACCATACGTATTTGACCAATGTTGAAGTCTACAGGGTCGTGGCCATGATCTTCCAGTGTCTTGACATAAAGAGGCGCGGGATCAGGTCCAATTGTGGCCATGAGATGGCAACCCATTGCCGCTACGCGACGGATCGCGTGTTCCGCTCGGGCGCCAATCCAGATGGGTACATGCGGTCGCTGAACCGGGGTAGGCGATAGACTCATGTCCGCGACCCGTGTGAAGCGGCCATCAAAGGTCACCTGTTTTTCCGTCCAGAGCCGCCGGATTAATTCTATTCCTTCTGCAAGGCGGGCAGAGCGTTCCCGACGTGCGATGTGCAAGGACCGGAATTCATTGGCTGCGTAACCCTGTCCTACTCCGAGATCGAAGCGGCCGTTAGATAGTATGTCGATACATGTGGCGTCTTCGGCAGTACGGACGGGGTGTTGAAACGGTAGGAGCAGAATGTAAGTGCCAATTCGGATGCTGCTCGTCCTGGCCGCGATTGCCGCCGCGGCCGGCAGGGTTGAAGGGTTATAGCCATCTTCCGTGAAGTGATGTTCTGCAAGCCAGATATTACTGTACCCGAGTTGTTCTGACTCGACGATCTGATCTAAAAGCGCCTCGTAAAGCTCCGGCTCCGGACGATGCCAGCGGGCGGGGTTGCGAAAATCGTGGATGATGCCGAAGTGCATAGTTACCTCCCGAATCGGCATGTCGCACATTTGCGAGACCCTGTCTAGACTTTTGGGGCGCGACGGGAAGTGGTCTTGCTTGGTTTGCTGCTCCCTTGCTACCCTTGACCGGAAGTTAGGAGGTGGAACATGTCGGATACTGTTCCTGATAACGCGTCCCCAAACAATGCATGGCGAAAAAAGACGCCCGGGCACCAAGGATGGGCCAGAACAGCACATGCTACAGATCCTGATAAGTATTTTATGGTTTCGGTGGATGCACACTGTGTCGAGCCCAACGATTATCTCCAGAAACGGATTGAAAAGAAGTACCTGAACCGTATTCCGAAAATGATCGTCGACGAAGATGGGGCCCAATGGACGATTTGTGAGGGGATGAAGCCAGTACTCGTGAAACCGGGCCGTAACTACGAGAAGCATCTGCCACCCCTCGAAGCGTTCGAGGAACCCGACATGTTCCAGCCATACTCGAAGCGTTTCGAGCCGGAGGATTTCCGGAGAAACCACGCCGGAACCACCTTGGAGCAGCGGCTGAGGGATTTGGATGCGGATGGCGTCGACGCCGAAATAATTTTCCCGAATAAAGGATTGCTCGCCTTCGGAACGGCGGATTCGATTTTTCAGGGGGCTATGTTCAGGGCCTGGAATCGCTGGGCCTTGGACGAGTTCTCGGACAACTGGGGGCGGTGTATGCCCATGGCCATGATTGCGACGGGTGATCTTGATGGGGCCGCGGCTGAAATTGAATGGGCCGCTCTAAAAGGGTTCAAGGGGCTAACGATGCCGACAAAGCCTATTTTTGGGCCCCTTGCGGATGGCGAGCTGCAATATAATGATAAAGTGTTCGAACCTCTCTGGAGTCTTGTCGAGGAGGTGAACCTCCCCATTACGTTCCACGTTTCGACCGGCCGTGACCCTAGGGCCGTGGGCGGGAACGGGGGCGCCTTAATCAACTACGTTTCGCATTCGATGTCCACGGTTATGGATCCCCTTGTACATCTCATTTCGTCGGGCGTTTTCGAACGGCATCCGAGGATCAAGGCGGGTTCTATTGAAGGCGGAATTGGTTGGGTGCCCTGGATGATTGAAACCCTAGATTACGCGCATAAGGCACACCACATGTGGGCTCGCCCGGTCCTGCCGGAACCCCCCAGCTTCTATTATCGACGAAACTGTTTTTCCGCCTTCATGAATGATCGTTCCACTTTATTGCTTGCCGAGGAATTGGACTTAACGAGGAACTTCACATGGTCGAATGATTACCCGCATCATGAAGGCAGTTGGCCTCATTCCGCGGCGAGTATAGAGCGCCAGATGGACTCCCTATCGGAATCGGGCCGCGAGAATATTTTAGGGTTGAATGCGGCAAAGATATTTGGGCTAAGCGTGCCGTCTCGCTAGTCCGTTGCTTCTCCATTTGTACCAGGCGCGCTTGAAGAATCTCCTTAAGAGTAAGGTACGTCCCCGTTTGGGCAGGCTGAAGAGCTCACGCCTGACGACTAGAGACTTTTAATGGATCGGGTGATAGAGTCTCGCGGCTAAATAAGGGGGGACATGGATGCAAGGGCTCGATGGCGTCAGGGTGCTCGAACTTGGCCAAATGGTGTCTGCGGCGTACGCTACAAAGCTGATGGCTGACCTTGGTGCGGACGTAATTAAAATCGAGGAACAGTCGGGAGATTTAGCGCGTCAACACGGGCCTTACCCTAATGGTGTGGTTGACGGAGAACAAAGCGGCCTATTTCTGGCCCTCAATACGAACAAACGAAGTGTGGTTCTGGAAGAGGAAAAGCGAAATAGTCAGCTAGCTCAGCTGGTCGAGACTGCCGACATTGTTGTCCACAATTACCAACCAGCCGAAATGCAGGCATCCGGGCTCGACTACGAAGCCCTCTCACAAATAAACCCTCGTATTGTTCTCTGTTCAATTACCCCGTTCGGCCTGACGGGCCCCTACAGGAATTATAAGGCGTATGAGTTAACGCTCGCGCATGCGGGTGGGTGGGCCTGGTTGGGCCCAGGCGCTTCCGATGCCCCGGAATTACCGCCGCTCAAAACGTTCGGGCAGCAATGTTACTTTCAAGGAGGGCTGGCGGGGGCGATGACATCGTTGGCCGCTTATTACCACGCGCAAGAGGTCGGGCAGGGCGAGCATATTGATCTGTCTATCCAATCGTACGTGGCGTCCATTCTCGAGCAGAATTTCGTGTACTACTCCTACCTCGACCGTGTAGCGTCTCGTTTGGGAAGACGCCAACTTTACCCATGGGGAATCTTTCGGGCGCAAGACGGTTTGATTTTTCTTATCACGGTCGAAGAGGACCAGTGGGAGCGTTTGGTAGACCTTATGGGGAGGCCGGAATGGGCGAATTGGGAAATATTTAAGGACATGTACAGCCGATCGAAAAACCACGACGTCCTAAAAATGTACTTGGAGGAGTGGCTGTCAGAATGGAAGGTTAACGATTTGTTTCGTGCTGGGCAGGCACAGCGCATTTGTTTCGCACCAGTACTGTCAATGTCCCAATTGCGGGATCAGCCACAGTTGCAGAGCCGCAGCTTTTTTGTAGAGGTCGAGCATCCTAAAGCCGGTAAACTTACGCACCTGGGACCACCCTACCAATTAAAGGAACCCTGGTGGAAAATCCGGCGTCCGGCGCCAATGTTAGGGGAGCATTCCGATGAGGTCGTAACCGAACTCGAGAAGGTGTCCTTACCTTCGGGCGAAGTGATTCGAGGAGGTGCCGACTTGCCCCTAGGTGGCGTACGTGTCGTAGATTTTACCTGGGTGTGGGCAGGCCCGCACGGCACGATGCAACTTGCTCACCTTGGCGCCGAAGTGATTAAGGTTGAGTCTACCGTGCATACCGACATGACTCGGAGGGTCAGATTGCCACCGTCAGGTATGGAGCACGGTCCCAATCGTTCGGGTGTATTTAACCAGTGGAACCAAGGGAAAAAGAGCCTGCAGCTCAATTTCGGGACCGCGCGTGGCCTAGAAATAGCGAAAGAGTTGATTAAGAAGAGCGACGTTGTCGTGGATAATTTTGCTACGGGCGTGATGGAAAGGATGGGACTAAGCTACGAGACCTTGCAAAGCATCAAACCGGACATCATAGTCGCTTCTATTTCAGGGTATGGACACTCAGGACCCCAAAAGGATTATATGGGGTACGGACCCGCTATAGCACCTCTAACGGGGATCTCTTCCCTCACGGGGCATGCCAAGGGCCCGCCGGAAGAGCTTGGTATATCGTATGGTGATCCAAACGGCGGAATCAATGCGGCAGTCGCTATTTGTGCGGCGCTAGCGGCGCGAAAACGAACCGGCCGAGGTCAGTATATAGATGTCTCATTATGGGACGCGATGGCCGCGCTCGTGCCTGAAGGTTGGATGCAGTATGTTATGAATGGAACGGAACCACAACGGGCCGGTAATCGGGATCTGCAGATGGCTCCCCATAATTGTTACGCCTGTAAAGGCGAAGACGAATGGGTAACAATTGCATGTGGGACAGACGGAGAGTGGCAAGGTTTATGCGGTGCAATGGGTGAGCCGGATCTCGCACTTGATCGCCGCTATGTCTCTGGAGTAGCGCGCAAGCAAAACGAAGACGATTTGGATGCAATCATTTCGGCTTGGACAGGACGCCACACGCAGTGGGAAATAACTGGTTTGTGCCAGGCAGAGGCCGTGGCGGCTTTCCCATCGATGAACAGCAAACATCTCGCCGAGGACAGACAACTCGCGGCCCGATGTTTTTTTGAAGAGTTGGATCATCCGGAAGTCGGGAAGCGGATGCATGCTGGGATTCCGTGGCTTCTTACGAATTCTCAGAATGGCGTTCGTTTGCCGGCTCCTCTATTAGGCCAGCATACGGAGGAGATCCTCCGGGATATTCTGGGCTACGATGAGGAAGAGATTTTGGCCCTGAGGAAAGACAAAATACTGGAATAATCACGCAAGCTTTTCGCCGCTGACGCTATGACGAGGGTGAACGGCCTCAATCGTCGTCGAAATAGGGGGTGCTTTGTGGAAAGAAAATATTGGTCGTTTGTAATACCAGCGCTGGAACTGGACTTCTCTCAGACGGTAAGAGATTTGGAGGCGCGAGGAATCGCAGGAGTAGCGGTACCACAGGTGTATGGGTCGCCTTTTGCTCCTTTGTCCGCTGTCGCCGCGGTTACAACGAAATTGGAACTCGCGACGGGGATCGCAATTGGTTTGACGCGAAGCCCTTTCGAAACGGCGGTTTCGTCTATTGAGCTCGACCAATTATCCAAGGGCAGGTTTATACTGGGGTTAGGGACGGGTCCGCGGCATTGGACCAATGGGTACTTTGGTATGCCATACGACAAGCCCGTGTCTCGCTTGAGAGAGGTAGTGCAGGTACTCCGGCACGTCGAAGCCGGATCGAAGTCAGGAGAAATGAAGCCGTGGGACGGAGAATTTTTCCAATTAAAGTTCGACTCGTACCAACCGATAATGCCGCCGTACCGAGAACGGATACCCGTGTGGATAGCAGCTTTGCGTCAGCGTATGTGTGAATTAACAGGTGAAGTTGGCGATGGGCTTATCGGTCATCCTGTCTGGTCGATGGAATGGGCCATGGGCCAGGCGCTCGAATCCTTGGAGCTCGGGGCCAAGCGGGCAGGCCGCGATCCTGCTAAGATACATTTCCAGCCGTGGGTTACTGCCTCGATCGATGAGAACGAACGTGTTGCGCTTGACGATGCCAAGCCTTGGCTAGCGTTTTATTCGGGATTTGGGCAATATTTGCCCTTCTTTGAAGCCCATGGTTTTGGCCCGGAGGCGAAGAAAATTAACGAGGCGTCCCAGAGTATGAATTGTGTCGAGGCGGCGAAATTTGTGCCTGACGAAATGGTAAGAACTTTCGGTGCGCATGGAACACCTGACCAGGTTCTCGAACGTGTAGAGCCGCTGTGGAAACGGGCTGATTCGATGGCTGTTGTGCCGCCGAATTGGGGCCTGACGCCGGCCCAACTTGTGAAAAAAGGTCAGGCAATAGCGGATACTTTCTGGCCGGGCTAGGGTGGACCCCCGCGGTAACTTGGGGGGCGCGATGAGGCTGGTTTTTTGCGGCCTGAAGAGGGATTAGAAATTTCGGGCTCTTGCGCAAAGCTGTCATAACTAAAAACACAGAAACAAAGCCGGCGGCCCATGTATTACAGGCGGTGCCGTCGGACATATGGGGCGGGCCTGCCCCAGGCTTAGAGAGGTGTCCATGGATTTTCGATATCTCATTGTTGAGACACGAGAAGGCATTTGTCGTATAACAATCAATAGGCCCGAGCGGCTGAATGCCATAAATATTCGTGTCGGGTGCGAAATACTGAAAGCTCTCGAGGACTGCGAAACGAACGAAGCTGTCCGGGTTGTTGTGTTGACCGGTGCGGGGAGAGCGTTCTGCGCTGGCGATGATCTAAAAGGAATGAGGGAACCTGACGAGGCGGGTTCCAAATATCCCGACAGCGTCGACGCTTACGTTCGAGGGGAGGGCAGGTGGCCGTTGATTGTTGAAAGGATGCGCACGCTTGGAAAACCAATTATCGGAATGATTAATGGGCATGCGCACGGGGCCGGTTTTAACCTGGCTCTCGGTTGTGATCTACGGGTTATGGCTGATACGGCCACTTTATGTATTCCATTTGTCAAACGGGGGATCGCAACGGGAACAAGTCTCCTTCAGCAGTATGTCGGTATAGGCAAGGCCATGGAGTGGGCCTTGCTAGCGCCCCAACTTACCGCGCAAATGGCTGAACAGTGGGGGCTGGTGAATCGCGTAGTCGAATCCCAGAAGCTGGAGACTGCTACAATGGAACTAGCCAAAGAGCTATCGAAAGGTCCGACAAGGACATATGGGATTACCAAGGCAGCCATCGTGGATAGTTGGGAAGACTCGCCAGCCCAAGCTTACCGAAAGCAGGGTGAGGCGTATTTGCACGCTAGGACAACGGAGGATTTCGAAGAAGGACGAGCCGCCTTCTTGCAGAAGCGGAGCCCGACCTTTGTTGGTCGTTAGGTGATTCTTGTCCCGATACCACCTCCGCGAATAGTGCGGCAGGTTTTCCCATTGCGTGGGGGCTTCAGTGGGATGGGAGGAAGCCTGTAGGCGAATTTTAGCATGAACTCCTAACGACCACTTTAAAAAAACAAAAAATGGCGGATGCATATAACATTGTTTTCCTCTACTCAGACCGGCTAGTGCCACCCGAAGTGATGGAGATGGTCGAAGGCGGGGTACCGGACGGTTTTACGCTTGAGCTAGCGGAACAAGGAATATCTCCCGAAATTCGTCAAAAAAAAATTGCGCAGGCGGATTTCATGATTGCTTACCCAGGGGATCCGTCCGCCGACGAAATAAATACTGCGACGAAGCTCAAACTATTCCAGATGCTCAGCGCGGGTTACGACTGGTTAAACTTGTCAATTTTCCGGGGCGCGGGGATACCGGTCGCAAATAATGGCGGGGCAAACGCGCCAACAGTTGCCGAACATGCCATTCTATTGACTCTTGCTGTGTTTAAGAGACTCCCCGAGCATCACAACGCGCTAGTCAAGGGTCACTGGCTTGGAGCGACTCGGACGCTGCAGATGAGAGAGTTGCGAGGAAAGACCGTCGGCGTTCTAGGTTTTGGCCGTATAGGCCAGGAATTTGCCAGGTTAGCGAGGGGTTTCGGGACAAACATTCTGTTTAATGACACCGTACAGCCCCCCTCTTCAGTGAGGGAAGAGATTGACGCTGTTTATGTACCTTTTGACGACTTGTTCGAATGTTCCGATGTCATTTCTGTTCACACACCCTTAGTGGCTGCGACGGAAGGCCTGGTTGATGCCAGGGCACTGGGACTCATGAAAAACTCTGCAATACTGGTCAATACCTCACGCGGGCCCGTCGTCGATGAAGCCGCTTTGATTGGAGCGCTTCAGAATGATCAGATCGCTGGCGCTGGTCTAGACGTATTTTCAGTTGAACCCCTAGAGGGGGAAAGCCCACTGTTCTCTCTAAAGAACGTTGTTCTTACTTCTCATATTGCTGGTGTGACGCTGGATACCTGGAGCCGTAGAATCGCGTTCGGATTCGCGAACATTCAGCGAGTGGCAGATGGCCGGGAACCCGAGTCTGTGGTCGGTTCATCTTAAGAATGATGGTGAAGTGATTTCCGGCGCGTGGTAGCTCCAGGTATTTCAATATCCACGCAGTTTTGCCCACCTGTCCCGATGCCAGGCTCCGTCTCCAAAAGTCATTTCGGCTGCCCTCGCACGTTTCATGTAGAATCCAGCATCATGTTCATCGGTCATGCCGATACCTCCATGCATTTGCACGGCTTCATTTGTTGCCAGTACGAAAGCGTCCGAACAACGTGCCTTTGCGAGAGATGTGAGGAGGGGAATGTCGTCGGCTCCGTTATCTACTGCAGCGGCAGCCGCCATGACAGTAGATCTACACAACTCAATTTCCATGAAGACCTTAGCCGCGCGATGTTTTAGCGCCTGGAACGAGCCGATGACAGACCCGAACTGTTCTCTAGCTTTGAGATAAGTGAGTGTCTCCTGAAAGATTTGATTCATGCCCCCTAACATTTCCGCGCATAATCCGACTGTCGCCACGTCTACGGAATGACTCAACGCGGTGAGGCCCCTTTGAACCGGACCTAGAATGTCTTTGGCGGGAACGCTGACATTCTGTAGTCGAACGATCGCCGCCGCGCGCCCGTCTAAGCGATTTTGGGGTTCGACCTCTACGCCCGGTGCATCCGATCTAACTAAAAAGAGAGTAATACCGTCGGTGTCGTCCTTTTCTCCGGCCGTCCGGGCGGACACGATAAAAGTGTCTGCGGTCTGTCCGTCTAACACTTGAATTTTTTCACCCGACAATGCCCAGGCGTCGGCTTGCTTTGCGGCGGACGTGGTTACGCGATTCAGAAAGTAACGACTGTACGCTTCTTGGTAGGCAACGGCAGCGATCGCGTCACCGCTTGCGATACCGGGCAATATTGTTTCTTGTTGTTCTGCGGTGCCAGCCGTACGGACGAGCTGACCAGCTAACAGTACTGTTGAAAGAAAGGGCTGCGGGGTAAGGTTTCTGCCCAAGGCTTCAAGCACGACCGCCAGGTCGGTGAGTCCGAGACCCGCCCCGCCAAAGGCCTCCGGTACAAGTATGCCGGTCCAACCTAGTTTTGCCATCTCCTTCCAGAGATCTTGTGAAAACCCAACGACGTCCTTCGCATCTCTCAGTGCGCGGACGTGGTTGATCGGTGCATTGGTTCGAACGAAATCTTCTGCCGTTTTTGATAGCAGTTCCTGGTCTTCGGTCAAAACAAGTCCCATTTTTTTCCTCTCTCCTTCTGTCGTCTAGTCCGGAAGGCCCAGTACACGCTTTGCTATGATGTTGAGCTGTATTTCGCTGGTGCCGCCCTCAATAGTGTTTCCCCGGGAGCGAAGCCAATCACGCGTCAGAGTGAGATCCTGCTCGTCAAAACCGGGTCCGTCCCAGCCTAGCGCGTTCGGACCGGCTATAGACAAGAGAAGTTCGAGCCGTCGCTGGTTAAGCTCTGTCCCATAGATTTTGAACATGGAGCTTTCGGGCCCAGGCGGACGACCGGCCTTAGCGGCATCTCGTGCCCGTTCCGTGGTGAGACGAAATGCCCTACTATCCATTTCGTAGGTCGCCATTCTCTCTCTCACCGAGCCATCGCGTATCTGACCGTCCGTGATATCGAGATGCTCTCTAGCCCAATCACGCATATTTTTGCCTTTGGTGGCGGTCGACCCGAAAGCCGACGCGATCATATTTCGTTCATGGTTCAGTAGGGCTTTTGCTACGGTCCAGCCTTTGTTCACTTCAAATACTACGTTTTTGGTCGCGGCATGTACGTCAGTTAGAAATGTTTCACAGAAAGGCGATGCGCCACTGATGAGTTTGATAGGCCGGGTTTCCACGCCGGCGGATTGCATGTCGACTAATATGAAAGTGATGCCTTCTTGTTGCTTTGCCACCGGGTCTGTCCGGACGAGCAAGAACATCCAATCTGCGAGGTTCGCGAAGGATGTCCACACTTTTTGGCCATTGATCACATAGTGGTCGCCGTCAAGCACGGCCCGTGTTTTTAACGAGGCAAGATCGCTCCCCGATCCCGGCTCTGAATAGCCCTGGCACCAACGTATTTCCCCTTTGATAATGCCAGGTAGGTGGTCAATTTTTTGCTCCTCTGTTCCATATTCCAGTAGCGTCGGCCCAATCATCGTGAGGCCAAATCCAATAAGTGGCGCCGGTAGGTTTAATGCATACATTTCTTGCTGAAGAATCTTGGCTTCTTCCTTTGACAATCCACCCCCACCGTATATGCTGGGCCACTCTGGAGCCGTCCAGCCCCGACCGGCCATGCGGTCCATCCATACCTTCATATCGGGATTTGCATATTTGGCTTTTTGGCCGCCCCAGTTGCCGTCGAGCATTGTATTGCCGACGCCTCTAATGGATTCCGGTGCGTTTTCTGCGAGCCACCTATGGGTTTCTTGTCTGAAATTTTCAAGGCTAGCCATCAAATTCTTCCTCCTGAACGCGATGAGGCGACCCAGACGGCCGCCTCATCGGACATACGATGTAAAGGACTAAAAAAGCAACGCCCCGTCCAGGAATTCCCGTTAGGCGGCGGCTGAGGCGGGCGCCGGCATACTGAGGGGCTTCGGTTCCGGTAATGGGGATGTATCCCATTTCTTCAGCTCAGGTAGAACGTGTTTGGCAAAGCATTTCATGCTTTCCTCCGCCTCCGGGTACGGCATACCAGCGAAGCTGAAGTTGCACATGATTCCTTTCATATCAATCATGTCGCGTATGTTCTCTAACTTACGAAGGAGCTGGTCCGGGTTGCCCCAAGGCATAAGCTTTACAAAGTCTTGCGCGGCTCCGTCCCGGCCATGTTTTTCGATGTATTCGCCGACATTACTGTAGAATTCGTAGCCTTTGTGTTTGCCGAAGCCCTTGCCGCCCATTTCGTAGTGGTTCATTGCCGTATGGTAGTACGCTCCTATCCACTTGTTGGCATTTTCCTCAGCTTTTTTTGCGTCCTCGTTGACATAAAAGAAGCCGCCACAGAATGGTTTCGGCGGCGCGTCGGTGTGATGTTCCTTCCATACACTATGGTATATCTCAAAATCTTGCTGTACCGTCTCCCACGGTTTTTGAGGTATCACAAGAAGACCAATTCCCAGTTTTGCCATAATCGGTGCAGATTCGGGCGATACGGCCGCCGCGTAAGTACGACCCTTAAAAGAGTATTTCGGATAAGGCCGGATATCTCGGTGCGGTTGCTTGGTGGCGAGACCACCTTCAATGTATCCATTCTCCAGGCCATTCAGCAGCAGTTCAGCGTATTCCACGAAACGGTCCCTGCCTTCGTTTTGGTCTATGCGGAAGCCTTCGTATTCCACGCGAGCCAGACCACGGCCGACTCCCAGGATCATACGGCCGTCGGAGACGTGATCTAGGAGCGATACCTGTTCCGCCACTCGAATGGGGTCGTGCCATGGGAGGACGATCACCATTGTCCCCAGCTTTGCTGTTTTTGTCTTGCCTGCCATATACGATAAAAACTGTACTGGGTCAGGGCACATCGTATAATCGGTGAAATGATGCTCAATAGCCCAAATAGAGTCAAACCCCAGGGGCTCCGCCATTTCGGCGATCCGAAGTTCCTCCTCGTAGACCTGCGCGTCAGACAGGGCATTCCCGGGGTTTTGGAAGACAGGGGCATAGCCAACATGTAAAGGCATACTTTCCTCCTTAATTAAGCGAACCGTCTCCGTGGGTTTCTCTGCGGCGCATTATAGGCGAGGCGGTTCTTTCCGCATAGACCCTTCTTCACCCCATGCCATGATTTTTTGCAACCAGATAACAGTGAAAGGTTGGAGGTCAGACTCGGGACGTAGTGGGTGCCATATGCTGCCTCCCTCCGAAGGGTTACCGGTGGGCTAGACTACAGTGCCATTCTTGCCTTGATTTGACTCACTTGACTGTATTTCCTAAGTTGTTTCCGCATTGCTAGAGTTAGTTTTCGCACAAACAAGGGAAGGAGTATGTAATGGATTTTGATTTTTCACCGAAAGTGCTCGACCTAAGGTCTAAGGTGTCTAAATTTATGGATGAGTATGTGTACCCGAACGAGCAGACATTTGAGGATCAGCTCAATGCAGGGCCGGATCGTTGGCAGATCCCGCCAATACTTGAAGAGCTGAAGGAGCAAGCGAAGGCGGCGGGTTTATGGAACTTGTTTTTGCCCGAAAGTGATCATGGATATGGGTTAACTAATCTCGAATACGCGCCCCTGTCCGAAATAATGGGTCGTGTCCATTGGGGCTCTGAGGTTTTTAACTGTTCGGCTCCTGACACAGGCAATATGGAAGTCTTATCGCGATACGGGACACCGGAGCAACAGAGCGAGTGGTTGGAGCCTCTACTGGATGGTCAGATCCGTTCTTGCTTCGCAATGACTGAACCGGCTGTGGCATCTTCTGATGCGACTAATATTGAATCCAGGATCGTTAGAGACGGGGATGATTACGTCATCAACGGGCGAAAATGGTGGTCGTCAGGAATGGGCGACCCCAGATGTAAAATCTTGATCTTCATGGGGAAGACCGACCCCGAGAATCCAAATCGCCATCTGCAACAATCGCAGATTTTGATCCCGCGAGAGACCCCAGGAGTCAATGTACTCAGGATGCTTACTGTTTTCGGATATGATGATGCCCCCCACGGCCATGCGGAGGTGGAATTCAAAGATGTCCGTGTTCCCGTGTCGAACATGATACTTGGAGAAGGCCGAGGATTTGAAATTGCGCAGGGACGCCTTGGACCAGGCCGAATTCACCATTGTATGCGGTTGATTGGCCAGGCTGAACGCGCGCTTCAGAAAATGTGTGAGCGTGCCAAATCCCGAACCGCCTTTGGTAAGCCGGTGTCAGAGCGCACCGTTACGCTGGAACGCATAGCCGAGGCCCGTATTCGAATCGAGCAAGCGAGGTTACTGACATTAAAGGCGGCGCATATGATGGATACCGTTGGTAACAAAGCGGCGAGGGCAGAAATTGCTATGATCAAGGTCTCCGCGCCAAACATGGCATTACAGGTTATTGACTGGGCAATGCAGGTTCACGGCGGCGGGGGTGTAGCCGAGGATTTTGGACTTGCTCGGGCGTATGCTTCGGCCCGCACCCTGCGTTTTGCGGATGGCCCGGATGAAGTTCATAGGAATCAGATAGGCCGTTTAGAGCTGCGGAAGTACGCCGATTAGGAGGGTGGGTGGAGGAGTCGTCCCGAAGGTAAAATCTACTTATTCAGGAATGATCCCGTGGAAGATTATAAAGAGGAATTTCTCCAGTATCTGCTCAGTAAAAATGCGCTCAAGATTGCTGCGGACCCGAACTCTTTTTTCCAACTGAAGAGTGGCAGGTTGAGTCCAAGCTTTGTCTCGCTTGGGTCGTTAACCGACGGAAAGAGCCTTATCAAA
>CAYWPF010000042.1:0-44887 GCA_964460065.1 uncultured Enterobacteriaceae bacterium
AAGTAGCCCAATATCCATATGTCTCCTCCTTAGTGTTGTCTCTTACGGAGTCGGTAGATTTCGACCGGCCCGCTAACCCTTTTCTACATTAATGCAGTCTAGTCTCCCTGTCTCGGATAACGCCTCTAGTTGTAAGCAGTAAGGACGCCACCGAGTGGAGCGAAAAAATTAGATGGCGCCTCTTCGCCGCAGACCCGCGATACCATCTTCCGTATACCCGAGTTCTTGTAATACTTCGTTGTTATGTTCTCCTAGTAGCGGCGACGGTTCAATCGGAACATCCGACCCAGACAGTTTTATTGGATTCCCGGCCATAGTAAAAGTTCCCCGGGTCGGGTGTTGAAGTTCAACAATCATGTCCCGGTGGCGCAATTGAGGATCCTCCATGACCTCCTTGGTATCCTGGCACGCACCGCATGGCACACCCGCATCGCCGAGGATTTCCATCGCCTCAAATTTGGTCCTTGCGCTCGTCCAGTTCTCGATAATCGCATCCACTTCCCTCACGTTTTCTAATCTCGAATCTGACGACTGATACCTCGTGTCGCCGATTAGATCCTCCCGTTCGATGGCGGCCAACAAAGGCTCCCACATTTGTTGCTGGGCAATAATGTAGACGTAGTCGTTTGGGCCACCGGGTCGACAAGCATATGTGTTTGCCGGCACGATCGATCCAATCCGGTTGCCATTTCTCTGTACGACAGCCCCGGACCGCTGATGGTCGCGGAGACCAACACGCGCGAGATTGACGACCGCATCCTGCATAGATACTTCTACCTCCTGGCCTTCGCCTGTAGTATTACGCTGCATCAACGCAGCTAAAATACCCACCACACAGTGCAAACCGGTACCCGAATCTCCGACACAAGACCACGTGACGGTAGGAGGGTCCGAGGGGAATCCGGTCAGACTCATAGAGCCGCCCATGGCCTGGGCGACAGGCTCAAAGCTTTTGTAACCACTGTATGGACCGGACGACCCAAACCCTTTTATGCTCGCATATACGGCTCGAGGGTTTATTGCTTTAATATCATCGTACGCGAAACCTAGCCTTTTCATCGTACCTGGACCAAAATTCTCAAGCACGACATCAGATGTCTGCACAAGTTTACGGAAGACTTTTCGACCGTCCTCCTTTTTCAGGTCCAGCGTGAGACTACGCTTGTTAGAATTGAAGAAGAGAAAAAACAGGCTATCCAACCCCGGCCGATCGTTCAAACTGGCGCGGGCGATGTCCCCTTTTTCTGGCTGTTCAATCTTGATGACATCCGCACCGAGCCAGGCCAAAATTTGCGCGCATGCAGGCCCCGCCTGGTTATGAGTCATATCCAGCACACGGATCCCCTCAAGTGCCGTATTCATGCCCACCTTCTTTCTTATTGTTTAGCCTAATACCGCAGCCGAGTGCCTTATATCGGCCGCTTGTCAAACCAACGGGATAAACAGCGATTTCCTGGGTTGACCCTTCACGGCGCGACTAATATGCCCTTGGCCGGTCGTGTCCTCAGCCAACAGAATCTCGCCGGTTCCCAAGACCCGTTTCGTCCCGTCCCCAATTTCGATTTCGACAGCTCCTTCCAACATCACAACATACTGCCGTCGCGGCGCATTATGAAAATCCAAATCGTAATCTCCAGCGGTTTCTCGAAATATCACCCCAGTTGCTGGAATTAAGTGCGAAAAACGGCCGATCGCTCCATTTTCGTCGAGGGGTACCTCAACATCCTCGAAATGGGACTGGTTATCACGTCCCGTGTATACACGCGTCACCTTCATGACCTCACTCCTTTCAGGGCTGACGCGCTACTGTATGATACCGCCCGTTGGGGTGTCAAACCGGAACTTGCAGGAAGGGCGAGTAATAGATTCGCGATTTCGCTACCCTCCCGCCGCTATGGCGAACTGGACAGTCCGGGGAGAGTTCACTTATACTAATGTAGTCTAAATTTTATAGCGAGCCTTTATGAGGAGAAACAAATGCGTGCGGCGGTAATGCTCAACCATGAACTAACGATCGAGGATATCCCAACCCCTGAGCCGCGATCCGGCGAGGTGCTCGTAAAAACCCTGGCCTGCGGTATCTGCGGGTCAGATCTACATGCATTGAAACATACAGAAAAATTGGTCGACGTGTCCGAACGTTCGAACGGTGCGTTCAGTATGGATCTCACACGCGGAATAGTCATGGGGCACGAATTTTGTGTCGAGGTTATGGACTACGGCCCGGACACGGAAAAAACACTAAAAGTTGGAACTAGGGCCGTCTCAATGCCCATCCTAATCAGCGACAAAGGGGTAGAGACGGTTGGATATTCCAACGAGAACCCGGGCGGATACGGCGAGTACATGAGACTGAACAAGGACTTATTAATTGAAGTCCCAAATGGACTCCCTACGGACAAGGCGGCTTTGACTGAGCCCATGGCTGTCGGGTGGCATGCGGTAGAAATGGCGAAGTTGGCCAAAGACGACGTCCCCCTCGTCATCGGGTGTGGCCCGGTTGGGCTTGCAGTCATTTCGGCTCTTAAGGCAAAACAAGCGGGTCCCGTCATTGCGGCGGACTTTTCCCAACGTCGACGCGAACTCGCCATCTTGATGGGGGCCGATATCGTCGTCGATCCTAGCAACTCTTCGCCATACACTAGTTGGCAAGACGCCGCGGTCTGGAAGGACCCCGAAAGTGCTCCGGCGAGACCACCTTGGGCCACGGGCCCTCATCTGCGTCCGGCCGTAATGTTCGAATGCGTGGGCATTCCAGGAGTAATTAACGAAGTAATGACCGCTGCTCCCCAGGGAACCCGCATAGTCGTGGTCGGTGTTTGCATGGAAAAAGACACGATCGAGCCTATGTTCGGCATAAACAAGGAATTAAATTTGCAGTTCGTCCTCGGCTATACAGGGCAAGAATTCGCCGGGACATTAGCTAATATCGCTAACGGCGACATCACAACAGATCCATTAATTACGGGCAAGGTCGGTGTTGAGGATGTCCCAAGAGCATTCCGGGACCTAGCATCTCCCGAGGAACATGCAAAGATTATCGTCGAACCCTGGCGCAAGTAGAGCACAATTTCGACAGCCGGAATCGCAGGTCACAAAAGCCCGCGACAAAGATTCTGTCCGGCGCTCCGACCTGGACTTTCAGCAAACCCGGGATCAACTCGAAATGCGATAGGTCTCAGCGATCTTGGCAAGTACAAATTCATGACCGAAATAGCTCCGTGGACGCTTCAGGGAGACTGGTTCGACGTTTGCAGCTGCGATAGATATAGCCTGCCCTTGCGAATTTGCACAGCGGCCCACGAACAATCGGTGTGAAGGCGTTCTAGCCTACCATGTTCGGACTGGTTCGTTCGGTTCTATCCCACTAAAAACCTTAAATGTGGTTGCCGTTGCAAGCTTCGAGGGTAACGTTCGGGAAAGTGAGGCAAACCTTTCTCTCGGCTTGTTTATCGATGAGCGGGCAAACAAGGAACAAAGAGACGCTCTCGCACTTATCTTCTCTGGCAAGGCTGGCGGCTTCATGGGGAAATTTGCCAAATCCGTGGGCGAATTACGCGGCATCGAATTTGTTCCAATACATTTCGAAATAGCGGACGATTTAGCCTACTGGAAAGCCGAAATCCCGAATCGTGTGACCGCAATGGCTGACGCATTGTCTGGGCCAACGACCCCACCGGGTGCACGCGTCCAAATGACGAATGCACCTGGATCCGAAGTGGGACCAGGACAGATTGTTACGTGGGGGAAAACAACGGAAAACCACGTTCGTGCCTACGGGTTTGAGTGGGACTGGGCCGAGAAATCTAGCAAGCATATACCTTTCGATTGGAGCGGCCCGAAGTAGCCGCCCTGCGGAAGAAAGTGGCCCGGGAGGAAACTCCGCGCTTCAGAAAGCGGGAGCTTCTCCCGAGCCACTGCTAAGGAGGAAGAACGAAGGAAGGCTCGTTTGTTCTTTCGACGTTCGGCAGAGTCTAAATATTCAATCAATAAAAGAGGCCAAAACTAATCAGCCAAATATTCTACCTTCATGATGAAGGCCTCCGCACCTCCGGAAGCCAGCTTTGTATTCATTTGAAAACCGAATCGCGTAATAGGTGGGACCTCCACGACACCAAATTCCTCCCTAAACGCCTGAATTAAATTCAGTTCCGTGACCACACTTTCTCCGGCGGCAACACCGCACGGCATGCAATAGTAACGCCCGCCTGCTTGGTAATAATTACCCGTATAGGTTTTCCTTGCCACCTCCTTCTCCCCCAAAAATAGTCCCAGAAAGTACGGAGCATTTGGAACAAAGAGTGAACCGCTGCTTATTCGCTTCCTACCAAAACTCGTCATCACAGCAATAGCTACGGCAGTTTTCCCTAGGCTCCAGTTAGCACCTTGGGGGTAACGTCGCACACCCCATTCTATCCGTATTCGCTTTGCCCTCGGAATGTGTACCGCCAATTCGAAAAGTCCTCCCTTGCGCTGAGAAGTTTCTAACACTAGCCGATCATTTTCGAACCGTGGTGCTAAATCTCCGGCGTCTAGTCTGAACTTGAAGCCCTTTTCTTTTAACCAGTCGCCCGCGGGACCAGGCGGCTGACCGGAAAAATCAATCGCAAACAGAGGCTCCGGAGCCTCTGCCCCGGCTCCCAGCGCCAGACCAAACGAGCACAAGAGGACTGCTCCGGCCATCAACAACACACGCAACAAGAGTCTGCTCTGAAGGTTTCGAACGTTAACCCCTTTTTTCGTCATATTGGCGGCGGTAGTCACTTTCCCGGGATGCTTTCTTGACAGTTAACAACTTGACCCACTAACCGGGGAGGGTCAAAATGGCGGCACCGTTTCTTGCTGAACATAGAAAAAACAACTTGACCCCCGGGGAGGAACCATGGCGCGTATTGGTCTGGCTTTGGCTGGTGGACTGGCACCCACCGATATAGTTGAGTGCGTAAAACGCGCGGAGGATAAGCGGTATAATTCGGCGTGGTTCGCGGAAGGTCATGGTGGTGACCAGTTTTCAATTCTTACGGCCTGCGCAGTGGCTACCAATACTATTTTATTGGGTACCAGTATTAGCAGTATTTACGTGCGAAGTGTACCAACAATAGCTATGGCTGCAGCCTGTGTTGATCATTATTCGAGTGGTCGTTTCATTCTAGGTCTGGGATCCAGTCACAAGGTGCAAGTCGAGCCCGAACACGGCATCGCATATGGGAAGCCAGTGCAGCGTATGCGGGAGACTGTCCAGGTAATTCGGAGTTTACTTAGTGATGGGCAAGTCTCTTATAAAGGTGAAGTGGTGAATATCGAGAAGTTTGATCTCTGGTTCGAGCCAACCCGGCGGGAAATACCCATATATGTTTCGGCGGTATTTCCTCAGATGTTAGAAACTTGTGGTGAGATCGCGGACGGAACAATTCTAGTGTGGAGTACTCCACAAACCGGGGCACGAACTCTTGAAAATGTCGCCAAAGGTGCCAAACGGACTGGGAGGAATCTCGATGAAATCGACGTAGTCTCGCTACTGCCGATGAGCGTAGCGACTGATCGCAAGCATGCGTTAAATCGGATCAGACCTCTTGTAGCGTTCTATTGCGGGTTCTTCCCGCGGTACAACCGGTCAATCGCCGAACAAGGTTTTCCCATAGAAGCACAAACCATCAGAGAGGCATGGCAGAGAGGCGACCAGGAGACCGCCATCGCGAAAGTACCAGACAGATTGATTCAAACGGTCAGTGTCACGGGAACGCCACCAGAATGCCGAGAAAGAGTCCAAGAGTACCGGACAGCTGGTATCAAACACCCCGTAATTTTTCCGGTGAGTGAAGGCTCGACAGGTAAAGACCACGTTTTCGCGGCCATAGACGCCTGCGCGCCCTGAACCGCAGACCTACCGGCGGATAGAAAATCGGCTCTGGATCCGACGGTACTTGATATTCTCGGCATTCGCCCCCTCGATAACGGCAGCCGGCGGACCAAATTTATTGCTCGCCGGACGAAAGAATCGGCTCCGTACCAATGATATTCTCGTCTTTCAGTTCTTGAAGTTGTTGCTTTGTAAGTCCAAGCACTTCTCCGAACACATAGTCGTTGTGTCTTCCAAAGCTTGGCGCGGGCCTTCGGACCACGGACGGGGAATCCGCAAACCGCGGGACAAACCCCGGATACAGATGGGGACCCGTCTCTTCCTTTTCTATAGTTAAGAAAAATTCGCGAGCAGCGAGGTGTTCATCGCTCAGGACGCTGGCTCCAGACAACACTACCGCCGCGGCAATGCTCTCGGCCTGAAGGGCTTGCATAACAGAATCAGCCGCCCGTTCACCAGTCCACTCACCGATTCTCTCATCTAATTCGTCCTCGGCTTCTTTTCGCGCCACAGCCGTATCTAGCTGCGCTACCATCGCCCACTCGGGGCACCCGAGGACCCCACGAAAGGCATTCCATTCCTGGTCGTTTGTAATTGCTATGGCAATCCATTCGTCGTTGCCCTTGCACTGGTAACATCCATGGGGAGCGTGTGCGGCGTGACGATTCCCTAACCTTCCGTTCGACCGACCATTTAATGTATAATCTAACAACGCATAAGCATTGAGAGGCAACAGTCCCTCAACATGCGATAAGTCAATGGAGACACCTGTGCCACGGCGCTCTTTCTCGAACGATCCAACCAACGCGGCAAAACAGGCGTTTAGGGCCGAGACCGGATCGCCTATGGCATTACTCAGCATTTGCGGCGGGCCATCTGCATAGCCGGTGACACCCGTTATCCCTGCCATTGCCTCGGTCGTAGTACCGAATCCCACATACTCACTTTCGGGCCCTGTGTTGCCAAACGCCGGTAGAGTCACCATGACAAGACCCGGATTTTCAATTTTGAGAGCGTCGAAATCAACCCCCAATTTCCGCAGACTTCGAGGAGGGTAGTTTGCAATTAGAACATCACTTACCCCAACTAAGTCATAAAACAGTCTACGCCCGAGTGGGTGTGTGAGTTCGAGGGCAATACCTAACTTATTCCGATTGACGGTATTGAACGTTGGCGACTGTTCGTACGGTTTTCCACCATCCTTGCCTATGGCGGGCGCCGCACCGCGCCACCAGTCCATATGAGAGGGCGATTCAACCTTAATAACCTCAGCACCAAAATCAGCCAGTAAACACGTCGCCAGTGGACCAGCCCAGCCATTCGTGAGATCGACTACTCGCAAGGGTTTCGCCATTTCCATTTTCCTTTTTCGTTCGGGTGTCGCTTTATGCCTTTGCAATTGTGCCGTTTTCACCTAGGTGTCTCATTGCCCCCTCATCTAAGCCGAGGCTTGCGGACAGTACCGCCCGCGTGTGCTCGCCTAGACGTGGCGCGCTTCGTAAGGAAAGTATCGGATCACCAGCTTCGCGGAACGGCGGACCCGGGATTCTCACGGTCCTGCCGTCCTCAGACCTACGTACGTCCACAAACGCATTCCGCTCCCTAAGTTGCGACCATTCTAGAACCTCCCGTGCGGAAGGAATAGGAGATAATGGGATGCCGCGGGCCTGGGCCGCATGGTAAATGTCCCATTTCCCTCTCTCCTTCATCCACGGCAAAAGCGCCGAGTGCAACTCATCAGCGCAGGCCGGCAAGTTGGACATGTCACAAAAGCGAGGATCTCGAGCCAGGTCTGGCCGCTCGACGAGTTCCAATAGTGCTATTATCTGATGCTGTAAGCCCGGATGCACGCCGACATAACCGTCGGCGCACGGTAGAGTCACTAGATTCGGAAACCCCAAGTGAAATTGTCTGCCAGATCGACCCCTAACGAACCCGGAATAGGAGAAGGCAACAAAATCGTACAAAGATGTAGCAATGAGCGCCTCTTGAATGGACACTTCGACAGTCTGGGACGCGTTTGTCTCGTCACGATTGCGCACGGCTTGCAGAGTTCCAATAGCGGCATACAACCCTGCGACATATTGGCCAAAGGCGCCACCAGGTTGAACTGGTTCTCGGGTCAACTCCCCCATCGGAAAGGTCCATCCACCCGAGGCATACGCGATATTGTCGGTCATAGCGTAGTCCCGATGCGGACCGGTAGCACCAAAATTGGAAATCGAGACGTTCACCAAACGAGGATTCGCTTTCCGTAGTTTCGCCTCGTTAACTCCTAACCGTTCAAGTGTGCCAGGGCGGAAATTTTGGACGAGAACATCAGATTTCTCGACCAGGCCTAACAATATAGTCCTACCTTCTCCCTGCTTAAGATCGATTCCGACGGATTGCTTACTTGTATTAAGGAAACTAAACAAGCCCGAGTTATCGTGAACGGCTCTATCATCGAAGAATGGTGGGAGCGACCGGGCACCATCCCCTCGCAAAGGGTTCTCAATCTTGAGAACCTCCGCCCCGTAATCGCCGAGCAACTTGGTGCAATAAGGGCCAGCAATGTAGTGGGTCAGGTCAAGCACTCGCAGGCGACTCAGTGCGCGCCCTAAAGACATATGTTACCTCCCTAGCTCAGTTCCGGATCTTTAGTATCGATGCACCCGGGTTTTTATACCACACTCGCCGCCGATCGAAAGGCGTTCCGTCACAACAACGTCTGACTCGTGGCCAATTGACGAGTAGGGAGTTCTCTCTATACACTGCGCCTGTTGAATAGACCCCCAACGTTTATCGGCATGAGGTAGGGCATGTAGAGAGGTCTCGGATGATAATCGACTCAGAAACTTTCGGGGATATAGAAAGTGCAGTTACCGAAGCGACGAGAGGCGTTGGGTCAGCTACTCAACTGGTAAAGGGCCTCGGTCCACAGACGGAAGAGGCACGGACCTATATCGGGCGTCTCCTAAACCAGATACTCGAAGTTCAGGTTCACATCCAGCGCGCTAGCGCTGTGCTCGAAGCCGTAAAAGAAGCGAACCAGGAAGAATCCTCCCGACAATAGTCGAGCGTGCTTTGTCCTATTTCAGAAAACCTGCGGCGGTTGCAGTTCACACGATACGCTGCCCGAGGGTTATTGCTCTAGAATATAGAAAGGTAGGTAACCAATTTGGCCTGTCGAAATGTGGCGAGCAAAATGCAGCGCATCGAAGAGTGCCTCTCGGCCTACCAGCCACGATCTGTTGACGTTGAGTCAACGTCTCGTGCTGCCATAGCTCTGCTACTACAACCCCGGGCGGACGATATATACGTTCTGTTCATTCACCGTGCGCACCACCCCAAGGACCCATGGTCGGGCCATATGGCATTCCCGGGCGGTCGACACGAGCCCGCCGACCCAGACCTCCTGATAACGATACAAAGAGAAACGGACGAGGAAGTGGGGATCGATCTAGCTGCATGCGGTGAATACCTCGGCCGTCTCGAGGAAGTCCAGGCCATGGCCGGTGGCAGACAGACCGGCATGATTGTATCACCATTTGTCTACTCGATTCCGGCAGATGTCAGACCTGTGCCAGACCCAGTGGAAGTACAGGACACTATTTGGGTTCCGTTGGCCTTCATGCTGGACAAGGGGGCCGAACAAACAGTGTCTCGTGAGCTTCAAGACGGATCCACGATCGACGTTGAAGCCTTGCTTTACGGTGGGAAGACCATCTGGGGGCTTACCTACCGGGTCCTAAGAGATTTCCTGACGGTGATCAACAATTGAAACCGATGCTTCTTAAGCCAATTCCCCCGACGGGCACCAGCTGTCTGCCTACTCAGTTAGTCCTAGCGTTAAAGTCGTTACATCAGAGAACTCGTTCTAGAAATTGTTCGATCACGTCGATAAATGCTTCCGGATTATCGTGCATCACGTGATGGTGTGTATCGGGGACTTCCACCCACTGCGCATCGGGCAGACTGGCGCACATCCGATCCAGCTTCTGAGCCGTCAAAACGGGACTATGCTCACCCTTCACTATTAGAGTCGGGCACGTGATACGGGGCAGCACGGACCAAGCATCAACGGGCTCACGGAAAAGGGTCTTACGATCTAGTTTGGCATGCCATTTTCCTTCGGTTTCTTCAAATGCAAACGACGCGAGGTAGCGAAGCTTGTGCACTGACATTTCTGAACCACGGGGAAAAACTTTAAAACTGCCTATCGCCTCCCGCAACGAGTTGTAAATCTTCTCGGGTTTATTACCAAGGCGTCTCAAGAGCGCGACCGCCGCCTCAGGGTAACCCGGTTCTATGTCTACCAGAATAAGTGCTCGGAGTCGTTCCGCGTGATCCGCAGCGTACACCATGGTATTGTGCCCGCCCATCGAGTGTCCAAGTAGGATATGATCTTTAATCTTCAACGAATGCGTAAGTTCTGAGAGGTCTTGTACGTAATCCTGTGTTGTATACGCGGGCGGCACGGCATGCATACTCTCTCCGTGCCCGCGCCAATCGGGAGCTATCACTCGAAATCGGTCCTTAAAGGCGGGAGCAACGAAGTCCCACCATTGAGCATAAGCAGAACCGCCATGGCACATTACAAATGGGAGTTTGTCGGGACTTCCCCAATCCAGGTAATGAAGGCGAATCCTGTTTACCGTTACGAATTGAGACTGCGGGATCTCAGTCGATTCATCGATCGATTCTTTGTCCGATAGATTCACGGGTCCCACTCTTCATCCGCCTAACGGGGACCTAAACCGGAAATTGCGTGTGATATCTTCGCCGGGGACATCGGTAATTCCGTAAAGCGTATTCCCGTCGCCCGATAAATTGCGTTCGCGATCGCCGCTGGTGGCGGAATGATAGGAACCTCTCCAACCCCTCGAACACCGATCGGATGTCCCGGGTTCGCAACTTCCACGAGGATCGTATCGATCATGGGAAGATCGAGGGACGTCGGCATTCGGTAATCGAGAAATCCTGTATTTTGCATAGTTCCACTCTCGTCATAAAAATACTCTTCATTGAGTGCCCACCCCACCCCCTGAGCGACGCCACCCTGGATTTGTCCTTCGACGTAACTAGGGTGTACGGCTTTGCCCACATCCTGTGCGGCGGTATAGCGCATGATTTCGACCTTGCCGGTTTCGGAATCAACTTCGACATCAACAACATGTGCGGCAAAGGCGGGTCCGACCCCCCGAGGCCGTACGGATGCCTTCCCCATAACTGGGCCCCCGGTGCGGGGAAATTTTGGGGCCAAATCTTTCACACTTACAAAGTCCTCACCGCCCGCGATGCGGACCAACTTGCCGGCTTCGTACGTGACTTCCTCGGGCGTGACCTTCCAAAGGTGGGCTGCGCGTTGCTTCAACTGGCTGACCGCATCAAGGGCCGCCTCATACACTGCTAGTCCGGTCGCAAACGTTACTCTGCTCCCACCGGTCGTATCCGTATGTCCGATAGATTCAGTGTCGGCTACCACCGGGTGGACCTCCTCCGCTTTCAAACCTAGCACTTCTGCTGCGATCATAGCGCAAGACGCTCTACTGCCGCCGATATCCGGCGAGCCCGTCACAACGTTAGCCGTACCATCGGTATTGATACTCACGGTCGCGCTCGATTGAAAAGCAGCATTGAACCAAAACCCAGTCGCAACACCACGACCGCGGAGTTTACTCTTTGCACTTTTAGGAAGCGGCGAGAGATAATGGTCACTGTTCGCGACGGCGTCAACCGTCTCCAAGTAACCAATGCGCTTGAATTGCGGTCCTGCCGGCTGGGACGTCCCTTCCTTAGCCCCATTAATGCGTCGGACATCTAGTGGGTCCAAACTCAGTTTTTCGGCTATTTCGTCGATAATCGTCTCTGCCGCCAGAGCCGGGTTCGTCGCTCCCGGTGCTCGGTACGCGCAAGTCTTCGGTTTATTCAGCACAACGTCGTAACCATCGATCTTAAAATTCTCTAGATCGTAGGGGGCGAGTACTGTCATACATCCCGCCGCGACGGGCGAACCTGGAAAAGCCCCCGCTTCAAAGGCTAGTTCTAGTTGCGCAGCCGTAATCTTTCCAGAGCTATCAGCACCTATCTTTGCTTGTATATGAGAGCCTGGCGTTGGACCGGTAGCGCGCAAAACGTCACTGCGAGACATCACCATCTTTACAGGCCTACCTGTCATCTTCGACATCAATAACGCGAGCGGTTCCAAATACACCGTGGTCTTACCACCAAAACCCCCTCCGATTTCGGCGGGTACAACCTTGATATCACCTGGTTCAATGCCCAGCATCTTGCCACACAGCTCGCGTACAGCGAACGGCCCCTGTGTGCTAACCCATACCGTACCTTTACCATCTTGATTATATTGAGCTACCGCGTTGTGAGGTTCGATGTAACCTTGGTGAACCATCGTGGTGTCGAAGCTTCGCTCTATGACCACCTCCGAGGCGGAAAAGCCAGCCCCCACGTCGCCCCGAGCAAACTGTATGTGATTAGCAATATTCGTTTGTTTTTCGCCACCCTCTTCAACTCCGGCGGTGCGCAAGTCTTCGTGCAACACCACCGCATCGGATCGCATCGCATCCATAACACTCTGGACAAACGGCAGGATCTCGTACTCGACCTTAATTAGCTTGACCGCTTCTTCTGCTATGTGCGGATTTGTTGCCGCGACAGCCGCGACCGCATGTCCATCGTAAAACACTTTACCCCTCGCCATTATATTTGTAGCGAGGTGGCGCGGATTTACAAAATTCTCACCGATCTGCAGCATTCCGGGTCCGATGTCAGGAAAATCCGAACCGGTAATGACCGCCTTCACGCCGGTTAACTGCTTCGCTAGGGCAACATCAATTGATTTGACACGCGCATGCGGATGGGGGCTTCTCAATACTTTCCCATGGAGCATTCCTGGTAACTGAATGTCTGCGCCGTACTGCGCACGTCCAGTCACTTTATCGATGCCATCGTGCCGTATCGGTCTCGTTCCTATTACTTTGAATTGGTGTTCACTTTGCGACGCCACTTTTGCCTCCGGATCTCCACGGTTGGGACAGGTTTCGCGCTGACAACCCTCAGGGACGGTCCGGCGCCATCACTCCGAGCACGCTAACCGCCACCTATGGCGGGAACGAAGTGGAGCTCCGCATTTTCAGGGATACGCTCGATTAACCCATCTGTACCTATTTCGCCGTTTATTGATACGGCTATCGAGCCAACTAAATCCCCGTCTTCCACTATCCGATCACGAAAACCAGGAAATTGTCGATCCAAATCCTGTACGATTTCTCCGAGAGTTGAACCCGACGCCTTCGTCCTGTCCTGGCCCCCGGTCATTTTGCGAAGCAGCGATGGGATGTAAACAGTAACCATTGGTCTGCTAGTGGGGGCGCCGCGCAATGCCGCGCCCCCAACTATCTAGTCGTTTTTGTTGGCAATTGCCTTGGTCACTCGCGCTGGAGACATGGGAAGTTCCAGCATACGCACGCCCGTAGCATTTGCTATAGCGTTTGCGATAGCAGCCGGCGGTGGCACTATAGGAACTTCGCCTACGCCCCGCACGCCTACTGGGTGACCTGGATTTGGCACTTCCACCAGTACTGTTTCGATCATAGGTAAATCCAGACAGGTCGGCATTCGGTAATCGAGAAACCCAGCATTCTGCATCCGACCATCTTCGCCATACACATACTCTTCGTTGAGGGCCCAGCCCACCCCTTGGGCGACACCGCCCTGCATCTGTCCTTCGACATAACTGGGATGGATGGCTTTGCCCACGTCTTGAACAGCTGTGTACCGGAGAACGTCCACCTTACCGGTCTCTTCATCTACCGCTACGTCTACAAGGTGCGTAGCAAAGCCAGGACCTACCCCACGCGGATTCACTGAAGCCCTGCCGGTCACCGGGCCGCCCGTACGAGGGAGTTTGCCAGCTAGCTCTTTTAAAGTCATGGGATCGTTACCCTTTGCATCATCGCCCTCAGCTGTGCAGGTGAACACGCCATCTTGAAACGTGACTTTGTCTACATCAACTTTCCACGATTTGGCAGCGCGCTCTTTCAATTGCTTGAGCACATCGTGAGCTGCATCGAAAACTGCCGTTCCCGTGGCAAACGTGACCCGGCTACCCCCCGTCATGTCCGTGTGTCCGATGGACTCAGTGTCGGCGACAACCGGATGGACAGCTTCAGCGGTCAACCCAAGTACTTCCGCAGCAATCATGGCGCAGGAAGTCCGGGTCCCGCCTATATCCGTTGATCCAGTGACAACGTTAGCTGTCCCGTCACTATTGATCGCGACGGTGGCACTTGATTGAAACCCAGCATTAAACCAAAAGCCGGAAGCGAGGCCCCGCCCCACCCTTCGACCTTCCATAGTCGGCAATTTAGATTTGAAGTGGGGACTCGTTTTGGTAGCGTCGAGTGTCTCAAGAAATCCGATCTGACCGAACTTTGGACCAGCCGGCTGTGCTGTCCCTTCCTTGGCACCATTGATCCTGCGAAATTCGAGTGGATCGATTCCAAGTTTAGCCGCCAATTCGTCTATTACCGTTTCGGATCCCATCGCGGCATTTGTCGCTCCTGGGGCTCTATAGGCCGCCGTCTTAGGTTTGTTGACAAGCACATCGTACCCGTCAATCTGCAGATTATCGATGTTGTAGGGCGCAATCACCGTCATGCAACCCGCGCCCACGGGGGAACCAGGAAAGCCGCCCGCTTCGTAGGCCATCCAGACCTCGGCGGCCGTAATCTTTCCGTCCTTATCTGCTCCCATTTTGACTTTTATATGACTGCCCGGCGTCGGCCCAGTGGCCTTAAGGACATCAGCACGACTCATCACCATCTTCACGGGTTTCCCTGTGTGTTTTGACAACCACAAGGAGATCGGCTCATAATAAATTGGGATTTTTCCTCCGAAGCCACCACCGATCTCAGCAGGAATTACCTTTATCTTACTCGGAGACATGTCTAGGACGAATGCCGTTTGATCCCTCGCGGTGAACGCTCCCTGAGTGCTGACCCAGATAGTACTTTGTCCGTCAGAACTATACTGAGCAACGGCGTTATGAGGCTCTATATACCCTTGGTGCACCATCGATGTATCGAATTCTCGCTCGACAACCACTTCCGCAGCGCTAAAGCCTGCCGCGAGGTCTCCGCGTTCAAACTTAATATGATTGGCTACATTGGTGTCGGTCGCGTTACCGTCTTCGTCTTTGCCCAATCCCCCAATGAGGATTGGGGCCTTAGGATCCATAGCATCTACCACATTCTGAACATGCGGTAACACTTCATAGTCTACACGGATGAGCTTAGTCGCCTCCTCGGCAATGTGCGCGCTTGTAGCCGCGACAGCCGCTACTACATGGCCATCGTACAACACTTTGTCGCGGGCTATGCAATTCAGTGACAAATGTTCAGGATTTACGGGTAATTCTCCCATCGCGGCCATGCCTGGCCCGATTTTGGGAAAATCGTCAGCCGTTATAACGGCCTTCACGCCAGGGACCGCTTTGGCCGCCGAGGTGTCGATAGATTTTATCTTCGCATGGGCATGCGGACTTCGTAGAACCTTACCATGCAACAACCCTGCCAGGTTTATATCCGCACCGTACTGCGCACGGCCTGTAACTTTGTCTGCCCCGTCATGCCGGATCGGCCGCGTCCCTATCACTTTAAACTTCGTTTCTTGTTGGCTCGCCATAGTTATCTCCCTCGCATTTCAGCGGCTGCATCCTGCACCGCCTTCACTATTTTGTCGTACCCAGTGCAACGGCAGAGGTTACCTGCCAGCGCATACCGAATCTCGTGCTCAGTCGGATCCGGGTTCCGATCCAGAAGCGCTTTCGAGGTCACAAGAAATCCTGGCGTACAGATTCCACACTGTAATGCCGCGTGTTCCAAAAATTTCTTCTGTAAAGGATGAAGCGTGTCTCCATCCGCGAGGCCCTCCACGGTCGCAACCTCTTTTCCTTCTGCCTCGACCCCAAGGACCAGGCAAGAATCAATCGATCTCCCATCCATTATCACACTGCAAGCACCACAATCCCCAGTCAAACAGCCTTCTTTCGTTCCAGTAAGACCGACTTCATCACGTAATACTTCAAGTAAACTCTGCCGTGGTTCGCAGAGGAACTCCGTCTCTTCACCGTTTATCGTAGTTTGAACATGCACCTTCTTCATGAATACCCTGCCTTCCAGAAAATCTCTTAGTTAACACTAACGTGCTCGGGCACGCGCGGCTGCCTCACGCAGAGTTCGGCGTGTCAAAACTCCGACTAAGTGCGTCCGATGCTCGGCCGTGCCGCGCATATCGCTGATGGGTGTTGCCATTTGCTGCGCTAATGCCGCCGCGTTCTCTATCGCAGTGTCATCTAAGGTTTTGCCAACCAATGACTGGGCCGCATCCTGCGCGTAAAGAGGAGTAGCGGCTACAGCGCCGAGCCCGATACGTGCCGCGGTGCAAGTCTCTCCGTCTAGTGTTACGCATGACCCCACACCGACAACAGCTATGTCCATCTCGTTTCGAGGTATGAACCTTTGGTAGCAATCGGCCGTGTTACCCTGCGGGGCCGGTATCCGGAATTCCACCAAGATTTCGTTCGCCTGGAGGACCGTTTGACCGGGTCCGGTAACAAACTCTTCCACAGGAACATCCCGGGATCCGTTCGGCCCAGCCACATGGCACAGGGCACCCAAAGCGATTAGCGCAGGCGTAGTATCCGCCGCCGGTGAACCATTACAAAGATTGCCACCAACAGACGCCCTCGCAAGCACTTGGTCGGATCCAATCAGGCCGGCCGCTTCTACTAAACCGGGGTACTTGTCTTGTATGGCGCCGTCCTCGATCACCTTACAACAGGCAAGTGCCGCCCCCAACTGCAGTCCATTCTGCGCGTCGAAAGAAAGTGCCTGTAATTCAGGGATTTTTTTCGCGTCTATCACCTGTGCTGGTTGTTTAACTCCCGCACGCATCTGAATAATTAGATCCGTACCGCCGGCAAGCATCCGCCCGTTATCCCCCGCCGATGCCAATGCACTTATAGCCTGGTCGAGCGAAGTCGGGGCTTCGTAATTGAGTTCGTGCAAGATCGCCTCCTTTATCGATTCTGAATGAGACTCAAAGTCTCCTGCCTCATTTTGAGGGTTCTAAATTGCTATATAAAACGGGCGGAGAGTGCAAGGGTTCAAAACAATAGGAACACGGCCCATTGTTAGCCGATATCGAGCCGTCCGATCCACTTCTGAAACTCTACGGGTGTATCTATGTCGGCCCGAATGCCCGGATCCGCTAGAGCAAGTTCAGTGACGCGCGACGGCATTTTTCGAACAACCGCTTTCGCCCCCTGGTTCTGGGGGGCATTCATCAACTCCTCATAGATAGATCTGGCAAACAAAACGGGATGGCCGCGTCTCCCCTGATAGCAGGCTACAATTATGGGATTGTGAACCTTTTCCCGGAAGGACGCTACAACCGCTTTAACTGTCGCTATTGTGACCAGCGGATGGTCTACGAGATTGATTAGTGCCGCTTCGCTCGCCGAGGAAAGCGCATTTAACCCGACCTTGAGAGAAGACAACTGGCCCATTTCGTACCGATGGTTTGTCACTACCCGTATTCCAGGGTGTTTCGGGACAGCCGCTCTTATCCGTTCTTCATGTTCGTGACCACCCAAAACAACTACCAACTCGCCAACGCCACCGGCTAGGAACGCAGCGCAAATATTGTCTATAAATGTCTTCCCCTTGTAGGAGAGTAGTGCCTTCGGCACACCCATACGCCGGGATTGGCCAGCAGCAAGGACGATACCAGAAATCATATTGGTTTGAATCGAATGGCCTATCCGTGTCAACGGTCAAATTTTAGAGGCCCGTCAGGCCGAACCTTAGCAGCAAGTGAGAGGGTCTCCTCAGGCCCGGAACGACGTGACCGAATAATTTCGGCGATAATCGAAACAGCTATTTCAGCGGGCGTCTCCGCACCTATATCGAGACCCAACGGGGTATGAACCCGTGAGACTTCCTGTGGACTGTAGCCTTGCTCAACTAGCCGCTCTAGCGTCCTCTTAGATCGTCTCCGGCTACCTATCATCCCCACGTACGCCGGAGAACGCTTCAACGCAGACTTCACCGAGCTCTCGTCCCATACGTGTCCCCGGGTAACAACCACGACGAATGTCTGTTCGTCGATTGGTAAACTCTCCAAAACAGTATCGAAAGGTCCTACCCGGATTTCGTTGGCCTCAGGAAACCGTTCTCGATTTGCGAATGCCCAACGGTCATCGACCACTACCGTATGGAAGCCCAGCATCGACGCAATTTTACAAAGCGGCTGCGCGATATGGCCTGCTCCTGCAATAATTAAGGTCTCGACGCCCCTCTGCACGTCTACGAATACTCGGGGCCATGCCTCTTTGCGCGCAATTGAATCTTCATGGATGGCACCCTCAGGAGAAACCGCAAACAAGCCTGTTTTGCCCCGGGAAACTGACGACGCAAGGGTACGCGCCGCTTCTTCTGTAATTGACACCCCTGGTCTCATCGACACAGCGTCTTCATTTTCAAATAACAAACAGCTTTTTGTCCCCGCTTCCAAATCGTTTACCCTATCGAGCGCGGTAAACAAAGCGCCAGGACGGCGGTCCCGGACGGTCTCGGCCATATCGCGAGCTAACTCTAAGTGGTCTCCAGGGCGCCACAAATCGAGTACGACATCCATCGTACCACCACACACTTGTATCTCGTCCTGGTCAAAGTCCCCGGTCAAATCCACTTCCACGATTCGCGGGGGCAGCATTTGCTCGAGGACGGGATATGCTCGGCGCAAAACTTCGCCCTCGCCACAGCCGCCACCAATAGTTCCGAAGGGCTGGCCTTCACCGGGTACCACCATTTTCGCCCCTACCTCACGCGGCACGGATCCACGGGTACGTATTATAGTGGCTAGTACAAACGGTTTGCCTGCCTCAAGGATTTCTTGAGCTCTCTCCCAAAGATCTTCCACACAGACGATGTTATCCGATCAAGAGGGGGTAAGGCAACGAGAGCCGGTTGGAAATGCCAGGGACCGTTGCCGTGTGGCTTTGAGTCTTCTATGATCCGCGCGAATGGGCGGGCCGAAAATAAAATTCGTCGTTGATAAGCTGATATCCCCTGCACAGAGTACCGCTGCAGATCTTGCTCTCATGAGCGGTGCAAAAGTTTCGCGGGCACCGATTCTGCGCGTATACACATACCCCGATGACGTAGTCCTGATGGGGCGCTTCCATCGAATGCCTTTACCCTCGAATAGCAGGCGACAAGGTACGTTGTTGGTCATGCGCCAAACGGGAGGGAGGGTCTTCCCGAGCGGCCAAGGATTCGTACAATTCTCTTTAATACTCCCCCATCAGTCGTTTCTTCTTTCAGACGATCCCCAACATATTGCGCCTTTTCAAATATTGAATCGTTACGTTCGACCACTGTTACAAGGATTAAAGGCGGTACGCTGTGAAGCGTTCTACCCCGGGTTAGACTTTTTGACCATTCGTCGGCGCCCGGTTGGCTGGTTGTCCTTCATTACCGACGAGACAGGTGTACTCCTATGCGAGGGAGGGCTGTTTTTGAGCAGAGATATGAGTGTCCTACCCCATTTCCTCGAGGCCATTGACCCGGCGGGATCGGTCCATTCTAACATCTTTCTAAGCGGACAAACGACAACTCTAGAAGAGGAAAGAGGCCAGCCATGTTCGCTAGAGGACGTTGTCGAGGTACTTACTATTGGATTCCAGAAGGAATATGGATTGGATTGTCTCGAGCAGACGGGAGATTACGCTGGTATTCCGCACCAACACAAACAAATATTACAAAACATTGTCGATTGCCGGCCCCCGCTTCGGCACACGGACTTCTCTCACTCGGCCACAATGCGCACAGTGCTAGGAGAGCTTGAGGTACAATTTTCCCTCACCTCGGAAAAGACAATACACGACATTTCGTTTTCCGGCGATATAATTGCTGATCCCGACGGCCTTCAAGTCCTGGAAAAAAATCTGAAAGATTGTCCTCTCGAGATCGAAGCATTAGGAGAAGCTGTTAGTAACACCTACCTTCCACCGAATCGCTATTTGCTCGGTGCCGGAAAATTGGATCTATTACCTGGACTTATCCTTCGCGGTACACAGCACCACGGGCCCGCTAAATGAAAACCAGCGAGAAGAACCCTATTACGGGACACGCGCACCACAAGCTTCTCGAAACTGGAAGTTCCGCTCTTCGGGACACGTTACACGCACTCCGGTCAGACCGGTGCGAACCCTTTCAGCGGGGGGAAATGTTGCGCAAACTATTCGTCCAACTCGGAAATACTTCAAAGAAGGTACAAAGGGAAGTTTGCGACATCTTAGTAGAGTTCGGACAAACTAACCCAGAAGTTGTTGATGGACTAACGAGACGTTTAACAAACAACGACACCCGTGTACGCTGGACCGCCGCATTCGCCCTCTCCCGCATACCTCTCAAACGACCATTGCCGCTGCCTGTATTGATCGAAAATATAGGACACCAGGAGAGCGACCTTCGATGGGCCGCCGCGATGGCGATTCTTGAACTGGCGAAACGTCACCGTAAAGATGTCGTTTCTCACATGATAAACCTCACTACCAAAGGGAATTCCGTACAACGTCGCATGTCTCTCTATTGCTTGCGTGACTTGGGTACACGGGAAAGTGACGCCGTCGAATCATACATGATATGTCTTGATGACAAGGACGAAACGGTGCGAATGGCCAGTTTGTCCTGCATTGGAGGTCTCTCGCGGACCACAACTTCGCTTCGTTCAAAGGTCGCGAACGTTATGCTCGGCGACGCTCAAATTAGGGTCCGCCGGCACGCTGCAATTATCTGTGGCAAAATCGGTAAACGAGATCCTCGGGTGCTGGATGCCCTCGAGAGCCAGACACACTCCAAAGACAGCAGTCTTGCGAAAGCATCAGCAGTTTCGTTGTCCCGCTTGCAGGACAAACACGAAACTCGTTCAGTCCCACGCTAGATTCAACGCGGTGGAAAATCTCCGAACGCCTGATCAATTCTCTCGAAACGACGACGGATAGCGTCTCGGCTTTCCTCGTGTGGCAGAATGTACAGGCGGTCCATTTTAATAGATTCAATTACGGATTGCGCAACACCTTCGGCATCAAGAACGCGGCCGGCTAACGCGTCATTTTCAGGTCCTTGCTCGGGTACTCCTGGCGATGCGCCAGGGCCGCCCAGTACACCTGGACGATTGCGCCCAGCTAGGCCAATGTTCGTGTCGACTCGCATTGGACACAGAACGGAAACCCCGATGTCATGCCGCCGCAGCTCACGCCTCAAGACTTCCGCGAGCGCAACGACACCGTATTTCGAAACACAATACGGCCCCAAGCCTATGTTGGGAACAAGACCAGCGAACGACGCCGTAAATACCATATGACCACCGGCCCCGCCCGCTATCATTCTTTTGGTAAAGACCTCGACTCCGTGAATAGGTCCCCACAAGTTAACACGCAGCGTCCATTCCCAATCACTATGCTTCATATCGGCGACAGGCCCACCCACCGCTACTCCAGCATTGTGAAAGACAATATGCACAGCTCCCCATTTCTGAAAGGCTGTGTCGGCCAACAGTGCCATGGAATTTAAGTCTCCCACGTCGCAGGCAACCGCTTCCACTTCATAGCCCGCGTCCGACAAATCTCCGGCCGACTGGTTCAATGCAGATTCTTCAACATCTGCAATCATTAGTTTGGTGCCCTGGGCTCCGAGAGCACGCGCCGTCGCTAAACCAATCCCACTTGCCCCACCCGTAATCACCGCCGTTTTGCCTCGTAAATGTTCCATAGTCTCTAACTCCGTACCTCAATTCCTTGTCAGAAAATGTTAATGACTAGTCACGAACAAGGAGCCCCTCTATGAACCGAAGATCGACGGAATCTGCTTCAACTACTAATATGTCTTCGAGCTTCTGACGTGCGTGAGAAAACAGGGGGTCCATCGCTTCTTCTATATCGGTCGACTGGCGCATTTCTGACAGGCTTTCGTGCTTGTACGACAGCCATCGCATTTCCCATGAAGTGTTCGACATCAATAGTCGAAATTCACGAAGCTCTTCGCTGCTCAGGGGCAGGACAGACCTTTCACCGCCAAGCACATAGCGAGCAAACGCGGTGTTCCATAACACGGACAATGTCACACCTTTCTGAACAGGCGGAACTGGCATGATCCTGTGAAATCTAAAAAAATCAAACCACGCTGGTATACATCTCAGAAGATACTCGACCGTCTCCACTTCTGATATCTCGGCGAAATTCCTAAAAGAGATCTCACCAGGCCTGTCAAGCCCGACGAAATAGGCTGGATAGCGCATTTTTAGCCCCCGGAACATTTCTATATAGGGGGAGTCCAGGTAACTCCCCCACTCGGAAAACCCTTGCGCCTCCAGACGCTGGGAAACCAAATCCCCACGGTGCTGAAGTCGTTGGACTAGACTGAGGCCGTAGCGGAAGAACAAACTTAACCGATTAGATTCCAGCAATCTTACTAGGTCGCTTTCTTCGTTCGCGGCGGAATAAAGAAGTCCAATATTTACATTGTCATGCGCCATTTCGACACATCGGCGGATTTCCTCTACATCACCAGTATCACGGGCCTCTGCAGTAACAACCAGATTCGTCAAGTAGGCTAACTCTTGTCCTATGATCGCCCTTACGCTTCGAGAGCACGAGACCATCGCATTGAGGAAAGACGACGAAGGATTCGCGATCAATACAAGTGCGTGATCCGGACGTGCAAGATCGCCCGCTTCAACGTCGTCTTCTGTCTCGTTCTCACGACGATAAAGTTTAGGCAGAACCGATCCAGGCGGAACGTAAGAAAAAAACTCACGGGCCTCAGAGTAGCCAGGGTATCCGCGATCTGCTATTCGTGCTGTCCTCCATCGCAAAGCCTCTTCTTCCAGGCCGCTTGCAAGCTCAAACAAGCTATTCTCCAGCATGTGCAGGTACATGCGATAATCTACATTTCTGAGGTGCTCAACCAGAGATCGTAAAATAGGAATCGGATCACCGTAAAATCGGAGTAAATACTGGTCATCAAATGTAAAATATTTCGAGTGATTAAAGTTTACATCGTCTTCAATGTCCGCCCGTCGGATGACTTCGACATGTCGTTGTATTAAGAGAACCAAAATTTCGATGTCTACATCTAGTAACCATTCGGTCAGCTTGCCCTCGCCACCTTCTTGTAAAGTGCTTAACCAGTCGAGGAGCCGCTTATCGTCAAAGTGGTCTTTTCTCCAGCAATCCAGGTCAAATATGTGTCTGACTTGGTCCCGGGAAGCCAACGCCAGCAAATCCGCCGCATCAGTCATACCGATCTCTTTGATAGTATAAAGCAATGTCTCGCCAGAAAGGGTTCTAGTAATAGCCACGCGATCCTCAGAGGACATTATGAGGTCTTGACGCCGTTTCGCCTCCAATTGCAGCAGTCGCCTCGTCTCTTCAGAGTGCGTCTGCGTATTTGTGACTGTCGTATATTTCTGCATTTTACATCGCAATTCGGGACGATACATCGAATTCCAGGTCAGAGAGGCGGCAATTCACCTTTGGCCATTTTACACAAATCACCGGCAAATTTTCTGGACCAGGACACAGGACAGGCAGTTCCGCACACCACCAACGATCGGCCTCATAAGACCACCTGGCACCTTTCCCTACAAAGGTCTCTTCGTCACCAGCGATTCGCGCACCAGTAATCAGCCTACAAGTTCAAAACTAGAAATAAGTATAACAGACCGGCGCCAACCCCTCGAGCATACCACGGATGCCTGCTCATTCGTGCTCGCTCCACCAGGCCACGAAGCCTATTAGCCGCAAATAACTTCGTTCCGTGTCTATATATAGGCTAGTTTCCCGTCTCCGGGGAATCACCCTTGGGCGCATTGAACGCCTTCTCCTTCGATGCATCCAACGCGCCTTCCGGCAATAGAACAAAGTCGTCATAGGCGGCCTCCGCGACATCCGACATCGTGTCGGAGTCGGAAAGTATCGCGATTCCTTTTACTTTGCCCGGGTCGAAACCGAAGAGTTCCTTATAGTCACGGTAAAAATTTACAGTTTCTTGGATCCACTCGCCCGGCTTGGCAGGCCCCTGCTGCAGTACTACTACCTTCGCTCGCCAATAAACGGGGCTATCAAAACGAGAGCCAACAGGAAGGGTGGTGCTCCACACGTACTTGATCGCCCGCGGAATAATGCGGCTGTCAAACACAACATAGACCGCCGCCCCCGAGTCATTAGTCTTTTTGGTGCGCTCGTTAGCACCGACAGGCAACCGAGTGGCCCTCCATCGCCAACGCAGGAGCGGGTAATCCTTAGGCTCGAAGTCACCTTCAAGTCCGATTTGTACATCTTGGTCTACCGCGTAGGCGCGAAGAAACTTATTGTCACCTTCTTGAGCTACACGGTATATCTTCCTCGCGAGAGGTTCACTGCCCCGGACCTTCCAACGGGTCGGGAATTCCCCTACTCCGTATTGTTGGAAGTCCTCCCGTAACTGGAACGCCTCGAGTTTCTCCCCCACATTTGACGCGGGAGCCTCGGCGAGTGCCCGTCCTCCGACGAACAGGGTAAACGATACAACCAACCACACTAACCGCAAGTTCTCCCCCGATCTAGATAACCCCCCACCGTCAGACCGCAGTACACGTGCCAGCGCTGAATGCGCCCAATGGATAAAGGAAGGTTCCGAACATTGCAAGCCCGAAAGGCTGGCCAAACATATGAATCAACTGAACTCTCGATTCACCGGCACAACCGTGCACCGGCGTTGGCAGGCTTTCTTCGCTTGTGGTAGTTAAAGTGTGGATTGACCCTGGTTCGCTGACCTAAAAATAGCCGCAGGGAGGAGAAAAACCACAGCATGGAAATAATTGCAGAGGGTAACGGCGAGTACTTTGCACCTGATCCAGATGGTTTCCGCGCCTGGGTGCGTGACCATAAATCCCGGACCTTAGTAAATAAGGTTATGAACGAGCACGAGGCGATAAAAACCTTCGTTTCTGATGGTGACTACCTAGCCTATGACTGCAATTACTTTCAACGCGGCCCAAGTTCATTGATACGAGAAGTGATTCGTCAGAAAAAGCGCAGTCTATGGGTTTGTGGAAAATTCACGTATGTGGCGCTCGCGTTGTTGGTGGAGGCCGGTTGCGCCACAAAGGCGGATATAGCGTTCGTCGGATTCGGACCCTGGCTGTCAAAGGCAGTAGCAGATGGTCGCTTGGAGACTTTCGAGTACTCTAATGTTGTCGTTACATACCGGCTCCAGGCTGGCGCACAAGGTCTGCCGTTTATTGCAGTCCGTTCATTTGGAGGTACTGATGGCTTCCTGCATTCCGGAGCGAAATTAGCGAAAGATCCTTTTTCGGGAAAGCCAATAGTGCTGCTCCCTGCCCTCAATCCAGATGTATCAATCGTACACGTGCACCAGGCCGATATCTATGGAAACGCAAGAGTTTTTGGGACTGGTATATCTCACGTAGATTGTGCGCTCGCGTCGAAAAAGGTCATCATATCCGCTGAGGAAATAATTGAAACTGACGAATTCCGTCGGGATCCCGGGAGAACCTCAATCCCTCATTTCGTGGTGGATGCGGTCGTTCATGCACCATATGGAGCGTACCCGGGAACCGTTCAAGGAAAGTACGCTTCCGACGTCGCGCATGTTGTAGAATGCTTCGGTGGGACCATGAGAGGAAACCTAGGGCCGTATCTAGACAAATGGGTGTACAGCGTCGGGTCGCACGAGGAAATGTTAGAAAAACGTGTAGGATTTAAAAAGCTGCAGGATCTACAGCGCCGAGAAACCATTCGGGAGGGGTACTCCATATGAAACCGGCCACACATTTCGCGGAAAGGGAACATCTGATTTGTACGGTGTCTCGAGTCATCGAGGAAAACAAAAGTTACTGGGTTGGCGGTGGCGGTGAGCCCCTTTACAGCATACTGTTGGCACAACAATTGTACACCTCTGGCGTGCAGTACATGACGGAGGACGGCGTAATTGCCCCACAATCTATTATGCCCTGGGATCCGCTAATGACCATGGTCGCCTCGCGAGCAGGGTACCGGGCACTCCAGTGGGGTACAATGAATACAGCAGGAAACTTCGCTCAGATGGGCTATGTGGATGTTGGCATCCTCAACACGCTTCAGGTTGACCGCTACGGAAATATCAACTCTACAGTCCTCGGAGAGTACAAAAACGGGCAAGGGCGGCGCTTTGGCGGCCCCGGCGGAGCCGATACTATCGCGGCCCAGTGTTGGCGTACCATCTTAATGACGGATCAACAAAAGAGAAAATTTCCGGAAAGAGTAGATTTTATCTCGTCTCCAGGATTTCTAGAGGGACCTGGATCCCGGGAAGAAAAAGGCTTACCGCCTGACACCGGGCCCTGGCGGGTTTTTACACCTTGGGCCATGTTCGGGTACGACAAAAAGTCATGTGAATTAATGCTAATGGCAGTATCCCCTTTCGTAACGGTCGAAATGGTCCTCGAGGAAATGTCCTTCACGCCAAAACTCGCGCCTAAGATTGAAACCCTCGAACCGCCCATGGAAGAGGAACTCGAGGTCATACGAACCCGGCTAGACACAGACGGGCAGACAACTGGTCGCGGCCAATGGGTCGAAAAACGGGACGGGAAATACGTTTTTGCAGAGACACAGGGCAGAGAATAAATAAAATTTTTCTCACGTTTGATTTTGCGCGTCACCACCGAAATTAGCCCACGTTGTCTATATTCTGGCCGGTCTCTTCCGCCCATCGCACAGCAATCCTTTGGACTAAGCTGGCGCTTTTTGCGGTTATACTTCCGACGTGGCGTACTGCCTTCGCGTGTTTCCAAATTGGGAGCCTTTCGTACTCCGGCATCGACTCAAACGGAAAGAAAATTGCCCTATACAGTGCCGCCACGGTCTCACGTTCCTGCTTTCGGTCCAGATTCTTCCAACACCAACGGAAAAAATCCTGAAGCTGCAGTACAATTATTCCGCGCACGAATGCCTCAATCCACTGTTTCGGCTTCAAATTTTCTCGGGTCTTCGACCGCTTGCTACCAACGGCCTTCTTTGGCGCGGCCTGCTGAAGTCGGGCTTTCTTCGCTACCTGCTTCTTCACAGCGGCCTTTTTTGGCGCGGCCTGCTGAAGTCGGGCTTTCTTCGCTACCTGCTTCTTCACAGCGGCCTTCTTTGGCGCGGCCTGCTGAAGCCGGGCTTTCTTCGCTACCTGCTTCTTCGAAGAACCGGTTGTTTCGGCCAATTTTTTGTTTCGAGGCTCTCTGCCCATGGGTATATCATATCACGACTGTGATTTGCGTCCATCCGATATTATTCCGGACCTTTTCCCTCACCTGAAAACCTATTGTTGGGCTGCCCACATCCAAACTAGACAACTGGTTATGAGGCAATCCCTAGAAACGGAAGGACCAGAAAACCCTCCCGGGGAATGTCCTTTTCGCGTCCATTTCGATTGTTTTGGAGTCCAACTAAAGCAGTAGCCACGAGCTAAATCATTCGTATGGGTAGAAAACTGCGAAAACCGGACCAAAGAGAAGAGACTTTATTCAGCCGTTCTAAGAAGCAGCAGGCGACGGTCGCTCCTCTTCGCGGCCCTCCAAGCCACAGGCCTTCGCGATCAGCTCATAAGACCGTATCCGTTTTGAGAAATCGTGGCATATGGTCACAATTCCAAAACAATCCGTTTGAAAAGTCTCGGCCAGCACATCAAGACGCTCCCTAACACGATCCGGGTCACCGTCAACATTCGACCGACCATACTGTTCAAGGTAGGCAATTTCTTGAGCGGAATACGGATAATCTAAGGCCTCTTCCGGAGTCACCATCCCAGAACGACGGCCGCGTACAATATTAAGCCTCACCATGTTCCTACTAGCTGCAAGATGGCGTGCCTCCTCGTTGGTTTCTGCGCATAGGGCTTGCACAACAACCTGAACTTTTGGAGCGCTTAGAAATTCTGATTCTTGGAAACTGCGACGATAACTATCGACTATGGATGGTCCGTGCTCAACACCCACACCGAAAAAATGTGCGTAGCTGAAGGGCAGACCCCGTTCCGCTGCGAGAAGAGCTGAATCTATCCCTGACCCCAGAAGCCAAACTTCTGGACATGTACCTTTGGTCGGTCCGGCATGAACACCAGCGAAGCGGTGAGATGACGGGATTTCATCAGAAATATATGCAATTAAATCGTCTACTTGCTCTGGATAATGTCGAATGTCATTGGGTTGGCCAGGAAAGGCAAGGGCTACAGCTGTTCTTTGGTCACTGCCTGGCGCACGGCCCAATCCCAGATCGATCCGCCCTGGATGGAAAGACTCCAGCACGCGAAAGGTCTCCGCCACTTTTAACGAACTATAATGGGACAGCATTATCCCGCCGCTGCCTACTCTTATCGTTCTCGTTCGGGAAGCAATTTGACCAATTACTATTTCCGGGCTCGTACCTGCAAATCCCGGAAGGTTATGGTGTTCGGCAACCCAAAATCGTTCGTAACCGAAACTCTCTACGGCCTCTGCAAGCATAACGGTTTCCCGTAAAGCCTGAGCCGCAGTTTCCCCTTGTCGCACGGGCGACTGATCCGCCACACTCAAATGAAGTTGCCGCACCATATTTCAACCGGTGGGCGGACACCTTGCTATCCGCCAACCATCGTCAGATATGAAGGACGTCTACTGCGTGCGCGCCTGGAAAAAAGAACCTATCTCTTCAATTGCCTGTTGCCCTTCTGGAAGAATAGGAGCGAACAAATGCCATACGTGGGGCATCTCGTCCCAGACCTTGAGGGTAACATCAACGCCGGCACTCTTCGCCTTTGCAGCGATCCTGTTGGAGTCATCCAATAGTGTTTCGGAGTCACCAACGTGGATCAGCAGAGGCGGTAAACCTTCGAGATTCGCATGCAGCGGGGCCGCTAGTGGATTGGTTGGCTCTGCGTCACCTAAATAGAGTATCGCCATTCCCAACAATCCTTCTTTTTGAACCACTGGATCGACGGCCGCACGCGTGCTCATCGAGTCTCCCTTTCCCTCCATATCAACCCATGGTGAAATACCTACGCCCGCTGCGGGAAGAGGTTTGCCCGAATCTCGGATGGCAAGCAGGGCAGAAAACGCTAGGCCTCCACCGGCCGAATCTCCGGCTATAGCGATGTTTGATGGTTTGTAACCTTCTTCCAGGAGCCAACTATACGCTGCTACCGAATCGTCAATCTGCGCCGGGAATGGGTGTTCGGGGGCCAACCTATAATTGAGCGAAAGCACACGGGCACCAGAGGCCTTTGACAACCGGCCCGTCAGATCCCTATGCGATCCAGCCGATCCCATCACGAAGCCACCACCATGGACATACAAAATCGCTTTGTCGTTTGCGGCCGTGTCGGCAACGCTCCACTCGGCCGACACGCCACCGGCATCAACTGCCGTGCATGTAACTCCCGCCGGTGCCTGGGCCTCTACCATAACTGCGCGCATTGCATCCATATCTTTGGCTTCGGCCATCTTCTCGCCCATTTCTTTGAACATCGCCAGTGTTTGCTGTAATTGTTCGCTTGCCATTTGATCCTCCTGTTGTTCCTTTTCTGTCGAATCTCGCACCACGCGTATAGCGGCGGTTCGTCATTGTCAACTCAGATCTTAAAACTCTTCCTGGAGAGCCTCGGTACATACGCAGCGAGTCCGTACGCAGGCTATGACTTGTGTTTTACCCACACCCGAAAAACATAGAAACGGTCAATCACCAAACTATGTCGTCACCGCCTTAGTTTCAGGAGCGCCGACCGCGTCCACCTTGGGCAGCAAAATCAGCAGGTTTCATAATCAACGACCCTTTTGCTTCCTCCTGCTCTTGCTGCTTTTCCTCTTTGTAGTGCAGGCTGATACTCTGCCGAACTAAACCTTCGCAAAGCGGTATGTCTTGGCCGCTATGCCCTTCTGAACGCAGAGCCAAAGACACAGTTAGAGCTCTTCGCGCCGATACTGGTCTAGCTGTAGAAGCAAAATACATAGCCGTCTCTTCGAACCTTCTCGAATAGGATTCCCCACTGTGCCCAGAAAATAGCTCCACCACAGCATCTTTAATTACCTCGTTCACACGCTCTTGTTTCTGGTGCTGGTTAAGAACGAGAGGACTATCCTGGGCACTGTTAATTTTTTCTAAATAGGGCTTGGCCTGCTCTGCATCAAAAAGCCAACGCTGAATCTCTGGCTCCTCAGTTAACAGCAAGGAGTCAGCCAAATCGGCCTCCTTCGACGCGTTGGAATCAATCTCCATCCCTTCGGGTAAAGGCACTCGAGTAGCAGTCGGTGCAGTTGTCACTACATGAGAGCGGGCGGCCAAGTAAGAGTCCACTTCAGTTTTACCTTCGGCCCGACTACGTTCGTACCCCTCATGCATGATAAAATCACAGTAGCGCCAGTCGGCTTCAATCATCGAGATCTTATTATTTTCGCTGAGGTCCCTACGCGCTTGTCGCAGGACCTTACGTGTAACTTCCGTGCCTTCTATGTAGCGCATACCCAGAGGCTCGTTCACTAGAGAGGACAGGAATTGCAATCCACCTCCCACTCGCGGTTTGGTCAACCATACTAACCGGTCACCCTTTCCATCCATAGGAGAAAGATAGCCCTCTGGTTCGATTGGCGCCAATATTTTTTTGGTCCGGGATTTTTGGGAACGTTCCGTCTTGATGCCGCGCTGGGCCAGCCTGTAAAGAGACCGATTAATTTCTTTGCGTAAACGCTTCTCTTTTGCCTTGACTTCCCACTTGACTAAAAACTCGCCAAACGCGGTCGATGCGGCACTGCCCAATAACCATGCGAGCGCCCTGTCCGCATCTGCGCTTCTTCCCATCACTTCTTCAAGAGCCGAAACGGGAACCGAACCATCCCGAATAGCCGATGCAGTAATTCCCCATTGCTCCAGGACTGCTGTCCCCTCCGCGAAATGCGAATCGTCGGTCACACTCTTGGCCATTCCAACCTCCCAGTAATTGGGCCAGCTTATCCACGCTGATCCTACACTGTCAACTGGACGCCTAAAGGCTATGGCCTAGCGGGCACGCGGCATTATTGTTAGTTACTTTCATGAGACGGAGGTAAAGGTGGCATCACTGAGTTTTTGCCCTCAATGCGGGACAAAGGCAGTCGAAAACGCGAAGTTTTGTACTAATTGCGGTGTGTCCTTCACGGACCAACAGAGTAAGAGCACGTCCGCCGATTTGGAATCATCCCAACCCGTCAGTGATGATTCCGCAAGGCGCTTGCGAGTTACAGGTATATCCATACTGTGTTTATACCTGTTATTGGGCACCGCAATTTGGGTGTTTATACTTCGCACGCACCCATTCAGCCCCTCTGAAGCCAACGAGGACGCCCGCAACAGTATAGCGAGCACCGGTGGGTCACTCCTAGAGAATGCCGACGCACCAATCAATCTTCCAGAGGAAGTCACCGACCGTATACGGGACTTAGCGACAAACGCAACTGAGCAACCCGACAATCCGACCGCGTGGTTGAATCTCGCCGATGTTCAATTCCGCGCCTCGCAATTCGATTCCAGCTACCGGAGTGCCGCACTTGCTTCGTACCGTAGGCTGCACGCATTACAACCAAAGAACCTCGCCGGATTGCGCGGACTGGGAAACGTATACTACGACCTCCAAGAACACGAAAAAGCAATTGAATATTACCAGCTCTACCTCGAACTGGACCCTGGGGACACAAGCGTAATGACTGACTTGGGCACCATGTACCTGTACACTGGCAGGACCGTGGAGGCCATAGACACGTACCAAGCAGTCCTCGGAGAGGATGCTAAATTTTTTCAAGCACATTTCAATCTGGGAATTGCTTACCAAGAGCGAGCAAAAGACCTTGATGAGGGCGAGGAAAAACGAGCAATGATCGGGGAAGCGACCTATTCGTTGAAGCGAGCAAAAGAGCTTACTGAAAGCGAAGACATTCGAGCGCGAATAGACGAATTGATGGGAACGGGGTTCGACCAAGATAGACCGAAACAAACATCAACCGAAACAACAATGGCAACCGTGGCAGGAGGTGGCTTCAGAGAAACGGTCGAAATGTTGTTTCGATCACATGAGATGATGGCTCCAAAGATCATCAACATCCGATGGCCTTCCGATACCCGAGCGCGAATTTCCCTTGAGAATTTTCCCATGGCCAAGATGCCGCAATCGGTTCGCGACGGTTTCGTGAAGAAGCTCACACTACAGATCAGTATAGCTCAGAAAGAAAACAACGTAGGTGGTCAAGTGACAGTAGAGTTAGTAGATGGACAAACGCAATCTGTCATGCAGACAATAGAAACACCTCCGTTATAGGAAACGATAAATCAATATGAGCAAACAATCAGACCACACTGTTAATGAGCCCGCTCCTTTTTACCTCCCGGTAGGAGACGAAGTCGAAATCTTTCGTGCGGCTTACGACTGTCGGCTTCCCGTACTCCTGAAAGGACCGACCGGCTGTGGAAAAACACGGTTCGTGGAACACATGGCCCATATGCTCATGTCCTCTAACCGAGATGAGACCTCTGAGAATATTATTACTGTGGCCTGCCATGAAGACCTTACCGGCAGCGATCTTGTGGGCCGTTACCTGATCAAGGGAGACGACACTGTCTGGGTTGACGGGCCGCTGACTCAAGCTGTACGGACGGGTGCGATTTGCTATTTAGACGAAATCGTCGAGGCGAGGAAAGATACGATTGTACTTATTCACCCGCTCACGGATCATCGTCGGATTCTCCCCGTCGATAAGAAAGCTGAGATTTTAGAGGCACATCAGGATTTCCTTTTAGTCATTTCCTATAACCCCGGATACCAAAGTATCCTAAAAGACCTCAAGCATTCGACAAGACAACGGTTTGTGACGGTTGAGTTCAGCTATCCCCCACGGGATAAGGAAGCAGAAATCATATCTCACGAGAGCCAACTACCCTTAGAGGTTGCGCTGGAGTTGGCCAAGCTTGGGGAGAAGGTGCGTCATCTCAAGACGAGCGGGCTAGAGGAGGGAGTCAGCACGCGTCTACTCATATACGCTGGACAGTTAATCAAACGGGGCGTGGCACCCCGGCGCTCTTGTACGGTTGCAGTCTCTCGCTCGTTAACTGATGACCAGGATTCTCAGCGCGCAATTGACGAAGTAATCAACGCCATATTCGCGGAATAGAGTCAGGGAAGGGATTGAGGAATTAAACTAGTCTCGATCGACGATACGCCGTACCTTACGAAAGACTGAATGAAACATTGACTTCGTCAAACGACCTGTAAATGTGTTTTGTTGACTCGGGTGGTACGAGCCAAACAAAAAGACTCCACCAAGATCATAACAGACCCCATGCCCAAACTTGGGAGACGGGACAGGCAATGCCTGCCCCGCCTCCCTCCTCGCCTTGAGATACATACGAAACGCGATTTGGCCAAGCGCTACAACGACCCTTACCTTGGACAGAAGTTGGATCTCTCGAACCAAGTAAGCCCGACACGAATCAAACTCTTCCCGTTCAGGTTTGTTCTGGGGGGGGGCGCAATGAACAGCAGCGGTTATATAGCAATCCCGTAGAACCAAACCATCTCGCTTGGCTGTCGACTGGGGCTGGTTCGCGAAACCGTAGGTGTAGAGCGCTCTAAAAACCCAATCCCCACTCTTGTCCCCCGTGAATACACGTCCTGTTCTATTTCCGCCGTGAGCCGCTGGAGCTAAACCGACCACATAGAGTCGTGCACCAGGACCGCCTAGGCTGGGGACTGGTCGGCCCCAAATGTTTTGATACCGGTACCGGCGGGCCATCTCTCTGGCAGTTTGCCCGCAATGCTCAAGCATTCTAGGACACCTGTCGCAATTTACAATTGCGCGGTTGAGCTGCGCAAGGTTTTCTATGCTTCTTTTGGAAGGCGACTTCATCCGTAGTTCGCGGATTGATCCGACAGTTATAAAAAATTCACCCTATTCCTACATCAGGCACTCAGAACATATTGCACAAGAGTCCGTACTCCGAATCCGGTTCCTCCACGAGGCGCATAGGAAAGCTCTCGCTCCGAAAAAGCCGGACCTGCTATGTCCAAATGAGCCCAGGGAAGATCGGACACAAACTCCTCCAGGAACAACGCAGCCGTAATCGCTCCACCGTACCCGCCACCAATATTTTTGATGTCAGCAATAGAACTTTTGATATCGTTCTTATATTCCTTAACGAGAGGCATGTGCCAAAGCTTCTCCCCAGTAATCCGGCCGCTTTCCAACAGCGCTTTGGCCAGTTCCTCATTGTTGCTGAACAAACCCGCAACATGGCTCCCCAGGGCCACCATACACGCACCGGTAAGCGTGGCCAGATCAATTATGACATCTGGTTTTTCCTTCACTGCAAGGATAAGCGCATCCGCCAGGATTAGCCGCCCCTCTGCATCGGTGTTCAGCACCTCAACACTTTTACCATTAGGGTACGAAATAATGTCACCAGGCTTCTGTGCCGTCCCGCCCGGCATATTTTCCGACGATGGTACATAACCAGTCACTTGTACCTGCGGTTGCAAGGCAGCCACAGCTCGTAAGGCGCCAATAACCGCTGCGCCACCGGACATATCCAGCTTCATTGTCTCCATCGACTTTGCTGGTTTTAACGATAAGCCGCCCGAATCGAAGGTTAATCCTTTACCCACGAGGGCTATTTTCTTTCTGGGTTTGCCGGTCGGCATGTACGACAATTTTATAAATCTCGGTTCCTCGTCGCTCCCCCGAGACACAGCAACTAGGCCGTTCATTTTTGAGGCCTTGATTTTTGCGGGCCCCCACACTTCAACTTTCATCCCTTTCATACGGGACAATTTCCTGGCTTCTCGCGCCAAATACGAAGGGGTAGAGATGGAGGGGGGCTCATTAACCATATCCCGTGCCAAGTGTACTCCATGTGCAACTTGTTTGACCTTTTCAATACCCTGGGTCCACTTCGCACTGTTCCGCAGAAGCGGAGCCACAAAAGTGACCGTCTGTATAACGCTCGGACGTTCACTAGTCGACTTGTATTTGGAAAATCTGTAACTCGCCAATAAAAACCCCTCAAGCAAGTCGGGAGCCAGTGAAGTTGCTCTTTCCAACGATTCCATGAACCAAGCGACGGTCTTTGACCGCTGACTCTGTGCCTGCCTCTGCCCCATCGCACCAACTTTGCGCCACTTCTCCTGTTCGAGGTCCTTCCTTTTACCCACGCCAATGAGCAACAAACTTGTACAAGCAAGGCGACCGTGGCTCTGGAATAGGAGCGTCTCGTTTTGCTTACCTCGAAATTTCCTACGGCGGATCTCCGCCGTTAGGCAACGCCCAACAGCGCCGTCAACCTCCTTGATGAGGTCTCCGTTCTGTTCCCCTTCCATTAAAGGCACAACCAACAAATCGCTTCGTACCTTTACGATGTTATGTGACCGAACACGCACATTCATACTCTTTTTTCCTTTCTTGGATGGACTTGCCACGCAAGTGACGAAAAAAATCTATAAGGGCGGTTGCCAGCCGGCTCAACATCTTGACTGGCCCGGGCTGTGGGTAGGGCGAAATGAACTAGGTTAAATCGTACCGTCAAGAAGAGGTTTTCGGTCCTGACTCTTCGGTCGCTTCCACTGGTACTGCCGCTTCCGCTGGTGCTGCCGCTTCCGCATTTTTGGTACGGGCCGCTTCACGCAGTTGCCGTTTCAACGCCCGAATTTCTCGGCGGACTTTTTTAAGCTCTACCGTTTTTTTATTTTCTACCGCACCGTCACGTACAACTTTGAGTTCTCTGATCTTATTTTTCAGTATAGCCTTTTCCATAGTGTTACTTCCCCGTTTTACTGTTTTCCGTTTCGCGCGCGGTTCGCCTTGAATGTCTTTTTTGCCAGATAAAACATCGCCGCGCCAGTAGCACCGTACATAACAACACCTTCGAGAAGTCCTAGGCCGCCGGTTACCAATAAAACGAGCAAAACCAATCCCGTTCCGACAACGGCCACTAACCTCTCGATACGTTCTTCACGGTCCTTTGCCCGATCCAGGTGGTCAGTTACTGGTGCGCCACAGTGCGTGCAGCGACCCTCACGTTTCTTTAGGATGGTTTTGCCGCACTGCGGGCACGGAATGCGAAAATTTACGGGCATGAATTCTAAGACACTCCCGTTCTTGTCGGAGACATACTAGTCTGCTAATGCCGCATCTCGACTTCGTTAATCTACTGACCAAACATCCCCTTGCCGAAGTAGGTCATCGATATTTCCAGTGCCATTTTTGTCGATCGCGTCCCTGATCTGATCATTCATTAGCGATTCTATAGTCGGTCTCTCTGTAGAAAAAAGCACACCTAATGGCGTTGGGAAATTAGGCGGCGTCATGCGGCCGAGTAAGTAGGCTAATGTTTGATCATGTTCATCGTGTACCAACATATCGTCAACACTTATACCGTTTCCAAGCTTTACCACTTCCGGTTTTATCCCATCTAGCCGGATGCCACGATCTTTATTTTTCCCAAAGAGCATAGGCTGGCCGTGTTCTAGCAACAGTTGCGTGTCCGATTTGGAATCCTTATCCTTTAGTTGATCCCATACTCCATCGTTATAAACGTTACAGTTTTGGAGTATTTCTATAAACGCTCCGCCCTTATGCGCGGCCGCACTTCTCAACGTTTGCTGTTGGTGCTTGGCTTCTGTGTCTACGCTCCGTGCGATGAAAGTCGCCTCCGCTCCGATCGCCAAAGATATCGGGTTAAGCGGATGGTCAGTGGACCCCATGGGCGTGGACTTTGCAACCTTCCCGAGTTCGGAGGTAGGCGAGTACTGACCTTTCGTCAGTCCATAAATCCTATTATTGAAGAGCATTATTTTCAGTTCGACATTCCGACGCAATGCATGAATAAGATGATTGCCACCTATGCTCAACCCATCTCCGTCGCCGGTTACCAACCAAATATGCAAATCCGGCCGCGATATTTTCAAGCCCGACGCGATGGCTGGGGCGCGACCGTGAATTGTGTGAAACCCGTAAGTGTTCATGTAATAAGGGAACCGGCTCGAGCAGCCTATTCCTGATATAAAAACCGCTTTTTCTTTCGGAATACCTAATTCCGGGAAAATCTTTTGGACCTGCGCAAGGATCGCATAATCTCCACATCCGGGACACCAGCGCACATCCTGGTCCGAAACGAAATCTTTTCTCGTGAGTTTGGTTGCAGCATCTGTAGTCATGGTCCTTAATCCTCCAACATACGGGCTATACGCGCAGCTACTTCAGAAACCTTGAAGGGTCTCCCCTGAATCTTGTTCAATCCTACAGCATCAATCAGATATTCTGCCCTGATTAATTTCAAGAGCTGTCCCATATTCATCTCCGGCACCAAAACCTTCTCGTATCTTGCCAGAACGGAACCAAGATCATCGGGAAGCGGATTAAGATAACGCAGATGAACGTGCGCTACCTTATGGCCCTTTTCTTGGGCGTCTCGGACGGCGGCCGCAATAGCTCCGTACGTGCTACCCCACCCGATCACTACCAGTTTTCCTTCCTCCGGACCGTCTACTTGAGTTGGGGGGATATCCTGGTTGATTTTCGCCACCTTCTGATGCCTAACCCGTACCATCTGCTCGTGGTTTGCAGGCGCATAACTAATATTTCCGGTGAGATAATCCTTCTCGATACCACCTATCCTGTGTTCGAGCCCGGGAGTACCAGGTTTCACCCATGGTCGGGCAAGGGTTTCTTCGTTCCTCAGATAAGGAAAAAATCCTTGAGGGTCCGTGCGGAACTCGGCTGTTATGCCCGGCAATTCGTCAGCGTTAGGCAAGAGCCACGGTTCCGAGGCATTTGCTAAAAATCCATCGGTAAGCAAAATCACGGGAGTCATATACTTAAGCGCGATCCGGGCAGCCTCGAATGCTGCATAGAAACAATCCGCCGGCGAAGATGCGGCTATTACCGGGACAGGCGACTCCCCGTGCCTGCCATGTATCGCTTGCAACAAATCCGTTTGTTCAGGCTTAGTCGGCATTCCCGTACTCGGTCCCGCTCTTTGTATATTAGTAATTACCATCGGCAACTCGACAGTGGCTGCCAGTCCTAGAGTCTCACCCTTCAAGTTCATACCGGGACCGCTCGTGGTAGTGATCGCCAGGGCTCCACCGAATGCGGCACCGAGGGCAGCTCCGGCGCCAGCAATCTCGTCTTCGGCTTGAAAAGTGTAAACATTGTAATTTTTGTATGCGGCAAGCTCGTGTAACACGTCGCTAGCAGGCGTGATCGGATAGCTGCCCAAGAACAAAGGCAGTCCGGCTTTTTGAGCCGCAATGACATATCCTAGTGCCGTTGCAGTATTCCCTGTAATATTTCGGTAGGTGCCCTTCTCAATCTCTGCAGGCTTAATTTCGAATGACGAGGCAAACATATCCGTATTTTCACCCAGATTGTGCCCACCCTTTATAGCGAGAGTGTTTGCCTCCGCTACGACAGGAGTCTTACCGAACCGCTGCTGTATCCATTCCAGGGTAGGTTCTATCGGCCTATTATATAACCAAGAGACGACGCCTAAAGCGAAGAAGTTTCGACTCCGCATAACGGACCTATTCGGCAAGCCCGTATCCTTGAGCGCAGCCGTGGTCATTTTGGTCACTTCCACTTTATAAACCTGATATTTGTCCAAGGAGTTATCGTCCAGAGGATTGGCCTCGTACTCGGCCTTCCGAAGGTTCGCGGTGTTAAACTCCGCAGGATCTACAATGAGGATTCCGTTTTGCTTGAGATCGGCAATATTCGTTTTCAATGCTGCGGGATTCATGCATACTAGTGCATCTAGGTCATCACCAGGCGTGTACACATTTTTGTTGCTGAAATTTATCTGAAAAGCACTCACTCCATACAGTGTACCCGTAGGTGCCCGAATCTCGGCAGGAAAATCAGGAAGCGTACCAACATCATTGCCCGCAAGCACCGATTCAGATGTAAATCGGGTGCCGGTGAGTTGCATCCCGTCACCTGAATCTCCCGCGAAACGAATAACAACACTCTCGCGCTCTTCTGTTGCTTTTTGTAATGGTCCCCCGCCCGCATTGGTGGCCATCGAAACCCTCCTAGATAGTACGGTCAGTCCTCATAGATAAAGGCCAGCTAAAGTTACAAATCTACGCTGTCCCTGGAGATTTACCATTGCGCAGACTATAGGACGCGCAAAGCCAATACAAGTTGCGTACGGTTCCGTGTTGTCACCTAGGTTACAAAAAGTGCAAAGAAAATGGTAGAATAGCCTGCACGGGGTCTGACCGTGAAGACACGGGGAAGCTCGGCGCGTAGGAACCACGACTAACAAGGCCCAAAATATCTTGCAGTTGAAGACGCGGAAGTGTTTTAGGATAACAGATTAGGCTCAGTTGACGATCCCCGAATATTCCGAGTCGTGTCTTTAGCTCCTCTAATGCCGTGTCCAATCCACCTACCTGGTCGATCAGGTTTCGCGACAGGGCCTGTCTTCCCGTCCAGACTCGGCCCTGAGCACTTTCATCGACGGTCTCATAACTTAAGGAGCGACAGGTCGCCACATTTTGCACAAAGGCCTTGTAAAAATCCTCTATCACGGAACCCATGCGTTCCCGATCTTCTTCCGCAAACGGCTCACAGTCAGAAAAAAGGCCGGAACGGTTGCCGCGTCTGAACAGTTCTTTGTTCAAGCCGATTTTTCGATAGAAACTCTTCAAGACCAGCTTTCCCCCGATGACACCTATTGAACCTGTAATGGTACCGGCTTCCGCAAACACGACGTCACCCGCTGACGCAATGTAGTATCCTCCCGAAGCTGCCACATCCCCCATAGAAATAATAATGGGCTTCTCCTTCTTTGTTAAGAGAATTTCGTGCCTCATCAGGTCTGAGGCCACAGCAGAGCCCCCAGGGCTGCACAACCGAATTACAATACCTTTAACGGTCCGGTCCTCCCGCAAAACTCGAAGATCCCGAACAAAGGTCGTCGACCCGGTACTATAAACGCCATAACTCTTACTTTTTGTTTCCCCAAGTGTGATGGTCCCCTCTATCATCATAAGACCTACTCGTATCGCCGGGAAACGCAGTGCGACTCGACGTACTGTCCGGCCGCGCCGTCGTATGTAGTTTGCTAGTTCAATGCTCCCGGCGGTCCCCGCGTCTTTTTCTGCATCTTTCCGCGATCGTACCCTTAGCTCGATGTCCTTGCGTCCATCCCCGACATTGCTTTTGCGAGCGGCCAACCACCCGGGAATTTCCTCATCATAACCCACGTAGTCTATAAGGCCGGCGGACACCGCCTCCGCCGGAAGAAATATTCCATGGTTTATTCGTTCTCTAACAATTTGCCGCTTGAGTTTTCGTCCGGTCGCAATACCCTCGACTACCTGGCCGTACAGATCTTCGAGTAAGGAGTTTATCATTTCCTGATGGGCCGTCGAAGAATATCTGCGCGAAAACGGTTCGCCGGCGGATTTATAAATTCCAGCCTGTATGACTTCAGCATTTATACCGACTCTGTCTAACAGCGCCCCGAAAAAAGCCGTTTCTGCTGCAATGCCTGTGACAGCTAGATGATTGGCCGGTCCAATTGCTACAGCGTCCGCCGCACTTCCTAGGTAATACTCAGCTGTCCTGCATTCCGCCAGGTAGGCCAGAACGTATTTCCCCGATTTGCGGATAGCTTCGATAGACCGTCGAAGATTCTGGAGCCGAGCCCACCCCAAATCCAACTTATCAATAATCAGAACGACTGCTTCTAAATTGTCGTCGTCACGCGCCCAACTAAGCACGGACGTGACAGAAAGTAAGTCGCGTGGTTTCGAACTCTGAATCCCCAATGAACGCAGAACACTATGTTCGGCCAACGACCCTCGGAGCTCCAAACGAAGTGTCCTGTAGCCCCGCCGCCGCCCAATAATCCGCGCGCCGCACTCAAGCGCGCTCAGCCAAATCCGAAGAAACCAACGAAGTAGCGAATGGATCACTAAACCTTCTTGCGTCAAACGCCTGAGGCCTCTTTGAGTACCGACACAGCGGGTCGAGCCGCTTCCACCGGCGCTTGGGGTACAGAGTCCAAACCCGGTATTTCAGCGACAGGCTTACGAACTTTCGACTCGCAATACTGCTTCCATCGGCGCAGGCCCTGGCGCAGAAAAGTTGGCTGAAGGTTAAGCACCTCGCACACGTTTAAAAACGCGAAAGGCCAACTGTCATCGTCCGAGAATAACCACTTTTCCGCGTCCAAATGCAACTGACGACTTTTGCTCTTCTCGGTAAAAAAATGATTCTGGTAACATTCGACCGCATCCTCCAGAACCGCAGCGTAAAGCCTCCGCTCGCCTTCCGCCTCGGAGTGTCTGTTTGTTACCGAAAAAAACTGCGCCGGCAGTACAGTATGAGGCTGGAAAACGCACGACCCACCCTCTGCTAAAAGCCTCTCACGATCCTCCTCGCGAATCAGGCTGCCCGGCCTCTTACTTGAAACGTTACTGCTTACCCCGCCCATACTCCACCTCCACCACGTTCGCACGCTTAAGCGCTGCAGGACTTCTGCAATAGTACACTACCTAGTAGGCAACTAGCAAATTTACTGTTCGTCTGTCAAAGGCTCTCCCTCGACTTCTTGTAATGTAAGGAGGAGCAATCGCTCCTCCTTACTCGTGTTCTTCGCGGTACAGCTCAAGCCATGCCATCTGGATCGCTTCAAGCTTTCCTTCAGTGGAGTCTTTAGGGTTGTCCTTAAAATCGTCCATCTCAGTCACCCAAGTCAACAAATCCGTAAACCGGACGTTCAAAGGGTTTTGATCTCCGCGCCGTTCCAAAAGTCGCTCAGCGATATCTTCTATGCTGTCCCAATACAGTTCCACATTATTCTCCCATACTTGATCATGCCCTGAAGCTTACAAGTCTGTGAGGTGTTTCTTGCCGAGCACATCTTGAATCGAGGTGTCCATAATGCGCTGGGCGAAAGGCGTGGTAACCTCCGCGAGCTTTTCCGTTAAATCTCGGATGAGATCATAATCTTTCCCGTCGCAGGCGCTACGCAACCGCTGTCTTACCCCGGCAATTTTGTCCGCCTCCCCGTCGACCAAAAACCCTGATTGCTCGTTCAACGCCTTCTCGGTCGCGTTTACAACGGTATCAGCTTCCACCCTCGCCTCTATCAGCAGTCTTTGATCGATATCATCTTCAGCAAAATCTATGGATTCTTCCAACAACCTTTCTACTTCATCGTCAGTCAACCCATACGACGGCTTAACTTCGAACGAGCGTTCTAGCCCAGTCCTAATATCTGTGGCCGAAACGTTCAGTATCCCATTTGCATCGATCATAAATGTGACTTCTACCCGAGGAACCCCGGCAGGTTTTCTCTCTATCGGTATTCGGAAACGGGCTAGACTTCTGCAGTCGTTAGCCAATTCACGCTCCCCCTGCAATACGTGCACATCTACGGCTGTCTGGTTATCCACCGCCGTAGTAAACATCTCTTTGACACTCGATGGAATCCGTGTGTTCCGCTCCATGACATGGCTCATAACACCACCCATTGTCTCGATACCTAATGACAACGGAACAACGTCCAGAAGGAGCATGTCCCTACGTCTGCCCGACAGAGTGTCTGCCTGAACAGCGGCGCCTATCGCTACGACCTCGTCCGGGTCAATCTCTGTAAGCGGCGCCCTATGGAAGAATTCTTCTACTCTCCGTCGAACAATAGGCATCCGAGTGGAACCGCCAACCAGGACGACTTCGTCAATATCCTCAACTTTTAACCCGGCATCATTTAGAGCAAGCTGGCAAGGCCGCAGGGTCCTGGCTACTATTGGTTCGATAGCCTCCTCCATCTCCGCTCGCCTCAGACGCTTTTCGATGTGCAGATCAAGATCGGGGACATCCACCACCAGTATCGTCTCATCGTCGGTTGATAAGGCGCGCTTGGCTCTCTCAGCCGCTAGTCTGACGGCGATTAGAACTCTCGGATCTTCCCAGCTCTCCGCCGCCACGCTATCACGAAGGAGACTCTCGGCTATAGAAAAGTCTATGTCATCACCTCCCAAGCGCGTGTCCCCATTGGTCGCCATCACCTCAAAAATTCCTGTATGCAGTCGTAACAAAGAAACGTCAAAGGTACCGCCACCGAAATCGTAGACAGCGATCAGGCCTTCTTCCTTTTTATTCAGTCCATACGCAAGCGAGGCCGCCGTAGGTTCATTCAATAAACGAACAACCTCGAGGCCGGCAAGCTTGCCCGCGTCCTTCGTTGCCTGCCTCTGCGCATCGTTAAAGTAGGCCGGGACCGTCACTACGACCTTGTGAACTACTGTACCCAGTGCCGTTTCTGCCCGGTCCTTCAAGGCACGCAAAATTACGGCGGACACCTCCGCCGGAGTCACCAGTCGTTCCCGAACAGCGAACCGGACCGGGCCATTGGCGAGATCAGTATTTTCCGCAAAGCGATACTGCAGCCTTTCCTGCTCGCTTACATGTTCCATACCTAGACCCATAAACCGCTTCACTGACCGGATGGTCTCTAACGGCTGTTCGTGCATCTTCCGTTCCGCATGTTCACCGACCAGGGTTACCGAGTTCTCCCCAAAATGAACAACTGATGGGAGAATACTTCTCCCCGTGCGAGGGTCAGCAACGACTTTCGGCTCATCGTCAGACACGCACGCTATCAGACTATTCGTAGTCCCTAAATCAATTCCGACTATATGTTCCACGATTCACTACTGTCCTTTTCGAGTTCCGTGTCCAGGGTCTGCAAATACGCCAAGCCCGAAAGCGTTTCCTTCAAATCCCTAAGCAGAGACTCAGAATCTTCATCGACTCTTGCTTCCAAATCCCACTGCGCGAAGTTCGCTGCAAGCTGCTCCATAAAGTGACCCTTTCGTTTTCTCAGCGTGGCCCGCAATTCATCTAGCCCGATTTCGTTCTCGGACAGCTGCGTTTTTTTCCCAGCCGTCGCTTCCCGAAACTCACCTAGCTTCTCGTGCATCTCGAATACAAAGACAGCCAGTTCTTGCGGGATCTCACTATTGTCTTTACCCAATTTCTCGCCATGCAACTCCAGCCAATACTGGCCAAGGAGAACGGGGTCACTAAAGGTCTGGTACGCCTGGTTAAGCATAGTCGTATTCTTCACGCTGGCCTGCTTTTCTTCTTTCCCGGCGCCCTGATAAAGGTCGGGATGTATGCTGCGCGCGAGTTCATAATATTTCGCTTTGACAACCTCATCATTAAGTAACGGAGTCCGAGCCACTCCGAACAAAGCAAAATAGTCTAGGCCTTCTTCGACCGGGACCAATGCACCGCAGGATTCACAAAAAAAACTCGAGGCCCTTCGGCAGTCGCACCGCCAGCACTGATTCTGATAGAATTTTGGCATAGCCGGAGAAGTTGCACCGCATGGGGGTCAGACAGAGAAGGAACTTCCACAGCCGCAGGAGCGTTTGATGTTGGGATTGGTGAGTTTGAATCCCGAATCTATGAGGGTTTCCGAAAAATCGAGTTCCGTGCCACGCAAATAAATGAAGCTCTTCCTATCAACGATTACCTTAGCGCTCTCGCGTTCGAAAATACGATCGCCCTCGCGGGGTATGTCCAAATCCATCTTATATGAAAGGCCGGAGCATCCTCCCCCTACAACTTTGACTCGTAGCCCACAGTCATCACGTTGGTCTTCTCCCGCCAAGCCTTCAATTTTTCTCGCCGCATCCTCACTAATTTCTATCTTGAGTTTTGCTTTCGTTGTTGCCGACATTTTACTAGTCTCGATTCATTCTTTTATATTCAAGCAGGGCGCACCCAAACGTTAGGCTACTTTGGTAGGCTTTGAAGATTCCACGGTACCATTCTCTCGCCAGTCCGCGACGGCAGCCTTAATTGCGTCCTCAGCTAAAACCGAACAATGGATCTTCACGGGAGGTAAAGCCAGCTCTT
>CAYWPF010000043.1:0-3733 GCA_964460065.1 uncultured Enterobacteriaceae bacterium
GGGGGTGCCGACGAGAGGATAGCCGCCCCAACCGGCTATAAAGCGCTCGGCGAATTGAGTGAGGGCCTCGTCGCTGAAGGACTGGCTCTCTACTCCTAGAAGATTGATAATGTTCCGGGCCGCGACCCAATCTCCCTGATCGACAACCGACCGGTAGGCTCGTTGCGCTTCCTCCTCAGTATCTCGGCACACCACAAAACCGTAGGACATATTCCCGATCTCGCGGTTGTAGTTTTTAGCTTGTTTTTTCACACTGCGTACGACCTCCTGCCCGTGCTCAAGGGTGTCGACTTGTATGAAATTAAAATCAACTTCCCTTGCTGAAAAATCTTGCCCCGCCGGCGAAAACCCGGCATTGATTAGTACAGGGTAGGGTTGTTGTAACGGTTTTGGCAGCATGTACCCGTCTTTGACTTGAAAGTAGTCCCCTTTGTGGTCAAAGTTTTGCTCCGTCCACAAACGTTTAATCACTTGGAGCCATTCGCCTGCGTAGCGGTAGCGAGAATCGTGTTCCATTTGCTTTGCGGCGAACATTTCCATTTCGGGGGAGAACCATCCGCACACGATATTTAAACCCCATCGGCCACGGGATATATGGTCTATTGTCGCACCCTGCTTCGCAGCCATAATCGGGTGAATGGTCGGGACATGCGAGGTCGAAAAGACCATAATGTTTTCGGTTTGTGTGGCCATTGCCGCCGCCCTGGTGTATGTTTCTAGGCAAGTGCCGTTGAAATCGGTGGTCCCGCCAAAGCCCTTCCAGCGCCCGACCGGAACCAGTAGTTCGAAACCTAGTTTGTCTGCTTGGTGCGAGATCTTAAGATTATGTTCGTACGTCGGCTCGAACGTAGACTCGGCGTGTGTGATGGTACATCCAAAGCTGCAGTTTTGTCCAAATATACCTAGTTTCATTTTGTTATTATTGAACACAGGAACGTGTTTTGTCCGGTATTCTCTTATGTCATCAGCATGCATAACCTATTCTCCCTTCGGACCGACCCTGGTTTGGAGATCCCGCTCGTGTGCGGGGCGACTAGGTACTTTTACGAGAAAAAAGAGGCAACAGACTATAGCTTATGCCAGGTTCAGCCGTGTGCCATGATATATTCGTGATTCGAAGAACGAACGCATAAAACCTGAATTTCGTGCGAAGGCCCCGTAGATGCGATTTCTCGTGATTTTGACACGGAACTATCGAGGCACACTCCGAAACAGAGATAGTCTGAGGCGATCGCCCGGCCTAGTGCTCAGGCACTTAACGGCGAATGCTCTAAGTGTTGCCGTTAACGCTTTCGCATTGATGTACTTTGTTTCCCTATGTACGAATAGCACCGGAGCGTTTTATAAGGAATTAATAATGCCTTACAAAGTCCACGGGGAGATAGGATGATGCGCGTAGCGGTTGGTGGTTACTTGATTGCGACAAATACTTTCGCCACACAGGAAATGAGTACTGATCTGTTACAGAAAGCAACATTGCGAGATGCCCGAGTCTTAGTCGCGGGGGGTAGGACCGGAGCAATTCAGGGTTTTGTCGGCGAATCCGAGCGCCAGCACTGGGAACTTTTACCTCTGCATTTCGTGGCTCCTGGCGTCGGCGGCAAAATGTCAGCTCTAGCGCACGAGGCAGCGAAGGCCGACTTTCTTGATTCGTTGCGTGAGAATCTACCCCTGGACGGTGTTTTTCTCCAGATGCATGGGACGGCCGTATCGGAGGACTGCGACGATTGTGAAGGGGATTTGTTGAAAAATATTCGCAAAGTGGTCGGCGAGGATGTGCCAATTGTGGTTGTGCTCGACGGACACTCAAATACGACGCCCCTAATGGTGGAACAGAGTAGCGCAATCATTGGGGTAAAGACGAATCCGCACGATGATTTCTTTGAGTGTGGAACACGTGCAGCGAAAATCATGGGTGGTGTGTTTGACGGAGGCGTGAGCGTTGAGACGGCGTGGTCTCAACCGGCTATGGCCCCTGCGCTGCAAAAAATTTACGTCGCACCAGGTTGGCCTATGGAGTCTCTCGCGAGGAAAGTAGCTACTTTAGAGCGTGATAAACGGGTTCTCGACATTACCTTGGCGGGAGGATTTTTCTGTTCTGATATTCTGGAAACCGGTATGAGTGTCGTTGTCACAACGAATCGGGAGAAGGCGCTCGCTGAAGACATCGCCGATCAAGTTCGGCAAGCCTGCTGGAGCAAGAGGCATCAGTTTCTCTCCGAACTGGTTTCCGTTGAAGAGGGAGTGCGGGAGGCAATAGAAGCAAAGGTGGGTCCGGTCGTCCTCGGTGACCTTGCGGATAGTGGGGGCGCCGGTACTCCGGGTGACGGGACGGCCGTTTTAGCAGAGTTTATTGAACAGAAGGCCAAGGGGGCGGTCATTGGTAACATAGTGGATCCGGAGGCGGTGCGGTTGGCAGTTGAGGCGGGCGTTGGGAAGAATGTAGATCTGACGGTTGGTGGCAAGGTGGATCGATTTCACGGAAGCCCCTTAGAGATCATAGGGAAGGTGCGGGCAATTCATGAGGGAACATACCGCGCATCCACATCTTTTAACGCCGGCGTCTATCGTCGGGGGCTTACGGTAGTTCTTGCCTGCGATGGTATAGAGGTAATTTTGACCTCGCGTCCTACGCACGGTTTTGAAGCGAATCATTTTCGAAGTTTAGGAATTGAACCGCAGGATAGGAAGATACTAGCCGTAAAATCCGAGTTGCAACACAGGGCGGGGTTTGCCGGAATCGCCTCCAAAATTATAGACCTCGACACGCCGGGGCTAGCGACACAGGTCCATTCACGCCTCCCTTATAAAAAGATCCGGAGGCCGATTTTCCCACTCGATGAGTCATAAAGAATTCGGTAAACGAGGGAACAATGAACATACGGCAGATAGATCATATTGGTGTTGCGGTAGCAGACCTGGACAAATATCTCGCTATCTTTGGGGATCTTGTAGGTTTGGAGGTTCACGACTTTGAGAAAGCGGACCCCTATGAAGGATTGAGAATCGCATTCGCGCGAATTGGTGAGGTGGATTTTGAATTTTTAGAAGACCGCGCGCCGGAATTAAACGAGAAGTTGACAGATCAACGGGATATTTCGCGATGGATAGACAAACGAGGTGAGGGAATCCATCATATTGGACTTCGCGTGTCGGATATTCAAGCAGCTATTGATGATTGTAAGTCCAAAGGGTTGCTGGTGCTGGACGAAAAAGGAAGACCCCGGGCCAGAGGGTCGAAGGTAGCTTTCATTCATCCAAAGAGTACGGGGGGGCATCTTCCTCCATCTCGTGGAGCGGTAGTGAAAAGCATAAGGGCCACGATTTTGCCCGGACAATAGAGAGAGGCACTAGGGCTATTCTCTCGTGGCACTATTTAAAAGCCGAATTTGCGAGAAAGCATATACCGAAACTGCAAGACTCAGAATGCCCATAGACCCGACCGTGATGGGTGCGCCGAAGACCGGCGCTAAAACACCAGCTAGCAGACTTCCAAGGGGGGGTGCGCCCATAAACATTATGAAAAAGAGACTCATGACTCTTCCTCGTAGGTGGTCCGGAGCGAGGGTTTGGAGCAAAGTATTAGCTGCAGACATAGGTACCATGAATCCGGACCCCACGAGAGGAAGTACGACAACCGAAAGCCAAAAATTATGGGACGATGCGAAAAGTAATAGGCCTATCCCAAATCGGACTAGGGCAAGCGCGATAACTCGGCCTAACTTTTGAGTAT
>CAYWPF010000044.1:0-29555 GCA_964460065.1 uncultured Enterobacteriaceae bacterium
CTTCACAAGTGAAGTCATTGTGACGGCTTCGCTTCCCACAGATATGTCTGCCTGCGGCAAAAGTTTGCGAAGATATCGTGTTATATCCCCGGTTTTGCGACTAGGCCCGGCCATGTTGAAGATGTGAGACTCAAGTCGCTCGGCATGATAGGCCAAATCAAATACCTCTGCTGCGTCGGCGACGTACATCCAGTCCGCGATCTGGTCATCGGGCGGCATAATTACAGGGTGTCCCAGAAGGGCTAATTCCGGTGCGACCATGAAGTGGTCCCCGGCGGCACCCCGCCGTTGTCCTCGGCCCTCCCCAAATACTGATGTCGGACGGATGCCAACAAGATCCATACCGTACGAATGATTGTAATAATCTGCGGTGTGTTCGTTGAACAGTTTACAAGCCCCGTATAGACCCGCCTGATTGTGAGTGGAGGGCGCGGCCGGGTCATCTTCTGCAAATTCTTCCGTACCATTGTCAGTGCGCTCAGGGAAAATGGCGACGGAACTCATATAGACCACACGCTTCAGCCCACTCAATCGTGCCGCCTCGAACACGTTAGTTGTCCCGATGCAATTAACGTTTATCGATGGGAGAGGATTTCGGATGCCTCCGGTTCCTAGATAATAAGCTAAGTGGATGATGCCCTCGATATTGTTCCTCCGTATAACATCTATCAGCGCGGTGACCTCGGTCACGTCACCTTGGAAGAAAGTAACTTTCCCAGCTTGTTGTTCTATCACCTTCGGGTTAGGCACGGTATCCAGCACGACGACAGCTTCTCCGGCATCGGCTAGGTGTCGTGTTAAGTGCCTTCCTAAAAACCCTGTTCCGCCCGTGACCAGAATCGCCATATTTAAAGATTCCTTTTTGTAAGGTTTTGTATCGAAGATTGTACTCTAAGGGCGCTTGCCCCGCATTAACAAAAGTTCGGTGTGTAGTCTTTTCCGGGTGCAAAGAAAAAAGAGGGCGGCCAATATGGCACACCCTCTAGAACTATAATTTGACAGTACGTTTTCTGCCACGCTCTTCACAATTAACCCGCGGGTTTGGCGGTAAACAGCTTTTCTCCCAGATCTTGGCGCTGTTTCGCCTGTTGGATGATCTCAGGCGAAACGTCGAATACGATGTCTTTCTCTGGCCCAACGCCCTCTGTTTTCATGTACTCAGGGAGTAGGTCATCTTCGTTTTTGAAGCCCGCTCTGCGATTAAATTCCCACTCATCTTGAAGGGTCTGCCAGCCATAGTCTGCGATTTGGTCTCGCGTCATTTCTTCGCCGTACATGGCGTTATAGAAAAGACGGATCTCGTCCACTGTAGGCTGGAGGAACTGGCAGAATCCAGACGAATCACAAATCACGTTGATCATTTGAGCCAGCTGTGATTCGGATGCCCACTGATCCTCCGGCAGGCCTGGGTTTAAGATAAGGCCTGCGGTATGATCAGCACCCATGGGACTCGTAGCGTATGTGACACCGGTCGCTTTTAGGCTGCGGGGCTCCCATGCCGGAATCGCCTGCCCGCGAACGGCAGGAACTCGTTTGTGGCCAGTCTTTGCCGCGATGGCCACGGCGCCGTTCCCTATTGCCTTTCCGACCTCTGTTCCTTCCGATATCTGTTGGAATAAACTCTTTGCGCCGGCCGCGTCTCCGAACTTCATTTGGTCTGCATCCATGTATATGGCGATCGCCGCGCCGGTTTCGACCGTATCGAGCCCAACGTCGTCACAGAGACGATCAAGATCGGCCACATCTTCCCAATTATCGATGCCACAGTTTGATCCGAGGAGTGCTAGTGTTTCGAATTCCAGAGCAGAAGTTTTATATTTGCCTTCCCTATCGTGTACGACGTTACTGCATTTTACGATGCAACCAGTTAGGCAGTTATGCATTGCGCCGCCGCGAGTCTCGAAACTTTCGTTAATCCGCGCACCGTCCAACGCCTTTACGTGTTCCGATTGGCCCGATGTACGATTTTTATTGGGAAAACTATGCAGCTGATTAGCGACGGGAACGAATGCACTCGTCCCTTTTGCAAAAATTTGTGGTCCGTCTAAATAGCCGCGAGTGTATTTTTTGCACATCTCACCGAATTTGGCTGCGTCCACCGCCTTGCGCGCTCGCTGTCCGCCCGCGTCTACCGCCATGTACTTGATGCCTTTACTGCCCATTACTGCCCCGAGCCCGCCACGCGCTGCATGCCGTGCCGGGTACCTGTTGTCTTGGTCTGTGCAGGCGACGGAAGAGCCCCGCAGCTGCAGTTCGCCCGCGGGTCCGATGGAAATGAACGAAGCACTTTTAGGGTATTTGGTAGCTAATTCCTCGCACAGTGCGTAATTCCACTTCCCAGCGTAAGAGTCAGCGGCCACCACTTCTACTCCGCCAGACTTAATTTCTAAGGCATAGCGTTTCTTGCTGTCCGTCGGTTGGCCGGTGACGATTATTAGGCGGTAGCCAAGTTTCATTAGATCCTGTCCGGGGTTTCCGCCCGCATTGGCCTCTTTGACCCCGTTAGTAAGTGGGCTTTTTGCGCCAACGGAAATCCTACCTGAGGTAGGTGCTGAAGATCCCGCGAGCGTTCCTGGTGCAAATACGAGGACATTGTCTGGCCCCAGAGGGTCGCAGGTCGCATCACATTCCTCTAGGAGTACGCGAGCGGATAGAGCTCTACCGCCGAGAAGTTTCCATGCTTCCGGATAGGGCTCAATTTTTACGGACTGATCCGTCATATTGATGCGAATCATTTGATCGCCGATCGTTGCTTTACTTTCGCTCATAATTTCCCTCCTTGCGGCTGGTCCTTAAGGTGCTATCTAATTTATCTCCAACGTTGCGGGTCGCAATCTACCCACCGGCTATTGCAGCTAGAACCTTAACTTCGTCGTCTGGCCCAACGGTAGTATTCAATACGTTTACGCTTACCAACTCATCATTTACGAAAAATCTAACAAAATCGGCGACATCCCCGGTAGCCGTATAAATGAGAGAACCGAAACCAGGAAACCGGCCATCCACGATGTCAACGCATTCTTTAATTGTCGTTGCCGTGACGGTTACCTCTCCCTCGCCATGCGTTGGCCCTCTATACGGTGGGGGAATCAAGACTTTTGGCATTTATTTAACCCCTGACCTCAGCTGTCGCTTGAATCGACTATGTGACGAGATTACGGTACTCAATTTCGGCCGGCGCTGCAACACGTCATCTCGCAAAGGTGGCCTATCCTTCGGCTCATTTTTAGGCCAACGTAGGCTAAGTAACTTACCGGGGTAAGAACGATAAACGATCTGGGACGTGTTGAGGAAATTGTGCGAAATTTGCGAAGGAGGATCATTATGAGTAGTGACCGCGATGCAACGGTACGCTTAATAACGGAAGAAGAAGCCCACGGGAAGGTCAGAGCGATCTACGATGACATTAAGCAGACAAAGGGTATCGAGGCTGTCCCGAATATGTGGCGGGCTCTCGCGAGTTGCCCAGACAATCTAGAAATGATTTGGTCGCGCCTCAAAACGCTAATGCATCCCGAGTCGACAGGCAGGAAATCCCCGTTGGACCCTCAAACCAGAGAGATCATCGCTTTGGCGGTCTCCACAACGAATGGCTGCGAATATTGCATCAATTCACACACGGCTGCATTACGTCGGCTCGGCTGTGACACGGAAGCGCTCGGAGAAGTAATGGCGATAATAGCCTTGTTCAACAGCACCAATGCGCTAGCAGATGGATATCAAATCAAGCCTGATGTGTTGCCGCCGCTTGAATAAGAGAGTGAGGCTCCAGCGCCTTTTTTCCCGTAGAGAAAATGTGATGGAGAATAATTCAAGACACGCCAGTGCCCACGTTCATAATTTAACGATCGGAGGAAGGAGGCATGCGATGGGACAATTTTGGAGAGTCGTGGCCGTGTCTTTTTTTGCGACGACGATTTTTTCTCAAAGCTGGATATTGTGGGCGGCGGATCCTGCGGCGGAGTTACGCCTTGAGGAGGTGCGAATGGAAACCCTATTAGTGCCCGGCCTCACCGAAGAGGTCGAAATTTTAACTGACCGTTGGGGCATCGCTCACATCTATGCGAAGAATCAACACGACTTGTTCTTCGCCCAGGGGTTTAATGCGGCCCGCGATCGTCTCTTTCAGCTTGAAATCTGGCGTAGGCGGGTGACTGGTACACTGGCCGAGATTCAAGGCCCACGTGCCGTCGATCGGGATGTGGGTGCTAGGCTTCTGCGGTTCCGCGGGGACCTGGACGAGGAATACCAGCACTACCACCCGGACGGAAGAGCAATCGTGGAAGCGTTTGTAGGCGGAATCAACGCATACATCCGAAAAGTTATAATGACCCCTGCACAGTTGCCTGTCGAATTTGAGTTGCTCCAGATAACACCGAAGGAGTGGACGCCCGAAATCGTACTGGCGAGACTCGGCGGCATCTTCATGAATTTAGAGACGGAGGTGTTGATAGCGAGAGCGCTTCCGCATATGTCCGCTGACGCTGTGCGTAGGATGCTCAACCTCCATCCTGGTAAGCCCGAGTTGGTAGTGCCCGAAGGGGCTCAATTTTTATCGATTCCCGAACCGGTTCTGAGATACTATCAGGCTGCTCGTGAGGCAGTTGATTTTATGCCAGAGGATATTCCCGACCCCGAGCACAGAAGAGAACAAAGCCACGGCATTCCGGTGGATGACGAACCGATAGGTGTACCGCAATCTGGCACGCGTGATGAAGGGAGCAATAACTGGGTGACCAGTGGCTCCAAGACCGCTTCTGGATCACCCTTGATGGTGAATGACCCACATCGTGCAGTTACTGTCCCTTCTCTCCGGTATTGGGTCCACCTAGTTGCACCCGGCTGGAATGTAATTGGCGGAGGGGAACCCCATCTACCCGGTGTTTCGATTGGTCATAACGAGGACGGAGCGTGGGGATTAACAATTTTCCCGACTGACTCTGAGGACTTATATATATACGAGACTAATCCCGACCGTCCTAACCAGTATTTGTATCAGGGCAAGTGGGAGCCTATGGAGGTGGTACGAGAGACCATACAAGTTAGGGGAAGTGGTGCTATTTTAAAGGAGTTAAAGTTCACAAGACATGGCCCGATTTTAGCTGAATATCCACAGAAAAATTTAGCATTTGGGTTGCGGGCCGCATGGTTGGATGTCGGAGGCGTTCCGTACTTGGCTAGTTTGCGAATGGATCAGGCAAGAAACTGGCATGAGTTTCGGAAAGCCTGCGAATATTCGCGGGCGCCCTCGGAAAATATGGTCTGGGCTGACACTGACGGGAACATAGGATGGCAGGCAGTAGGGGTTGTTCCTCGCAGGCCCAATTGGAACGGACTTCTTCCGGTTCCCGGCGATGGGCGCTACGAGTGGGACGGTTATTTGCCAATTCGGGAATTGCCCCACCTATTCAACCCACCCGAAGGGTTCGTGGCGACGGCGAATCAGGCGAATGTTCCCGAGGAATACAAAGAACAAATAAGCTACATTTGGCTTGAGCCCTTTCGTCACGAGCGGATTGTAGAGGTCCTTGAGCATGGCAAAAGTCTTACAATTCAAGACATGGCCCAATTGCAACGGGATGAACATTCGATCCCCGCGCGATTGCTAGTACCCTTTCTGGCGACTGTGGAGCTGCGGTCTCCGCTTGCAAAAAGGGCCGTCAAGGAACTGTTGGAGTGGGACTTCGTCCTGGAGAAGGATTCGATCGCTGCGGGTATTTATACAGCTTGGCAGAAGGAACTGTGGACTAGGTTTCGTGATTTTTTTGTTCCCGAATTACTGAAAGATTCTTTTTCTTCCGTTGTTCTCACACCACTAATCGCGAGCCTGCGAGAGCCGGGCACCGTTTTTGGACCTAATCCGGGAGACGCGCGAGATCTATTTGTCCAACAGAGTTTTGAGGCCGCGGTAGCCTCGCTCTCTTCTAAGTTAGGCCCTGACCTAAAAAATTGGCGATACGGCCAGGCCACATATCACCATATTGTCATCCAGCACGTCTTAGGAAAGGCCGTAAATGAGGAGTTACGTGCGAAGTTAGAAATAGGCATAATACCGCGAGGTGGGGATAGTTTTACTGTCAACAACACAGGAGGAGAGGACATGCAAACGGTGGGAGCTTCTTTCCGTTTAATTGCCGACCCTAGTAACTGGGATTCCTCGCTGGGAGCGAATGTGCCTGGCCAGGACGGCGACCCTGCGGGAAAGCATTATGCGGATTTGGTCCAGCTTTGGGCGGACGGGAGTTATTTTCCTGTGGTTTACTCACGCGAGAAGGTCATCGAAAGCACCGAGGTCCGGACAGTACTCCGTGGATCCCCATGACGTGGTTCAGCGAATGTTTTTAGGAGGCTAGAGAAGGGCCGGCCCGAAGCTGATGACCAGGAAAAGCGTCGTTCCTCCATAAATTTCGAACATTTGGTTGTTGCGGTTGGCCATTCTTCTCGGCTGGATAAGTTAGGGTCGTGGGATAAAAATTCGCCACCGAGCACCGGGGAGATAGGGGTACCGTCATGAAAGTAGCCGCGGGTCGAGAATTCTTTATTTCGTTTGGTGAAGAAGCGCGGAAAATCGTTCCAGAATTACGCTGGGCCTTGTTTGAACCGGATGGTACCTGGTCTGATGTCGGGAAGGATGCGGACTTAGTGGTGCTCGCTGGCGATTCGTACACACCGGCGTTTATTGAGGCCGCGGCTAACTTCATTGGGCCAAGTTGGGCCCACACAGAAGACGCTGGGACCGATGGCTTTTTCTATGATGCGATGCATTCAAAAGGGACGATTATTTCCCATAGCCCTGGGGCCAATGCCCCCGAAGTGGCAGAATTTGCTGTGGGTTTAGTATTGCATTCCGCTAAGCGCCTCAAGCAATATGCTTTACTGCAAAAGGAACGGCGATGGAAAGAGCTTGAGCTTCAAAGCCTGAGCGACAAGACTGCCCTGGTGGTTGGCCTCGGTTCCATCGGTGGCCGGATTGCACTGATGCTCAAGGCGTTTGGCATGCGAATTCTTGGGATCCGCCAATCGGAGGGTCAGGTTCGAGGCGTGGACCTCCAAGGCACACCAGGCCACTTAGATGAATTTTTGTCGCAGGCGGATTTCGTTATTTTGGCGCTCCCGGGGTCTGCCGCAACGAAAGATCTTATTGCTGAATCTGAACTCGCTTTGATGAAATCAAATGCAACGCTCATCAATGTTGCTCGTGGGGCGCTCGTGAACATGGCAGCGCTCAAGGAAGCCCTTTCTACCGGGGGTATTTACGAAGCTTACCTCGACGTTTTCCCGACCGAGCCCTGGCCCAAGGATGACGACTTGTGGGCGTTCCCGAATGCGTTTTTAACCCCTCATACCGCCGCAACGTCTCCACTATATTTGCCGAGGGTGGGACGCGCTTGGTTGAAAAATTTGCGACGATTTTCGAACGGGCAGGATTTGTTGCACTGCGTGTCAGCCTAAGGCGGGTCCGTTCGGTTCAGTTCTACAATACCTCGCGGTCTCGGAGTTTGCTTATTTCTTCCCAGGAGTAGCCCAACATATTTACCATGACGTGTTCCGTATGTTCACCAAATTCGGGAGCGGGTCCTTTTGGGTCAGCCGGCGTCTCGCTGAGAATGAGGGGTGAACCAACGATTTGCGTCTCTCCCCAGGCTGGATGCTCGTAGTCGACTACGTAATCGTTTACGGTCATTTGGGGGTCATCTGGAAGGTCATTGACGCTGTTTACTAAAGTATAAATGAAATCGCCGCCGGCCTTCAAAATTCTCATCCACTCTTCTCGAGGTTTCGAAAGGAATTTGGCATCTATGATTTTTATTATTTCTTCCGCATTCCTTCCTCGCACTTTCATATCTTGGAACCGAGGATCCTTTTCGATTTCCTGAATCTCAAGTGTTTTGCAGAAGTCGTGCCAGTAACGGTCCGCCTGTGGCATGGCAAGACATAGCCACTTGTCGTCCTGACATTTGTAATGGTTCCAAAGCGGGTTAACCGCCTTATTGCGGTAGAACCTCTTGAACTCTTTACCGAGTGTTAAACGACAAGCCAAATTTAATCCTTGTAGGGCCATCATACTCCCCAAGTGCGATGTGTCGACTTCCTGACCTATTCCAAGACGTTCCCGCGCCAATAGTGCTACGGTGATCCCATGCGCCAACATGATAGCGCCCATCTGGTCCGCGATACCGCCAGTAATGTTCAGCGGGTCCATGTCTGGTTCACCACCGGCAGTCATTATGCCAGATCGCGCAAGCCCCATGTAGTCAAATGATGGCTCACCGGCGTCGGGGCCTTTGGGCCCATATCCTGTTGCGCTTGCATATATAAGTTTGGGGTTATGAAGGGAAAGCGTCGCGTAGTCGAGGCCGAGCTTAGCGGCCACCCCCTTCCGATAATTTTGTACGAACACATCCGATCGTTCGACGAGTTTGTAGACAATTTCCCTCGCCTCTGGTTTTTTTAGATCTAATGTAATGCTCTTCTTGTGGCGGTTGTTGGCCTCGAAATAGTAATTTCGGGTGCCGGTCTTCGCACCTGCAATTTGCATTACGCCCCGGCCCGGGTCACCCCCAACGCGCTCTTCTATTTTGATTACCTCGGCTCCAAGGTCTCCGAGCATCATTGTTGCCACTGGGCCCTGTTGCCATATGGTCCAATCGAGAATGCGAATACCATCGAGAGGCTTAGCCATTTTCTATTTCCCTCCCCTATTTAGTTAGCCAAAACGGTGCAGGGCGACCAATCTAGCACATGGTGGGTGTTCTGCTCAAATTAGTTATTCTTTTAATCGGTGTAACACAGATCAGACTCCCTCAGGTGTACCTCAAGGTTTTCGCGAGTCCCAAAAACGGTCAGATGTGCGTTTCACCAGATCGGCAAGTTTGATCAGCAGGCTACCGTCGCCGTACAAGATGAACACGGTCGCCGCGATGACACCAACGATAAAACCAAACCAGAACATAATGATACCTCCTACTTTGCTACGGTTGTCTACTACCGGCGTGCGTTATGCAACGGCTTGTGCGACTTTGGTGGGTAGACCTATTCCATTGGTGCCTAGCAAGCTAAAGGACACCGCGGATGTCGTTAATGAATTAAGTGTTCCCGTTTTTTTCATTGGTTCCTGGGTATTCTTTTTTAGTCGTGTCGGGGGGACTACGCAAGAAAGCCAACAAGGCGTTAACGAATGTGTCGGGTTCATCTAAAAACAGGTGATGGCCCGCTCTAGGGATTTCAATCGTCGCCGCGGCTGGACAGCTTCGAAGCGTCTTCTCCATTCTCGCTCTCGAGAGGGTGCGACTTTCCTCGCCCCGCATGATGAGTGTAGGGCAGTTAAGACGACCGAGCGATTGGGTGAGATCGATTGGTGTGTGGTTCAGCGTGGCCCGGTCGCCTTTTAAACGAAGCGACCCCGCGGTATCAGCAGTTACACTCTTGATGGCAATGTGACGAATGAGTGACGGCGGAGCATGGGTGGGCCCGCCTAGAAGGTGGAACCGGCTGTGCAAATCTCTTGTATTTTTAAAAATGGGGGGACCGAGGGCTCGTAGCAGTCGGTTATACCGATTGACGGCAAGGCTGGCTCCTATGTCGCATAGCACCAAGGCGCTTGCGCAAAGTGATGCGTTCGCGGCAGCTGCCAGAGCGACCAATCCTCCCAGCGAATGACCAACCAGGATGGGTGAGTCGACCGCCGCTACGCGAAATAGGCCGAACAGGTCGGAGATGTAGTCGGAAATGTCATAAGCTGGTGGTCGGACCCAAGAACTGTCCCCGTGACCTCGTAAGTCAATCGCCAATACCCGATACTGGTGGGCTAAGCGCGGAGCAATGTGGTCCCACCAATGCGCGTGTGCAGAGCCTCCGTGCAGGAGCACCAATGCCGGGCTAGTCCGCTTTCCCCATTCTAGAAAATGCAGCGCTAAGCCGTTCACGGTGACAGTTGTGTGCCGGCTCGAAGTGCTCATGGAGACATAGTTACTATGCGGTTTACGCAAAAATTAAAACGACGTACACCTTAGCGCCTGCGTCATTTAATGAAAAGTTCTTTAGACGAATCTGTGTTTTTCTGGATTCGCACAGCATGGCAAATGTGGATATAGGTCAATTATAGACGTTCAGTGTGGGTGGTGCATCTCGAAGGGGCTGCCGGCCCTGTAATGCGTGGAGGGAAAACTCTGAACAGCTGATGCCAGGTTTCAAATCCGTTGTTACTCAGGTATGGAAGAGTCGTCGACCAGGCCGCAAAGTGATGCGATCCTGGACACGGGCACGGACCGTTAATCAACAAAATTAAAATTATAACGAGAGAGACTACCATGAAACTGAATGGAACGTGGAGCTTTTCCGCAGCTCAAGACCAGGTTTGGAAGTTTTTGATTGATCCCGAACAACTCGCTAAATGCATGCCTGGGTGCGAGAAATTAGAGCAGGTCGGCCAGGACGAATACGCTGGGGAAATCAAGGTTGGCGTAGCCGCCGTGAAGGGAGTCTATCAGGGAACCGTGAAGATGGATGAGATCCGACCGCCCGTCCATTATAGACTCACTCTTGATGGAAAAGGGAGACAGGGCTTTCTTAAAGGCACGGGAACAGTGGACCTCGATGACCAAGCCGGTAGCACCGTAATTACGTACAGTGGAGACGTCCAGATCGGGGGACCACTGGCGAGCGTAGGGCAAAGAATGATGGATGGAGCCGCGAAGATGATCGTTGGGCAGTTCTTTAAGGCGATGGAAGGGCAAATGAGCGCGGGGTCCAGCATGAGTGTAACGTGCGGCCAAGAAAAAGGCCTATTGAGTAGAGCGGTCAATTGGTTGTACGGTCTCCTTGGGAAAGAGCGGTAATTCCATTTCGAGGGGCTTCGATTATAATCCGGTGAAGGTGACGCCGACGGTCGAACCGGACCGTGTCGTCGTTAGGGCAATATCGTTCTTGGTTACCTTAACCAGAGAATATTAATTGTGACCAAACCTTGCAAAATATCTATAGCGCAAATCGACCCGGTTCTCGGTGATTTTGGTGCGAATCTAGCTAAGTACGAAGCGGCGATCGCGAGTGCCAAGGCAATAGGTTCGAATTTGTTAGTTTTTCCGGAGTTGAGCCTGACCGGCTACCATCTTAAGGATATGGTCGCGACCGTCGCGTTGAGGCGCGAGTGTGAGCAAATGGATCGCCTTCGGGAGCTTAGTCGGGAGGTCGCTTATCTTGCTGGTGCGGTAGAAGAGAGCCCAAGTTATCATTTTTATAATTCGGCAATTTTCTTAAGTGAAGGGGAGGTGGCGCATGTGCACCGAAAAGTCTATCTGCCTACCTACGGCATGTTCGATGAGCAGCGTTATTTCACTAGAGGCCAAACGATTCGCGCGTTCGAAACTGCCTGGGGCCGAACTGCTGCGTTAGTCTGCGAGGATTTGTGGCATCCTTCTGCCCCTAATATAGCGGCCCTTGACGGGGCTTTATTTTTGATGTGCCCGTCGTCTAGCCCGTTACGTGGTATTGCGGATGACAGTAATCGTGACGATAACGCGCGTTATTGGGAGGGAATTAATCGCATGTATGCTGAGACTTTCGGCGTCTTTGTGATTTACGCGAACCGGGTTGGTTTTGAGGATGGCATCGGCTTTTGGGGTGGTTCCGAAATTATTGATCCATTTGGGGGTTGTGTTGTCAAAGCACAATACTATGAGGAAGATTTCGTCACTGCCGAAATTGACTTGGATGCGGTACGACGGAAACGAGTGGCCGCCCCTTTATTAAGAGATGAAGATCTAAACCTGACCATCCGTGAGTTCACACGAATTCGTGATGAGGAGTAAAATCATGAAGGATGAAGAATCTACGTTGCACACGGACGATATTATTGGCATCCAGCAATTGCTGTTCAGGTACTGCCATGTTGTGGACCGCGGCACAGTAGAAGAAATCGCTGCCCTTTTTCATCCGGCAGCGGTTCTGTTGCCCGAGTACGAAAGTGATAAACGTTACCAAGGAAGAGACTCTATCCAGGGCTGGTACGAGCGTTATGATCAGCAGCTGCGCAAAAGGGTCCGCTTTCTACGGCACAAGATCGAATCGCCGGTCATCAATGTAACTGGCGATGATGCTACGTCGGTTTGTTATCTAGATGCCGATGCGATAACGATTTCAACGGATAAACCCGTGGTGGTCTTTGGTCGATACGATGACAGGTTGGTAAGGCAAGGAGACAGTTGGTATTTTTTGGAGCGAAAGATAATCAGTTATTATAGCTTGACACCGCAGGAGTATACTCCTGGTCGTGGCACGAAATAGGGTCTGCGTTGCGGTGCAACCCGTCGGCGTAAATCTACAAAGAAAAGTGAACTCATGAAAAGCATTGTTCTGGTGAAGCAAGTTCCAGTGATCTCAGCCATGAAGCTAGACCCCGAAACGAAAACGCTACGACGTGAGGGCGTTCCCTCAGAGGTCAGCTCTTTCGATGTGCGGGCGCTATTGAAAGCCCTTGAATTGCGAGAAATACATGGTGGCGAGGTAACCGTTGTAACCATGGGCCCGCCGGACGCTGACGCGGCGTTACGACACTGTCTAGCGCTCGGTGCTGACCGTGCTCTCCATTTGACTGATCGCGCGTTTGCGGGCGCCGACACATTAGCCACTGCCCGAGCGTTGGCATTGGCGTGCAAAAAGGAAAGCTATGACCTGATTCTGTGTGGTCGGCACAGCACGGACGCCGAAACGGGGCAGGTGGGACCCGAGATAGCGGAGATCCTTGGTATCCCCCAGATTACGGGTGTTTCTTCGCTAACTGTTGAGAACAAGGGCAAGTCAATTCGGGCCGAACGAGAAACCGATGGCGGCTTCGATCTCCTTGACTGTGCTTTACCAGTGCTAGTCTCGGTAACGGAAGACCTGGCGGAGGAGAAATTTCCCCGGAAAGCCGAACGCGAAGCCGTAAAAGATGTAGCGATTCAAACTGTGGTGGCGGCTGACCTTTCATCCGACCGTTCTCAGTTCGGAGCAGAAGGCTCTCCCACCTGGGTAGAATCGGTAGAAGTTGTTACGGAGGATAGAGAGCAACGGTTGTTGGATGGTGAGATCTCCGAGCAGGTGCAGACCCTAGTGACGGCGCTCTTAGACAGGGGGCTGTATGGAACATGGGAAGATGACGACGCAGTGGAACCTAGCGGGAAGCGCCAGGGGCCTCCAGAGCCCGACAAATCGGTTTGGGTTGTTACTGAAAATTTGAATGGTGAGACGCGTCCAGTGAGCTTTGAGCTTTTAGCTAAAGCCAAAGAACTTTGTGCATACTATGGGGGTGAGGTGGGCGCAGTCTTATTTGGACCCGGGAACAATAAACAGGCAGAGGCTATTAGCGACCACGGGGCAGAGGTTATATACCAGGCAGATGACAAACGACTGGCAGTCTACGACACGGACCTCTATTGTGCAGTTCTGACGAAGGCGATCGAACAATTTAAGCCGTTAGCCGTCTTGTTCGGCTCTACGGCCATGGGAAGAGATTTAGCACCTCGTGTGGCCGCACGCTTGGGACTCGGGCTCACTGGTGACTGCGTTGACCTGAAAATTGACATGAATGGCAGACTGTTACAGCTAAAACCTGCATTCGGCGGAAACATCGTGGCACCGATCTTGTCGAAGACGGTACCAAGTCTTGCTACGGTCAGACCGGGTATGCTCGCTGCGTGCCCGGAGGAAAGTGGTCCGCCTGCGCGCCTTGAGAAATTATACTTACCTCCGGAAACCACCAGCAGAATTAGGCTCGTCTCTCAGACCGGTTTGGAGGCGTCTGACGCAGCAGCCTTGGACGCGGCAGAAATTGCTATTGGCGTCGGGAAAGGTATAGGCGGCCCCGAGAATATGGCAGTTATTCAGGATTTGGCAACAGCTCTTGGTGGGGCGGCTCTGGTGTCTACACGAGATGTGTCCGATCTCGGCTGGTTGCCGAGGCAACATCAGGTAGGTATTACAGGACGCGCCATTGCTCCTCAATTGTACATAGCCGTGGGAATTCGAGGCGCCTTTGAGCATACCGTTGGCGTGAGGAAGGCCGGCATAATAGTGGCGATCAATATAAAACCGAAAGCCCCTATTTTTAAGAATTGTGATTTTGGGATCGTCGGGGATTACGCGGAGGTAATTCCCTTGTTGACGGGTACACTTCTCCGAGCCCGTACCGGCGGCGCCGCCACGGCCTGAACAACGACCACAATTTCTCTCAATCAGATTCGGTAACGTGGGTTTAAGCGGCCCACCACCGTGGGATCGTTACCGGCTCCGTTGAGAAATATAGTGATTGAATCTTGGACGGGTCAAGACCGAGGTGCTGGCACACCCACAGGAAACTGAACGGGCTTTCATCCCTCGAATGAAACCACCTACGATCCGATTCGAGTTGGGAAACGAACAGCCTGTTACCCTTCCTTGCCAAGTCGCGGACCACAAAGGTGTCCGACAGTACGTCTCGAAGAAGAGCTTTAAACGGGTTATGAGAAGAATAGCGGGGCTGCTGCTCGCCACCTTCCACATCCACCAACATCACATCCACCGCAGCATGCATCATAACTACAGGTTACTAGCTGTTAGTTCAGATTTTGCAACCCCCCCAATAGTTGTTTTTAGAGGTTGGTTACGACCTTGTTCCGCTGCCTATCTTAACAACATGTGATACAGCGTTTTACAGAACAGAGGAATAGTGAAGAAGCTGTGTCGTGTCAGAGTAGCCTTGGACGATGCACTAATTAGGCCAACGGCTTTGAAGCTCCTTTAGGAGCGCATTGAACTGCGACCCGTCGAGTTCGATGGCCCTCGTTAGGTCGGGAGGATTTGGCCAATCCGAATCGTCGAAGGTAACACCACATACGTCACGGGCTGCAGCGTACCGTGGTAGGACATGGAAGTGGACGTGTTTGTCAACCATCATGAGGGCAAGATAATTGATTTTATCGTTACTAAAAGCGTTCCTCAATGCGAGTTCGATGTGTGTGGTAACCGCCCTCAGCTCAGTAAAAGCTGCGCCTGTCAGTTCGGAGAACGAGGTTGCGTCGGATAATGAAACGAGAACAAGTGATCCTGCCGTGACTTGTTTTGGACGAAGTAGGACAGCCCAGTAGTCGTACTCTCGGATGAGTGTTGTCGGGTAACGGAACTTTAGAAGAGTTTCATTTGACATGCCGGACCTCCTTAACGAATGTTCTCAAACTATGGGCTCTTTAAACACGGTGCAATGTGGCCAAAGTAGCGATCTGTCCTGGTGCTTAAGAACAAGTGGTTTGCACTTGGGATTAAAGATCGAAATTGGACACCTGCGGCAACTGGCGGGTTACCCATCGCGAGGAGGGTAACGTCTTAGTCACGGCTACCTCTAGGCATAGCCGTGAGGGGTGAAAGATGTTAGCGGAAACCGGCGGGTATGTACGTCTGCCCGTGTGTGGTGGTTTTTTTCTACGGCTCGAGGAAGGCCCGGCCCCTGCATCGTCCCTAGTGGTGTCTTCCGCGAACCTTGTTTTGTCGAGTTTTACACCTATTATTACAGGAGTTGCCTACGTGGAGTTTTTGTCGACCATGCTTTGTGCCTTTGCTGTTGGCGCTAGCCTGGGAAGTTTCGCAAATGTGTGCATATTGCGTCTGCCAGCTGGGGAATCGGTAATTACGCCGGCCTCACACTGCCGTAGTTGTATGTTCGTTCTTCCTTGGATGGACAAGCTACCGATCCTATCGTATGCCATCACACGGGGCCAGTGTCGCACGTGCCGTGTGCGGATTTCGACCCGGTATCCCGTTGTAGAGTTCATTACTGCTTGCCTAATTACGGCGTTATTTGCGGAACATGGTATGGGGTTTGAGTTCCTAACCTATTCTATTCTAGGTGTAGGGCTGGTGGTGGTTGCCTTTATCGATTTTGACCACCAAGTGATACCGGATGTTATAAGCTTGCCAGGAGTAATCTTCGGAATCGGTATAGCCGTTTTTTCCCCACAAATTAGGATTTGGGAATCGGTGGGCGGGGCTGCGCTTGGCGCAGGTATTTTGGCTGCTGTACGTGGCGTGTATTGGTTTGTGACAAGAACCGAGGGCATGGGACGTGGAGATGTAAGGCTCTTAGCTATGATCGGCGCCTTTCTAGGGTGGGAATCTGTCCCATTTACGCTTTTGGTGGGGTCCGTGGTGGGTTCTGCCGTAGGGATAAGTATGATGATAGCTAATAAGAGAGACCTAAAAATGAGAATTCCTTTTGGGCCGTTTTTGGCGGTAGGAGCGTTGTGCTACATCTTTTTCGGGAATGCTATTATTCACTGGTACTTTGGAATCTCTTGATGCGAATCACGCCCCCGTCAGTAGTTTTTTGGAGTATTTGTTCTGATGTCGGCGTTTGACAGAAATGCCGTGGGCGGCAGTCTTGGTGATGAGACATCCGCTGATCCTCGCGTTGAATATACGCGACGAGCGGCCGAGCGGAGACGGACGCTCTCCCAATGTCTAAAACGTGAAAAGCTTGTCGGCACTGGGAGGCTTTTGGTAGTCCTGGTAGCTTCCGGACTCGGCTGGTTCGCCATTCGGCTGGGGACGTTGTCTTGGATGTGGCTGTTGCCTGTGTGTCTTGTTTTTTGTGGGCTTATTTGGGGGCATCAACGCCTGCGAAAGCAGCGGCCGCTTTTACAGCGGGGCGTGCAATATTATGACCGTGCACTTGACCGCCTCGATGGCCAGTGGGCTGACGCGTGTCATCGCGGAGACGAATTTCTAGATGACGGACACCCATATGCGGATGATCTGAATATATTCGGGAGCAACTCGCTTTTTTCTCTTCTGTGCACCGCAAATACTGCCAGCGGCCAAAAAACGCTGGCAAGTTGGCTGAAGTACCCGGCAAGTCTGGAAGAAGTGGCTGGTCGGAATGCTGCCGTACGAGAGTTAGTGTATCGTGTTGCCCTGCGGGAGAAACTAGCGGGTAACGAGGGAACGAACAAGAAGGAAAAAGGTTCCTGGGAATGGGTAGGAAGTAACGCCGCTCGCAGCCGCTATTCAAATCCTTTGTTTATGTGGACAGGTGCTACGATCTCGTTCTCGTCCGTCTGCACGCTGATTGGATGGGGACTGGACTGGATCGGTCCGGCGCCGTTCGGGGCATTTGTGATGCTCCAGGTCGCGTTCTATTTGTCGGTGAGAGGGTTCGTCCGACGGACCCTGCTCAATGCGAGCCGATTAATACACGTGATGGAGCAGGCCTCTACAGTCCTTGCTTGTGTGGAGCAGGAATCATTCGAGTGTCCATGGCTTGCTATGCTCCGGGCGCAAACCCTGGCGGAAAATGAGGGGGTCGCACCATCGGTGCAAATTGCTCGCTTTAAACGTCTTATCAATATATCCGAGTCCGGGCGGAACCAAATATTTGCGCCTATTGCGGCTCTTTTGCTGAGTACCACTCAGGCAGCCTTTGCCCTGGAGCGATGGCGATTAGTTACGGCAGGGGCAATCGAACATTGGTGGTGTGTCGTAGGAAAATTTGAGGCAATAAATGCGCTCGCAGGCTACGCTTACGAACACCCGGAGGATGGCTTCCCTGAGATTGTTGAAAACGAACAGGAGGCTGAGGCCAGGGGGCTGTTTGAGGCCGAAGGAATTGGGCATCCGCTCTTGCCCAATAAAAAATGCGTCCGAAATAGCATTAGGCTTGGACCAAAATGCCAGGGGCTAATTGTGAGCGGCTCTAATATGTCTGGTAAAAGTACGCTTTTGCGTACGGTCGGTGTGAACGTGGTTTTAGCATTTGCCGGGGCTCCCGTTCATGCCGGCAGCATGCGGGTCTCTCCATTATCCCTCGGGGCATCGCTTACGATCCGAGATTCGTTAACCGAGGGTACCTCACGCTTCTATGCAGAGGTGACGCGAATACGCCGGTTGATGGACCTCGCGGCAGGACCGTTACCTCTTCTGTTTCTGTTGGACGAGATTTTTCATGGTACCAACTCCCACGATCGCAGAATTGGCGCCGACGCTGTTATTAACGGCTTCATGCGGCACGGAGCGATCGGCTTGGTAACTACCCATGACCTAGCCCTGACGCGAATTGCTGTGGAGCGGGGAGCGAGACTTTCGAATGTGTGTTTCGAGGACCGATTTGAGGAAGGCAGGCTGGTTTTCGACTATAGGATTCGTGATGGGGTGGTCAGCCGAAGCAGTGCGTTAGAACTCATGAGATCCGTCGGATTGGAAGTTGAGTGAATTTTGGGCTATGTTCCGCTTGCAAAAAGAGGGCGAAACGTGGAAGGCGCGTTCATTACATTTGAGGGAGGGGAGGGCGTCGGAAAAACGACGCAGATAAAACTCCTCGGGGAACGATTACGGGCTGGAAACAGAGACGTGGTCGAGACAAGAGAACCTGGCGGCACTGAACTTGGTAAGTCGCTCCGCAGTACAATACTGCAAACTCCTTCCGATCCTGGTAAAGATGGCCGGAACGTTGCTCCTTTGGCTGAGCTGTTCCTTTTACTTGCGGATCGGGCACAACACATTAGAGACATTATTCTGCCGAATGTTGCGGCAGGTAAAGTCGTCTTGTGTGACCGCTACGCAGACTCGACTGTAGCCTACCAGGGTTATGCGCGAGGATTTGATCTGGTTGAAGTCCGGCGATTGAACGCGCTGGTCTGTGGAAACTGTCGACCCAACGTGACGTTTCTTATGGACCTGCCTACCGAAATGGGTATAGAGCGTGCGGTCCGCCGGCGTGGGGCGAGACGCGTGGACAACTTTGAGGCAGAATCTGTAGTCTTTCATCGACGGGTTCGAGCAGGATTTCTATCCATCGCCGAAAAGGAACTGGAACGGTTCTGCGTGATCGACGGATCGGGTACCATAGCTAGGGTACATGGGCAGGTGGTCAAATTACTCCGGCAGCGGATGCCGAGCTTGTTCCCACAGTGAACGGAAGACGGGACGCATTATGCTTTTTGACGAGATACGCGGTCAGGACGACGCGATATCGTTCCTGCGTAACGCCGTCACTACGGAAAGGTTCGGTCACGCCTACCTATTTGCAGGTCCGGAGGGGGTCGGAAAATGTTGCGCCGCTATCGCATTGGCTCATGCGCTACTCTGTGAAGATCGAAAGAAATTAGGTTGTGTCTCTTGTAACAGCTGTTTGTCGGTTGAGGCGGGTACACATCCAAATTTTATGATTCTAGCGCCGCAGCTGGGCACGAAGAGTTTAATTGTAGCCCAGGTCAGGGAGGCTCAGAGGTTTTTGGGTATGAAAGCGGCCGGGTCAACGAGGAAGGTCGTTATCATTGACCAGGCACACGCGCTGACGTTACAGGCGCAGAGCGCTCTGCTGAAGTTGTTAGAAGATCCGCCCGAGAACTCTATCCTGTTACTTGTTGCGACCACAGCAGTCGGGTTTTCTGCGCCATTCTTGTCTCGATGCCAGCAGGTGCGTTTCATGGGCCTTTCGATAGAGCATGTTGAGACGATTGTAGAAGCAGCTACGGACCTGGACAGGGAAACGGCAAATTTGGTTGCTCGGTATGCGCGCGGCAGTATAGGCAAGGCTCTGCAGCTCCATGCGCCCACTCTCGAAGAGGAACTCCAGTCTATAGCGAACCTTTTGGGGGATTTGAGATCCCCGAGTTTCACGAGACTCTCGCAGTTTGCGGAGTGGGCAATTGCGGATCGCGTAAGCCGAGCGAAGAACAAACACGACGAGACCAACTTACAGTACGGCCGTCGACTGGAGCTTGTACTCACTTGGTATCAGGAATCTTTGCGTTATTGTTTGGTAGGAAGCGAAGGTGTGATCTTATATTCCCGTTGGTTGTCAGCACTAACAGCTAGCTTCAGAGAATTGAGCGTCGACCGTGCCCTGTCGGCTCTTATGTTTGTTCATGATACTGTGCTTCTTCTTGATCGGAACGCTAATCCACGCCTGGCGGTAGAACACATGCTCTTACAGTTAGCAAAAACATGTTAGCTTTCAGTCTACCATCGAAGAAATGACTGGTCCACGGGACTACGAGATTCTGGTCGGAGATATATTCTATGAAAAAGAAGCGTAATATACTTGTCGGAGTTGCGTGGCCCTATGCAAACGGAGAGCAGCACATAGGTCACATAGCTGGCGCATATTTGCCGCCTGATATTTTTGCTCGATTCCACCGGATGTGCGGAGACGATGTTTTGATGGTGAGCGGCTCCGATTCGCATGGTACACCCATTACCGTCAGAGCAGAGGAAGAAGGTCTCAAACCGGCAGAGATTGTGAATCGCTTTCACGCCCAATTTGTCGAAACCTATATGAAATTGGGTCTAACTTTTGACTTGTTCACGCACACGGATACCCAGAACCATTGGGAGGTAACTCAAGAATTCTTCAGCAGTCATTTGGAAAAAGGATACATTTACCAAGGGACGCAGGAGCAACTGTATGACAGTCAGGCTTCACGGTTTTTGCCTGACCGGTATGTTGAGGGTAGATGCCCATTTTGTGGTGCGGAGGAGGCGCGAGGCGATCAGTGTGATACGTGCGGGCAGACGTACGACGCGGTAAAATTAAAGTCTCCTCGCTCAAGAATCACGGGGAGCACCGATCTTGAAATTCGCCAAACGGAACACTTCTTTTTAGACCTAGCGAAGTTGCAGGAAAGACTTCTTTCATGGTTGCGTAGTGGTAAAAGTCATTGGCGTGCGAATGTCATTCATTTTGCGCGCACACAGGTGGAGCAAATTGAGTTGAGAGGACGTCCGATCACCCGGGATATGGACTGGGGAGTCTCCATACCGTTGCCGGACACGGACGGGAAATGCATATACGTGTGGTACGATGCCGTTATTGGTTACGTGAGCGCTGCTAAGGAATGGGCACATTTGGAGAATGACCCGGAGGCCTGGCGCCAATGGTGGGACGTACAGACGAATTCGGACGCGCGTATTTATAATTTCATAGGCAAGGATAATATTCCCTTTCATGCGATGATGTGGCCGGCCATGCTCATGGCTCACGAGGGGATGAACTTACCCTATGATGTGCCGTCTAATGAATACCTCAATATGTACGGCCGCAAGTTTAGCAAAAGTCAAGGACGCATTATAGGAATTTTAGATGTTCTTCAGCGCTACGAGCCCGACTCCTGGCGATATGCCCTAACGGCCATAGCTCCTGAATCAAGTGACGTGGACTTTACCTGGGATGACTTTGTCGAGCGTGTTAACAATGAACTCGTGGCGAATTGGGGTAATCTAGTTAATCGCGTTTTAGGCTTCGCGTACAAACGTTGGGACGGGACGGTTCCTGAGCCGGCTGGATTGGACGCGCGAGACGAGAAATTTCTGGACGAAGTAAAAGAGGGGTTTCGGACCGTGGGCGCACTGTACGAGCAGGTAAAGCTGAAGGCAGCGATGAACGAGGCGAGAAAGTTAAGTCAGCGCGCGAATCAGTACGTGCATGATACTGAGCCGTGGAAGACGGTCAAAACCGACCCACAGCGTGCCGCAACATCAGTTTACGTAGCGATTCAAGCAATAGATTGGCTCAAGATGCTGTGGGCACCAATTTTGCCACATACCAGCCAGCGCTTGCACGAGTATCTCGGGTACAATACCGCGTTATTTGGGCGCCAGTACACGCAGAGCGTCGAGGATGAAAGGGGTAAGCATTTAGTTTTGCGATACGATCATTCCGGCGCCACCGGGAAATGGGAGCCGGGGACCCTGATGCCTGGTCAAGGCCTATTAAAACCGGAGCCGTTGTTTCTAAAGTTAGAGGAAGGTGTTGCGGACCAAGAAACACAGCTCACAAAGAACGGACAGTGAAACAGGTGGCTCCTGTGCAGTTCACTGATTCACACTGTCATCTTACCGATACGCAGTTTGATGCTGACCTTGACGCAGTATTGTCGAGGGCCCGCGATGCGGGTGTCGTACGTTTTATTACAATTGGTGCGACGGGAGATTTCTCCCATAATGCCAAAGCGGTTGCGCTAGCTCTTCGACATCCCACGGTCTTCGCGACGGTGGGCGTCCATCCACATGACGCTACGACAATAACCGAGGGTATGTACGACGAACTTAGGGCCTTAGCCGCCGCTCCCAACGTTGTGGGTCTAGGGGAGACTGGGCTGGACTATTTTTACGACCTTTCTCCTAGAGACGTTCAGCGTCGTCATTTCCGACGTTTCATAAGGCTCGCGCGCGAGCTTAATAAACCGCTTTCCATGCACATAAGGGATGCGCACACGGAGGCAGTGAACATACTTTATGAGGAAGGTGGTGGGGAAATCTCTGGTGTGGTCCATTGTTTTACCGGGACTCAGGCTGACGCGTCCGCGTTTCTTGATCTAGGACTGAGTATTTCCTTCAGTGGTATAATGACGTTCAAGAATGCGGGTGCGTTGCGAGACGTGGTGCCAACCGTGCCAATGGATCGCCTTTTGATTGAAACCGACAGTCCTTATTTAACCCCGGTGCCTTTCCGCGGTAAACGGAATGAGCCGTCGCACGTTGTCAGAGTCGCGTCTGCGATCGCCACTATCAAAGACGTTGCTGTAGAAATGGTCGCGAAAAGGACGTGGGAAAACACGAGAGCCTTGTTTCGGCTTCCCGATTAGGAGGTTAGGAAACTTTTCTGCCTCGGGTCGAGTCCCTCTCGACACTCCTGACAGATTCCGTATATCTCCATCTTGTGGGTAGTGGCAACAAAGCCGTATTTTTGGGCGAGTTCTTCCTGAAGTTCCTCTATGCGAGGTTGGACGAATTCGACGATACGGCCGCACCGCTCGCATATGAGGTGGTCGTGATGATGCTGGTCTTCTATGTTTTCGAAGCGCGCTTGCCCGTCTGCAAAGTGGCGTTCTTCGGCGAGTCCGCACTCTTTGAGTAACTTGAGTGTTCGGTACACTGTCGCGTACCCGACACGCGAGTTCACCCGCCGTACTTCGTTGTACAGCTCTTCCACGCTGATGTGCCGAGTTGTTGAGAAGAAAACTTGAGCGATATCATCCCGTTGCGCCGTTGCTTTTAATCCCTGCTCTTTAATCCAAAGTCGGAAATTATCAAGTCGTTCGGTCACGATTCCGCTCCTCTTTGACGGTTTTCAAACTGTCTAAAAAAGTTTTGCACGGCAGATGATAGGGTGGAAAACTCTGCTTGACGTCTCGATAACTCGTCGACCAAAACGTCGATTCGCTCGTTGATTGGTCGGCTGCGGTCTAAAAAGACGATTTCCTCCTCGCGCACGCGACATACTCCCCCACGCACACGGTAGCCTACTTCGCGCAGCAATTTCTCTTCGCGTACGCGGACGCCGAGTTCCTCTGCAACCCCTTTCAGTTCGTTTAATGCGGCATCTTGTTTTTTTCTAGCTGGGCTTTTCTTCCTACCGCCGCCGTTTTTCTTTACCATACAAACATTGTGACCAAGCCCTTCTGTGTTGTAAACCACTGTTTCTCATAATGTAGCGGCGGACCCGGCGCTTGGCGGCCCTTGCCCCATGGAATTTGGAAGGTTAAAATCTATACTCGAGCAACATGGACAAGCCTGTAGGCTGACTGAGCCGCACGGCTGGAAGGTAGGGTATGAGGTTTCCGCTACACATCACGACCGATATGATAAAATGGCAAATCAAGAATAAGCTTAACGGACAAGCACGTTATCCTGTAGTGCTCATGCTTGAGCCGCTATACACGTGCAATCTTGCTTGTGTGGGGTGTACGCCGGAGAGACACCAGGGGGACCTTAAAGACAGGCTTTCTCTGGATGAGTGTTTCGAGGCGGTAGATCAGTCTGGTGCTCCCGTTGTGTCGATATGCGGCGGGGAACCTACGGTTTTTCCGGAATTGAGCGAGTTGGTAGACGGGATCGTTGACCGTAAAAGGCATATTTACCTCTGTACCAACGGGATATTGCTAGATCGTTTTTACGAGAAGAGTTTTCCGCGCAAGCGTTTGTCCATCAATGTTCACCTGGACGGTATGCGCGATACTCATGACTTTGTGTGTGACAAGCCTGGTGTCTTCGATAAAGCCATAGAGATGATAAAGATCGGAAAGGAACTGGGCTACTCGATGTGCACAAATACGACCGTGTTTCGTGAAACAAGCATGGAAGAAATCGAAGAAATGTGTGACCTGCTCACAAGTCTCGGGGTCGACGGAATCATGATTTCCCCTGGCTACCATTACCAGACCCTCGAGACGAACCACTTTATGTTTAGGGAAGAAATAAATCGTAAATTCAAGCAGGTACTCAAGCTATCGGAGCGATACCGAATATCACTGACGCCCTTATTCTTGGAATTTGCCGCTGGGGAGCGTGAATACCCCTGCACACCGTGGGGTAATGTCACTCGCACGCCATTCGGCTGGAAAGACCCGTGCTACTTGATCGGGAAGAAGTATTATCAGACATGGGACGAATTCTGGAACGGGGTAGATTGGGATTATTGGGAAAAAAGAGAAGATAAACTGTGTCAGGATTGTCTTATGCATTCTGGTTTCGAGGCATCCGTGATGCGCAAACTGCCAGAAAGTCCTAAGGATATGCTGCGCATCGCTAGATGGATGATGGCTGCCTAAAGATCTCGCCTCCGGCGCGACCGAGTTCTTTATCGGACGTTGATACCAAAGGAATTCCTGATGTAAGGGCGTTGGGGCCGAAGGCCCGCGGGCATTTGAATGGCACTAAAAGAGCCTCGAAACCAAACGTGGAAAGATAGAAAAGAGTACAAAGCCTCCGAGCCCGAAATAGAGAATTGGGAGCGCCGATACCAGGAACTCTATACGACTTTTAATCGGCTTTACTTCTCCGACCAGCTACCTTTATATCGTGTGTCGCTGCATGACAGGTTAGAGGTACCCGGAATTCCACTGGCCCTGTCAAAGCATGTCGCAGGCTATTGCGATAAAAAAGGCCGACGAATTGATCTTGAAGCGTTCCCCTTTCCTAAAGGACAAAGTATCTTGCTGCATGAAATGGCTCACGTTGCATCAAATGTACACCACGGGCCAAAATTCTGCCAAGAGATGGAACGTTTAGCTGCAGCCGGCGCGCCAATAGGAAAACTGAATATGATGAATTACGTCGTGAGCTTTGACATGCGTAACGGGCATGTCCGGGCCGAATAAGTCATTTTTCGTATACGGGCGGGTTGTATGAATAAATCAGTGGGCTCCAATCCCCGACGGATGCGGGCCGAGGGCACTCTCCAGGCGCGTTCGAATAGAATGGAAAACAGGTGTTTTTGTGAAAGTTGTGGCGTTTCAGGGAGGAGTTTAATCTGAGTATGTCTAGTACCAAAGTAGCGCGGTTCTACGATACGACGGATATTCGGTTTGAGGAGGAGCGACTGCCACCTCTCGGTCCCGGGGAAGCGTTGATAAAAACTCGCGTATGCGGCATCTGTTCGGGCGATGTAATGGGTTGGTACATGAAAAGGAAAGCGCCAGTCGTATTCGGGCACGAGCCGGCCGGGGAAGTCGTGGAAGTCGGGCGGCGGGTGAAAGAATTTCGGCCAGGCGATCGTGTGTTTGTCCATCACCATTCCCCCTGTTTCGCGTGTCGTGCATGCCAGCGAGGCGAGTTCGTTCAATGTGCGACATGGCGAGGAGCAAAGATTGTACCGGGTGGTATGGCGGAATATTTCATCGTACCGGAGGGGAATCTAACCGGAGATACGCTTCGGTTGCCGGATCGTATCTCATTTGCCGACGGTTCATTAATTGAACCAGCTGCTTGTGCTGTTAAGTCGTTGCGCCGGTCCGGTTTCAAGCCAGGCGAGAGTGTCTGCGTTATAGGATTAGGTATTATGGGACAGTTGCATGTTGCCCTTGCGAAGAGTGCGGGGGCAAGCACGGTAATTGGTACGGACTACGTCCCATATCGATGCCAAAGGGCGCTTGAACTGGGAGCCGATATTGCCCTAACCCCACGCGATGTAGGAGAGAAAGGATTCGAAGAGGCGGTTCGTGTGCATACTGAGGGTAACATGGCTGAAATCGTTATAGTGGGGCCTGGATCGATCGAGGCGATGGAATTAGGCATTCGGTGTGCAGCGAAGGGAGGCACCGTAATTTTGTTTACCGCGAGCAAGCCCGATGACACACTTTCGTTGTCGCCGAATTCTCTCTATTTTGATGAAATCCGGCTTATACCCAGTTACTCCTGTGGGCCGAACGATACCCGCGAAGCACTTCAGTTAATTGAGAAAGGTGTCATCACGGAAAAAAAATTCATAACCCACCGCTATCCTTTCGCTCGGTTGCATGAGGCGTATCAGAATGCGGCGGAGGCACAAAATTCGATAAAGACCGTTGTTGAATTTGAAGGGCGGTCTTAATGTTTGAAACGGCGAATCGGTTCTTAAAAATCAAGCCGAAAGGTGATTCGTTTCGATGGTCTGACGTTCGCGTGACGGATTACAAACGACGACAAGAGCCAGGATTAGAGTGGGTAAAGATAACACGCGAAGTGCTAGTCGGAAAACATCAAGAAAAAATCAGCTTCGAATTGCGCTATTTCGAAATCAAATCCGGTGGGCACAGCAGTTTGGAGAAACACGCCCACGCTCATGTTGTGATCGCGCAGCAGGGGATTGGCCGAGTCATTTGCGGTGGCAAGTCATTTGACATGTACCCTATGGATACAATTTATATTGAACCATGGGTGCCCCACCAGTTTTTGGCGCCGGCCGACGTCTCCTTTGGTTTTTTTTGTATTGTTGATGCGGAACGAGATCCGCCAACGCGTTTGACGCCGGAGGAGAATGGATTGGTACGAGCCGCCGGCGCGGTGTTGCCCCCGGCCACTTAAGGTTTTCTTCCTAGCCTTACGGTCTTTGCAGATGGTGGGTATGAAACTTGACAATTTGCTGATGAGAAACCCTGTGTGCTAGTGACCCATAGATTACTTTGTTAGGGTAGTGATGTGCGGGATGGAATGATCTCGCCCAAAGCGTCATCCTCCCTTTTTTGCAAATGCTAACTGGCTTATCTGAGGGTGTATGGGAAATCCGTTAGTTGACGTTCAGAGGTTTGGTCAGAGTATCTGGTACGATAATATTCATCGTAGCTTTATTGAATCGGGCGAGTTAAGTCGACTCATCGAGCGGGACGGCCTGCTAGGTATCACTTCTAATCCTGCCATTTTTGAGAAGGCCATAAGCGCCGGTTCTGATTACGACGCGCAATTGGAAGGCCTTGTCCTTCGAGGAGAAGGCTCTGCGCAGAGTCTGTACGAAGACTTGGCAATCCAGGACATTCAGATGGCTGCGGATGCGTTGCGGGGCGTCTACGAGAGAACAGGTGGCACAGACGGGTACGTAAGTCTTGAGGTATCGCCGTATTTGGCAAATGACACCGATGGGACGTTGGGGGAGGCGCGTCGCCTTTTTGCTACGGTTGACAGGGTCAATGTGATGATAAAAGTACCGGCGACGGAAGCCGGGCTTCCTGTTATCGAAGAATTGATCGCCGAAGGTATTAACGTGAACGTAACGCTCCTATTTGCCGTAAAGGCCTACGAAAGGGTTGCTTTCGCGTATGTGAAAGGTCTCGAAAAACTCCTTCTGCGCGGCAAGAAACTGGGAAGCGTGTCTAGTGTGGCCAGCTTTTTCGTGAGTCGTATAGACACATTAATCGATGATCGGCTGAGGGCCCTAGCTTCAAGAACTGACGGTAAGGGTGACCGGGCGAAACTCCAATCCCTTATGGGTCGAGTTGCGATTGCAAACGCGAAAATCGCCTACGCTTTCTATCTCGATTTGATTGAAGGCGAAAGGTGGAAAGCCTTGGAGCGGCAAGGAGCCCGACCTCAGCGTCTTCTTTGGGCGAGCACAAGTACGAAGAATCCGGATTATCCCAAGACAATGTATGTGGATGAATTGATCGGTCCCGAGACCGTCAACACTGTCCCTGCAGATACGTTCAATGCTTTCCGAGAGACGGGCACGGCGGAATGCCGTTTGACTGAAGATTGGGACGTTAACCTCTCGCGTGCCCGAACTACTATTTCGGATCTTTCGGAAGTCGGATTGTCCCTGGAATCCGCGACCGACGAATTGCTAGTTGAGGGAGTAAGAAAATTTGCGGAACCTTTTGATAACCTGTTGGAGTCCATAGAGATAAAACGTCAAAAGATTTTAGGAAAAAAACTTTCTGAACAGCGCTACGCCTTCGGCGAGACCAGTGAGGGATTAGAAAGAACCCTTCAAAACTGGAGAACGGACGGTAAGGTTCGGCGTTTGTGGAAAAAAGATGCATCTCTTTGGTCGGGAAATGACGAGGGAGAATGGCTGGGCTGGCTCGACATCATAGATCACGAGCGTGGGCAACTTAAGGAACTTGCTAATATAACCGCAGACGTAAGGAAGGAGAAATTTCGGCATATATTACTGATTGGGATGGGCGGTGCGAGCCTGTGTGCCGAAGTGTTTGCGCGTGTGTTTGGCGTGTTGGAGGCTTGGCCAGAGCTGTTAATTGTTGACTCGACGGTTCCTGCCCAGGTTGAGGAAGTCGTGAATCGCATAGACGTGCACGAGACTTTTTTCGTGGTCTCTTCGAAAACGGGGCAAACGGTGGAGTGCGACTCTCTGACACGGTATTTCTTTGACCGCGTCAGACAAAATGTTGGGACTGCAGAGGCTGGATCACGTTTTCTGGCTATTACTGATCCGGGGTCGGATCTTGAAATCTTTGCAAAAGGGGTGCAGTTTAGAGCTGTTTTGATGGCGGCCCCCAAAATCGGAGGACGTTATTCAGCCCTTTCGCACTTCGGGATGGTGCCGGCCGCGCTCATGGGGTTGCATCCTATTGAATTCCTGGATCGGGCTGCTTTGATGGTTGAATCGTGCTCGGAAAGCGTACCCCCGCCTGCTAATCCAGGTGTAATGCTCGGAATCATATTAGGCACCCTCGCTTTGGAGGGCCGGAACAAACTGACACTTGTTGCGCACGAGGGACTTGCCCCTGTTGGCACGTGGATAGAGCAACTCATTGCCGAATCCACTGGGAAAGAAGGCCGGGGTCTTATCCCTATTCATGGAGAAGAGCTTAGCTCGCCCAGCCATTACGGCAATGACCGCATTTTCGTGTATATTCGAGAGGCGGAGAGTCCTAATGACGAACAAGATAAGGATATAGACGTCATTGAGAAATCCAACCATCCCGTCGTCCGGATCACCCTCTCTGACAAGCGGGACCTGGCGCAAGAGTTTTTCCGATGGGAAATAGCGACGGTCGTGGCGGCGTCAATCTTGGGCGTCAACCCTTTTGACCAGCCGGAGGTTGATGTGGCTAAGATCAGGACTAGGGGCTTGATCGAAGACTTGGACTTAAAAGGGGGGCTGTCTGACGAGGATCCGGTCTGCTCTAACGGTAGGCTGCAAGTTTTCTCGCCAATGTCAGAGGAAATTGTGGGGAGGACGGGGGAGAGAAGACAGGATGTAACGGAGTGTTTGGCCGCGTACTTAAAAATGATAAATGCCGGCGATTACTTTGCCGTTAATGCCTTCGTCGAAATGAACTTTGCCAATATGGTATTGCTACAAAAGATTAGACATCTCGTCCGAGACGGCACCA
>CAYWPF010000045.1:0-35834 GCA_964460065.1 uncultured Enterobacteriaceae bacterium
GGTGTCACCCCCGGAACAATTTCGAACGAGACATCAGCGTTCGACAGGACCCCTGCTTCCTCAACACCTTGGCCAAAGAGTATGAGATCACCACCATTCAATCGAACAACGGTTTCCCCCCGAACAGCATGCTCGACCAGCGCGTCAGCAATGACGTTCCGGGCGCCTGATTGTCGTCCGGTCTGTTTCCCGAAGTAGAGCAACTTAGTACCGGGTCTAACGTAGTCCAATAAACGGATGTCGACCGAGGAATCGTAGACCACCACATCGGCAGCTTCGATACAGCGCTTTCCTTTGAGAGTAAGCAAGCCGGGATCTCCCGGTCCTGCACCAACTAAATAAACTTTGCCTTCACCCATGGGATACCATTCGCAAACCAGTGTACCATGATCACAGGACGAAGAAGAGTGACACTTCTTGTACGCATTCGAACCGCTCTAGGGACGGTGCCTTTCGCACGGCGGTCTATCTACCGGCCATGATTCTCTAGGCCGCCAAGAATCTCTCGTCCGCCGCGAGACAATAAACGGTCGGCGAGTGTATTCCCCACCCGAACGGTTTCGTCAACCCTCCCTGTTTCGGTCCCACGCAAGACGGTTTTTCCATCGGGGGTAGCTATTAACGCCGAAAGTTCAAGTCCAGTAGAGGACACTTTTGCCCTCCCGGCTAGCGGAGTCTTACAATTTCCGTCCACAGCCTTCAAAAAGACTCGTTCGGCTTCTATCGCCCGACCTGTCCACTCGTCGTGCAACGGCATCACCAACTCTCGAGTCTCGTCGCCTCTGCGAGTTTCTATCCCCAAGGCACCTTGTCCGATAGCGGGCAAAAAAGTCGTCTCGTCTAAGAGGTGACTACGATCTGACATCAATCCCAAGCGTTTCAATCCCGCAGCAGCGAGTATCGTCGCGTCCACTACGCCTGCCTCTAGTTTTCTGAGGCGAGTGTCAACGTTTCCACGGAGCAACTCGACACGTACGTCAGGCCGCAAATGCAATAACAATGATTGCCTGCGCAAACTACTTGTTCCGACCCTGGCACCGGGCGGTAGCGTATTTATGGTTGCAGCATGCAAGGAAACTAGTACGTCTCGCGGGTCTTCTCTGGCAGGCACAGCACTCAACATAAGACCCTCCGGCAAATCCGCGGGCAGATCCTTGACGGAATGAACTGCGAGATCTATACGCCCAGTAACCAGAGCCTCTTCTATTTCTTTGACGAAAAGCCCCTTTCCACCTATTCGCGATAAAGAAATGCCTTGAATTTTGTCGCCAGACGTCTTGACCGGGACCAGTTCGACCTCAAGACCGTGCCACAACTCCTCCAACTGGATTTTTACCCAATTAGCTTGCCAAAGTGCGAGTTTGCTAGTTCTCGTCCCAATACGAACTTTACTCAGCATAGCGTCGAGAGGTGCGCCACAGAGAAAGCACCTTACTCCTCATCATCGAGGCCAAATATCTCCCGGATTAACCGTGGAGAGACAGTTTTTTCGTTTAATTCTCCCGAATCCCTTGGCGTCGTCTCCTTACCCTTTTTCAAATAGTTTAGTGGAGGATGTAGGAACTTTTTAGTCAATGCACGCGTGAGACTTTGTATTTTGTCTCGATCCTGCAAGGACAAACCCGGCATTAAAGCGAAGGTCTTTTCCAATTCGCGCCTTCTAATCACTTCGGCACGTTCTTGTAGGGCGATTACGGTCGGCGTGGCTGCCTGGTTGGAAAACCACTGCCAAAAATTGTCGACCTCTTCCGCCACAATTGCTTCGGCCTTAACCGCTTCGATTCGACGCTCGCCCCTGTGATCTTCGACGACTTCCTCCAGGTCATCAATATCGTATAGAAACACATTGCTTAATTTGTTGAGTCGAGGATCAAAATTGCGCGGCACCCCCAAATCTATCAGAAACATCGGACTCCACTTGCGCTCGGCTAGAGCTGGTTCGAGCATCCCCGAGTGCAACAAATAATGAGGGCTCCCCGCCGAACCAATCACTATGTCCGCTAGGTGTAGATATTTCTCTAGCTGGTCAAACGGCACGACGGTTCCATTGCATTTCCGAGCAAGCTCTATTGCTCTTCTAAATGTCCGGTTGGTAACGAGGATAGTGCCAACGCCACGACTGCGCAGGTGGCGAATTGATTGCTCTCCCATCTCACCCACGCCGATTACCATCGCCGTCTTATCTTCGAGTCGATCGAATATGGTGCAAGCTAGGTCAATCGCCGCGGAACTCACCGATACGGCTTTCGCGGCAATACCTGTCTCAGTTCTGACGCGCTTTGCTACAGAGAAGCATTTGTGAAACCAGCGATGTAATACTGCGCCCAGCGTGCCAAGGGTGGAAGACGTATTATATGCGTCCTTCACTTGGCCTAAAATCTGTGGCTCTCCGACTACAAGGGAGTCAAGGCTAGATGCCACACGAAAAAGATGAGCGACCGCATCTCTGCCGACGTGCGTATACAAGTACGGCTCAAAACGCGGCAGTTCGATACGTTGTTCCTCAGCTAAAAATTGTCGAATTCTCTCCGTCGCCGTAAGAAGATTCGGCGTGTGGGCTACAATCTCCACTCGATTGCAAGTTGAAAGAATTGCGCCCTCCCGAATCGTATCCGCATCTACAAGACGAGGTAAAGAATCGTCCAGGGATCCCTCGCTGAAGGCGAGTTGCTCCCTCAGTTCCACGGGCGTCTCATGGTGGTTGAGTCCGACAATCATCAGGGAGGAGCCGGAGTCAGGGCTATTAACCAAACTGACCTCCGTGACGTCCAGGAAAAAATTGCACACTAACAAAGGACACTACCAACACGGCGAAGCACATAATCGTGAGCATCGCCGCACTTCTACCACGCCACCCGGCGCTGCGGTAATGTAATAATAGTGCGTACAAAATCCATGTGACTACCGATAAGATCAGCCGCGGCTCCCAGATCCAAAATTGCCCCCACGCATACTCGGCCCACACCGCCCCGGTCAATAACCCGACCGTCAATAACAAAAACCCCCACGACAACGATCTGTAATTTAGAACGTCCAATGTTTCTAGCGACGGCAACCGGCGAAGAAGGGAAGAGGATTTTTTTTGCTTTAATTGCTTTTCCTTCAGGAGATAAACCAGGCTCGCACCAAAAGCGACGGCAAAAATGGCGTTCCCTAGAAACGCCGCGGTCACATGGATAGGAAACCAAGTGCTCTGTAACGTCGGCGGCAAAGCACGCGCTTGCGTATAGAAAATGTATACGCCTAGCGTAAGTACAAATCCGATCGGACTCACTATGGCGCCGAGGATGGAAACCGGTAGCCGGTATTGGACCAAAAGTCCAATACCGGCCGTCAGACAGGCAAAAAATGATGTTGCTTCATAAACATCAGTGACAGCAAAATATCCCACGATGTAGGAACGCGCGGCAATCGCAGCGGCGTGACACAGAAAGGCCATCAAGAGACAGATTGGTGCGAAAACGCGCGCGACTGGCCCGCTCGTAAATAAGCCAATCACGAATGCAGCTGTACTCAGGAGATAGCAAACCAGTGCCAAGACGAGCAGTCCGACTTCCATAACCTACCTCACTACTAAACCATGTCGTCCACTCCCTAGCAGCTTCGCGCGCGGCGCGCCTCGGGAGTAATTTCAATTTATAGACTTGACCTCCACGAAGATAGTCCAAAAAACCGGTAGGGCTGAGCAGCGTACACAGTCCTTATTCTTTCTTCGCGCCATCCGAATTCCAACGACTACTAAATTTCGGATGGCCGCTTTCTCGCCTCTAAACAAGAAACGCAGCTGCACTCAGGAAATGCCCTGTCATAAGTCACGATCCGTTATCATCGTACGATGAGCGCAACACAGATTAAACCATTATGTCCAGTTTACACTGGAGCGACCGGTATACTACCTATCCCTATAGTTCTCCTTAGCCGATAACCATTTTTCATCCGTTTCGACGAAACATCTCAACTATATATTCGATTTCTTACAACGGCCTTGCTCAAGTTTGAAGAACCGTTCCGCAAAGCGGCAAAAGACTGCCGCAATCTAATTTAAATTAGAAAACCAAATTAATACAATGCTTAATTCCGAGAAGGAATCTTCAAGACCTGCCCGACCCGCAGCCGGTCGACATCCGACACGGCATTGAGCGCCTGAAGCCTCGCGATACTGGTACGGTATCGCGACGCTATTCCGCCTAGCGTTTCTCCCCGACGTACTCGATGTCGAGATACTTGCCGCTTTTTGATTTGTCGGGAGGCCCCATCCCCTCTGACCTGAAGCATCTCACCGGCACGGATCAGCGATATGTCACGTATGTCATTGATCCTCTTCAAATAAGACACTTTCGTGTTATAGAACGCGGCAATTTCACTCAATGACTCGCCTGACCGCACTCTATGGGTCGCAACCGGGTCTCCATTACCGGCGAGACTCCGACCGCCCCTGGTATCATTGTGCGCTAGTACACGAAGATGCTGTCCAATCCGTATTAATTGTGCATTTTTGATTCCGTTGAGGCGCTGCAAGTTCCGAATGCCCGTACCATATCTGTGGGCGATACCACCCAATGTCTCTCCCCTTTTGACCCTATGAACAACAAATGCAGAACGCTGTTCCGTTGACTTAGCCGTCGGGCCTAAAGCTTCATATTCAACGAGAAAATCCTGCTTAGTACCATATGGTATCCGTAATGGGAAACTGCGCGGCACATCCAACTGGCCCGCTTGGATATACTTCCCTAACGAAGGGTTCAGATCGACCAACTCTTCCTTACTCGCCTTTGCTGCCGAAGCGAGATCGCTGAGGCCAACATAATGCGGCAGGACAAACTGGTCAGAGAGTAATGGCGGATCCCGCTCAAAATTTCCAAAGTAGCGATCTGAATGCTTTTCAATTTCGATGGCGGCAAGCAGTTCCGGATAAAAATTCCTCGAGGCGAATCCGAACCTCCGTCCTCTATACCGACGAATAATTTCGGTGATGTCTCGTGTACCGAGTTTTCTAACGGCGCGCTCCATACCGGCAGCACCATGATTATATGCGGTCACGGCTAAAGGCCACGTTTTCAATCGCTCATGGTTCGACTTGAGTAATTTTGCCGCCGCACGAGTAGCCAACAATGGATCCAAGCGTTGGTCCACGGTATGATCTATTCTAAGAAATACTCTTCCAGTGGACGGAATAAACTGCCATATCCCGGCCGCGTGCGCTCGCGAGTAAGCATTTATCTCAAAAGAAGATTCAATGAGAGGGAGCCGGGTCAGTACTATCGGCAAACCCGCCTCGCGAAAAATATCTTCCATCGTGGCCAAATATTTTCCGGAAGCCTGAATCGCCTTAAGAAACCGCTCGCGCATCCCAGATTGGGCACGGATACGGCCCTTCTGTGCCGCCCTCCGATACTTGCCTTTACGGTTCACATCCTTAAACATTTCCTGGATCTTCGCTTCTAATGAACCGTTGGTGGCTGCTCCCCGGGAGCCCTTGTGTAAGGCACGCAATGCCGCCCGTATGCGCCTTTTTTCTTTCGATATACGTTTCTCCCTAATCTTCCTCGCAACGCGTTCCCCCTTCTCTTTTACCAAAGTGGCAAAATCGAGTACGACATATATCTTGTCCACGTAGCGGCTGTCGTGGATGATCACTTCATTCTTGGAATTTTCCCCAAACACTTTTTTCCAAAAGTCCACTTGTGGCCGTAGGCCTTCAGGGTACGGTAAGGACGACGAAACCACATCACGCTCGTCCGCTGCATGCGCCAGTTCTCCTAGCAGGAATAAATGAAGAACCAATAAGATGACAGTCAATGGCGCGAGTCGATGGTTCATGGACATTCGTACATGTGTATGGATTAATGGCACTCGCAGCAAGCACCCATACCTTCAATGCAAGTGCAAACTGAGATATGAAAGCCAGGGACAAGGAGGTCCCAAGAATGAAAATTTCGCTATTCCATCTTCCGAGTTTCTTTCCCGAGGTGCACAAAAGCGATGCGCAGTTCTACCAAGACATGCTGGCAGAAACCGATATTGCCGAATCCCTGGGGTTCCATTCTGTCTGGTTCGCAGAACACCACTTCTACAACTACGGTGGCCATCTCCCGTCCGTGCCAGTCATAGGCGCCGCAGTCGCGCAGCGTACCAAAAACATTCGGATAGGCTCGGGTATAGCATTGTTGCCCTTGCAGGACCCTATCAGAATTGCAGAAGAATACGCGATGCTGGACTGCTTGTCCGGCGGCAGGCTAGAATTTGGCATCGGACGCGGATTTCAAAAAGGCGAATACGACGCTTTCGAGCGGGATATGGGTGACAGTCGAGCGCTCTTCGAGGAAGCACATGATATTATTATAAATGCTTGGACAAGTGAAAAACATTCTTTCAATGGGAGATTTCGACGGTTTAAGGACCTCACGGTTATACCGAAACCCATCCAAAAGCCGCCCCCGGTGTACGTTGCATGCATTTTTACGCCCGAGTCCTTTGACTGGACGGGCAGAATGGGACACAACCTAATGGTCGTTCCCTACGCCTTACCTAACTCGGAAATTCTGGTAGACCGAATACAGCGATTTCTTCGCTCCCGCGAATCAAATGGTCATACAAGTGACGCCGAAGTGCTGGGGGTCTTTCATTTTTATTGTGGAGATTCTGAGCAGGAGGCTAAAGAGACTCCGCGGCACGCGATGCACCGATATTTAGAGGCCGTCGTCGAGGCGAACCCGGAAGACGCCTACTCGGACCAGTACGCTTCATACAAAGGGCTGAGCCAAGCGTTTAAGACGTTTGACTACGACGAATACATGTACCCACACAAGGTTATATTCGGCGACCCGGATCAGTGCGTCGAACGTATTCGGCAAATTCGTGAGATGGGCATTACCAACGTGAGCCTGCTTCCTAATTTTGGGGGGCTAGATCACGAAAAGATCATGACATCATTAGAGCGATTTGGGAAATACGTGCTACCACACCTCTAGCAGCATTGTGCAGGTCCTCATTATCGTGACCAAGTTGAATTTCTCCGTTGGTGCCGGGTTAGTCCGCCTAACCAGACCGACCTCTGCGCTTTTTTCTTTGGTAATAATCAATCCCGAAGAGCTTCAAACGGACGATATTGTCGCCCGAGCGCGAGGCTCATTATCAAACGCATTCGCGCTTTGCGCGGGGAAAGAACGTCTTCGAAGATGATCCCTGCGGCTACAATGTCCTCGTAGGCACCAGGATAGCATGACCGAAGCATCGTCGGCCCCTGTGGAGAGCTGGAACAGCACACGATTGGAATCCCGGTCTGGGACAACCCCGTGAGGCGATCGAGTGTACGTGGCGGGATGGTCCCGGCGCCCATACTGGCTACGACCAAACCATCCAACGATAACTCGCTTGGCCGAACATCAGGCCTCAAAAGTGCACTGTCATCGCCCGCCCCCAATGTGATGATCGGTACCGAAAGGTCTATGGCTGACGGAACTGCACCCAGTCGGTTCCATCGCGTGGGTTTCCAAGCTCCACCTAAATCTTCAACGTGCACGTAGTCGTGCCCTTTGCCCCGCCAGGTCCGGAAGGCGTCTAAAGCTTTGGTATGGCCCTTAAAGACATCCCACGCCTCGAAACAGGTTCCGCTCATGACGATAAAGGTTCCCTTCAACAACAATGGATACGCCGCAAGTTTTACGGCTGATTGTAGGTTTTTGGCACCATCCGAATCCGTCGCCCAGCTCGGACGCATCGCTCCAGTGAAGACCGTCGGACCGGACCCCAAAGCGAGTTCGTCCATTGCATAAGCAACATCTTCTAAGGCGTCGGTTCCGTGGGTTACCACGACACCCCTCGCCCCATCCCTGAAGGCTCCCCTTACTACCTTGGAGAGCTTAAGGACATCGTTTATCGAAGAAATTTCCCCATTCGGATACGAAAAATCGATTGTTCGGACAGAGATCCCGTCAAGTGCAATCTGTGCCGTGAGATCCGCGGCACGTAACCCGAACATGCTCACTTTCGCAACCGGGTCCAGCACCTGGCTTATAGTACCTCCGGCAGCCACCACACAAATGTGCTTCTTCAGTCCCTGGTTCAAAACATTGTCCCACTTTCTGCTCAGCTGCCATAACGGAAAAGACTCAGAAGGAACAACGAATCCGGATCCGTCCATTCCGCCTGAATTACAAAACCATACTGTCGCAATTGCTCTTCGATCTCCCCGGCATCAAATTTTCTAGATATCTCCGTATGAATAGTCTCTCCTTCCGCGAACGGGACCGTCAGATCCAAATCGGAAATCCAAACCTTTTGTTCACGCCGACTCCGCAAGTGCATCTCAATCTGATGATACTCCGCATTATAAAAGGCCAGATGTGAAAAATCTTCCAAATTGAAGTCCGCGTTCATTTCTCTGTTGATGTGTCGTAGAATGTTTAAATTAAATTCGGCAGTCACCCCGGCAGCGTCATTATACGCTGCCTCAAGGATACTCACTGGTTTTCTCAAATCGACACCTAATAAAAACTGGTCACCACGATGAAGCGCCTCGGCAAGCACCTTAAATAATTCTCGTTGCTGCTCTATGTCAAAATTGCCCAGATTACTGCCGAGGAAAAGAACTAGCCTGCGCCTAGTATTCGGTAATTGCGAAAGCCCAGTGAGGTAATCCGTCGCGAGCGGATCAACCGACATCAGGGGGTAATCGTCCCTGAGGCCCTTCACGGTTTCTTCAAGCATAGTCGGACTAATGTCTATCGGAACATAGTGAAGACTTTGTTCCTGGCGGCGATACTCATCAAAGAGCAACCGAGTTTTTGCTGAACTCCCACTCCCCAATTCGACAAGAGTGGTTCCCGCCGTTTGCCCGACGATATCCGCCGCATTATTTTTCAAGATAAGTGCCTCAGTCCGGGTAAGGTAGTACTCCGGTTGAGCACATATGGCCTCAAACAATTGCGACCCCTGCTCATCATAGAAATATTTAGGAAGCAAAGACTTTTGTTTCTGCCGTAATCCAGACGTAACATCTCTGCAGAACTGAGAACGGACAACACCAGGAGTAACAATTTGCATACAACGAATTTCAGCTACTTCTGTTGGCATACGAACAATCCACTTCTTTCTTCTTTTTTTTGTCGAACTGTCAATCAGTTACATTCTTTGCACAGCGCAAACCGGCAAACACGGCTCTAGTACCGGGCTCATACCAGTTGCGAAACGTATTTCTGAGAACATGATTGCGCGTGGCCCATGACCCACCGCGAAGCACCTTATGTTTCCCATCAAAATAGGGAACCGAATAGCCTGCGTACGGAAAAGGCTGAAAACCAGCATAGGAATGAAACCACGTATCCGTCCATTCCCATACGTCTCCCACCATTTTATATGCCGTGTTCTTCCCGCCGGCGGCCTTTTCCCATTCCGCTTCTGTGGGGAGACGCTTTCCCACAGATCGGGCAAATGCGTCGGCTTCATACCAGCTGATACAGGTCACCGGCGCCTTGGGAGGCAACTCTCTTACCCCGAACGGTTCGATTTCCAACCAACGCCCTGTCACGCTATCGAATCTCCAGTGCAGGGGGTGTTGAGGATAACACGCATCTTGCCGCCAGGCCCAACCTTCGGAGGTCCACCATCTGCGTTTTTCATAGCCACCTCGGGTAACGAAGTGTTGGAACTCCTCGTTCGTTACAGGTCCCGGGTCAATCAAAAATTCCTCAACATATACCTGGTTCGAGGGTCTTTCATTGTCCAGGGTTGTAGTACCGTCGTCGGCACCCATGACGAAGCGTCCGGCAGGAATACGCATCATTTCTCCGGAGACACCTCCGACAATTGCCATTCCGCAACGGAGTCCGTAGTCGCACCGTGACAGATCCTCACCAGTATCAAATAACTCCCCAAAGATCAGATTTAGGACCATAAGTATCGTTTCGCTATGCTGTTCCTCGTGTTGCAGTAACATGTTCAATATTTTTTCTTTACTAAGTAAGGGATCCTCATCGAGCCAATCTCTTGTTCCCAACAACGTCAAGACCTTTGACCGAACAGCGTCAACGTAATCGAAAATTTCCGATACGGGAGGTAAGTTTGTTCTATTATGCTTCGGATTATCAAGTGGAGAAAACAATTTATCGTATTCCGGGGAAAGGCTTGGCATGTGAAAGCATCTTTGAAGAACCCAGAAGCCTTCTGTTACCCCAATGTGTCCCAGATGCCAGCCTATCGGGCTAAAATCGAAATCCGGTTTCCGATCAAAATACCTCAACGTTTCCGACCTGAACAAAGATTTTGTGTAAGCCCTCGCCTGCCCCATAAGCTCGGAATAAACCGCAATCTTCCTCACCTTTCTACCTCTTCCCTTAATCTTGCGACTATCGGATCACCCCCGTTCGTCAAAACAATAGTGTGCCCCTCGGGAACAGAGCGCCATGATGGGTCTTCGGACAGTTTCTCCGACGCCAAGACCTCGCCGCCCGAGAAATCCTTACTGGCCGACAAAAAATACAGAGACGGATGCGGAGAAACCGTTGCAAAGCGTAAGGCTACTATGGAGTCACCGTCCGACAACACAAGATTCGTTGCCATGTACAATTCCGACCGTCGGGTCCATTCGAGTAATTGTACAATCGCTTGTCGAACAGCGGACAAATAGGACCCCACCGTATGAGGCCTGCCATGCAAAAAGTTTAAAATAAGCGCAAAAATGTGCTCTGAATCAGTATTGCCTTTGATGAGCCGGTAATAATCGTCCCTGAGAGTTTCTCGGAGGCTACGCATTACTTCTTGATCGAATCTGTCAATAAATCCGTTGTGCATAAAAGAAAGACGGCCATGACTAAAAGGTTGACAATTCATCGGTGAGAGCCCAAACCCCGGGGTCGCACTCCTAACGTTGCCTAGGATGCAGCTCGAAGCAATATGGCTGCCCAAACCCTCTAGGTTATGATCACTCCAGATAGGGACTGTATTTGTATAAACACACGGTCTCCCCGACAGGGCAGCGTCGTACCACGCGAAACCGAAGCCATCGACATTTACTGTCCCGGCCGTCATCTCCGTCGGCTTGTAACTTTGTTCTACTAGGGAGTGTTCCGTTTTACTAATGAGCTGCTCAAGTAATATCGGTTTTCCTCGATAAGCGGCAAAACGACACATTATTCTAATCCCAATGACTAGCGTTCTCGCTCAGCCTCTATCGTCTTACCAAGGCGAGGAGACTGGCCGCCTGAGCAACCGACGACGCAAGTCGACTGCTGTGTCATGGACATCCTCATAACTGGCACCGAACAAGTCTATTTGTGCCATGACGACTCCAAACTCGCTGACCGGACGTATTGCCTGTCCTTCCTCCACATAGATTGTAATACCCTCGAGTCTGCGTGCTTCCTCAAAATCAAACAAGTTCTCCGCAACGTCCTCACCGAAGGTTATAAAATTGAACTGGCCCCCGACGCACCCGTTAAAGTGCGGATTGAAACGGCTAGATTGCCCACAGGCTAACGACAGTCCAACCTCGTAGATGCACGCGCCTAAACATTTACGATACAGCTCGTAGAAGCAAGTCGCGGCTCGCCCATTTATCTCGGTAAGCCTTACGTCGCCGTCACAGCACCAAAATTCGGCGTTGAAGAAACCGTTGTCTAAACCCATATTTAGAGCGGCCTCCATGGCCTTTTGGTTCAGGAGATCCAAGACAGGACCGGGGTGCCGCGAAGGTAATGAAAAATTGTCAATGATACGCGTGCCCGCGTAGGTGTTCGTGTCCGTAATTGCCCATACTTGGGGCCGTCCTGCAGATACCCACCCTTCAACTGTCACTTGTGGGCCATCTACAAATTCTTCAACGAGCATAATCGGTCGTGTTGCAAGGGAATATTTCTCCGTATCTATATATTTTTCGAAAAAAGGAAAGTAGAGCGGGGACCAATACGGATACTCCCTTCGCGCAACTTCAAGGGCCTTCTTGAAATCTCCCTCTGATTCTAACTTGAATCCGAGTATCCCAAGATTCAACCAAGGAGGTTTAAGGTAACAAGGGTAACCGCTGACGGACGGTGCCTCATCGTCTAGGTCAATGTAATCGCAACGTACCGGGTTTACTTCGCGCCTGCGTGCATAATACTTGTGGAGACATAGAAACACCGATTCGAGACTCGGGCCTCGGAATCCAAATTTTTCACAGAGTACCGCGGCTACTATGTCGGCAACGTCTCGGGAATAAAACACAGCGTCAATAGCATGAGTTTCCACGTATCGGATGCATGCCTCGGTGTAAGCAACTAAATCAAGGTCTCTCGACGGGCTTCGTGCATTTAATGGTGCATCCAGCATATGGAAGGTGTGACCCTCAATAGTTTCGAGGGCCCGACGGTCCCGGTCCGAGGGGCACGTAATGAGTACTTCCAACACTTCCTCCCTGAATTGAGCTGGGCCCTATTATTGGTCTCTTAATTCCGCTTTAGATTGGCAGACGCGAAATTTCCAGTAAGCAGCGTTCCTCCTAGGCTAAAACGGAGAAATCCCTAGGTTGCCGGCGTTTGCGCGTCAAGAAGAGCTTTAAAGTCCTCCGTTCGTAATGTGCCCGTCACCTTCAAGTCAGCGTCAAGCATATCGAACAATGCCTCAGTATCCCCTTGCACACTGTAGTGCATTACACAGCCCCTAGGGCCGCCCCCCTCGTCGTGGGCATCCCGACCAGTCCCGAAATAGTGGCCTACGGGCCGCACCTCACGGACGGTACCATCGGGCTCATAAATCACATGTTCTCCCTCGATTACTAAGATATTAGTATCCGCAAGATGCCGGTGCAGAAGCACTTTTTCATCCGCATCAAATTTTATCAAAAAGTCGGCCCGATTTCGTTTCTCATCTACGAAAAGGACCGACACCATCATATGGTGAAACCCCTCGAGTTCCTGCCATTGAACATTGCTGTCATCAAAATGTCCGCCTGTCACTTCCATATTCATCACCCGTCCCTCCCATCGCCCTCTACAAAGTTAGAAAGCCGCGACCATAGCAAGCGGCTTTCCTCGTTACAAGACACCGGGAAGAGAGCGTCCCTGGTATTAATGTGAGGACAATCAGCACCGCCAATAATCGTTAAGTAGCCTCTACAACATTTTCACGAATTGACACAAATGTCCGCTCAGTTAGTTTCATCAAACGACGACGATCCTAAAAAACACTCAACGAAGGGACTTTCCATGCTATTGTACCTTGATAAAAGACGAGCGCCCAACCCTCGCAAAGTACGTATCTACCTCGCAGAGAAGAACTTAGACATTCCGATAAAGGAAATTGACCTGCACGCGGGCGACCAGAAAACTCCCGAATTTCTAGCTAAGAATCCTTTCGCCGGCGTGCCGATTCTCGAACTGGACGATGGCACTGTCCTAATAGAAACGCTGCCTATCATTGAATATCTAGAAGAGCTGTATCCGAATCCTTCGCTCATCGGGAATAATCCGGTAAGACGTGCCCTGGTGCGGTCGTGGGAACGTCGATGTGAAATCGGCATCTACCTGACTGCCTCTCGTATGGTCCTATCGAAAGGGGCCGTGTCAGATCAGGCACGCAAAATCCTCACCCACAGGTTGCCATTGGTCAACGCCGGTTTAGAAGGGAAAGAGTGGTTGGCTGGCGACTTCTCTATTGCGGATATCATGCTTCTTATCGGGTTAGACACGGCACACCACGGCGACACGTTCCGTCTCGATTCCGGACTACACAATCTAGCCAATTGGTATGAACGCGTAAAAAAACGCCCAAGCAGTGCAGTCTAAAAACGACCGTCCACGAAAACATGTCCGGCATCATGAGTTGACACACAACCCACCGAAGGTCACCGCCACCGTGCCTATGTTTCGTACCTCCGCCCTTCTTCAAACCCCTCAAGCTCGCTCTTGTGCCTTGTTTTTCGCCATTATGTATTTTGTCCAGGGTGCGACCGATCTTTCAAGCGGTCTGCCCCACCAGCCAATCCAGTACCTTCTCAAGGAGGATCTCCGGCTCACTGCCGCGCAGATAGGCTTCACCTGGGCAGCAATCGGCTTCGGCTGGACAATCAAGCCGCTCTACGGTCTACTGCTCGACTTTTCGCCTTTCACCCGAAATCGTCACCGTGGCTACTTGATATTGGTAAGCGTAGTAGGACTAGCGGGGTGGACTGCACTCAGTTACGCGCCACACACCTATTCAATCATCCTGGTTTTGCTCGTGTGTGCTTCCGCCTGCCTGGCATTTAGCGACGTTATAACCGACGGATTAATGGTGAAAAATGGAAAAGCATTGGACTTGGTCGGCGCTTTTCAGTCTATTCAGTGGGCGGCATTAGGGGGGGCGCTTACATTATCGCACTTGGTGGGGGGCTATCTGGCTGAAAACGCTAGTCCACGAACGGCATTTCTTTTCTGCACCGTGTTTCCACTTTTTGTATTGTTAGCGACGGTCAACTTCTACAACCAGGGCCAGAGCAGCCATCAACCTCCGAGACGCCGCCTTCTCAGTCGCGATTTGAAGGCGTTTCTACGATCGCGCAGAATCTGGACGGTTGCAGGCTTTCTCTTCCTTTGGAATTTCAGCCCAATTTTCGGAACGCCTCTCTTATTCTATCAACGAGACGTTTTAGAGTTCTCGAAACTTTTTATTGGGGTACTTGGCAGCATTGCAAACGCAGCCGGTATGATAGGCGCCATCGCTTTCTTTTTTCTTTTTCGGGATTGGGAACAGTCTCGACTCCTCCGTTTGGCCGTTTCATTTGGCGTGCTATCTACCTTAAGCTTCATAGGTCTCGTCGGAAATACGTCAGCTACTCTAATCTTTCTCGGTTACGGCTTTTTATCTCAGGTAACACACCTTTCCGTGCTGCTACTTGCCGCGCGCGCGTGCCCGCTCGGCCTGGAAGCAACGGTTTTCGCCCTCCTAATGTCGGTTCTGAACCTCGGCCGCAGCGCCGCTTTTGGGCTCGGCGGTTGGCTTTACGATGAAATAGGCTTTGTTCCGCTCGTCCTCATCAGTGGCACTTTTACGGGATTATGCTGGTTCCTAATTCCACTCTTGCTATCCAGAGAAAGACAATGCCATTAGCTAAGCGTTAGTCTGCTCAATGGCGATGTAGACCGACAACGCTTTTGTCTGGAAATCAGATTGCCACGCTAAAGGTCTATACTGTTTTATATGTCTAAACGTTTTACGGTTTCGGAGCCGAAAACACTTCTCTTTCAAACGCATGGGCAGCAAGCAATAGCAACGCATCATAGCCCTTCCGTCCTACCAGCATCATACCAACAGGCAGCCCTTCGGATAGTCCGCAAGGTACATTCACAGCTGGATGCCCTGTCGCATCAAACGGACACATGTTGTACAGCATTTCGAACGCTTTGTGTACAATTTCTCCGCGGCTCGCTTTACTAGCAGGGATCTTCGTTGTTTTCATCGGTAACATAGGCATCACCAATATATCACAAGTCTGAAGTGCCGCGTTGTATGCGGCATAGAGAGAACGGGACAAGTTTTGAGCCTTCGCATAGTATCGCCGGTGATATCGCTCATGCATGTATTGCCCAACGAGCATCGTCAACTTGAAAGTCTCTGAAAGGTCGTTGATTCGCGTCTTGAGGCCTCGGCCCATCGCATCCAACATACTCGTCGTGTAATCGCCTTTCCAATCGGTGCCTATGCCAGTACCCTAAATCATCAACTTCGTAGCCCCTTCTTGCGTAATGGCTGTCAGAATGTGGAATCCGTCCCTGTGCCTGGGGATAGATAGTTCTTCGACGTTCGCTCCCATTTGTGTAAACCGCAGTACCGCCCGTCCCACCTTTTCATCGACGTCCGCCTGGGAAACGTCCTCCCAAGCATACCCTTCCCGCACGACGCCAAAACGCATTACTTCTATTTTCCGTGCCAGTTCCTGCGAGTAGGGCCCCGCTTCCTGGGCGGTACACTGTCGAGGGTCCGGTCCGCCGGGCCCAGCTATAACTTCCGGTAGCAACGCGAGTGCCTCCGCTGTACGCGCCAATGGACCAACATGATCAGTTGTAAGTTCGATCGGGCCAATTCCCGTATAAGGAACTAATCCATACGGTGGCTCGATTCCATAAATACCGCACCAGCAACTCCGCATACGGATAGATCCGCCCTGGTCTCCTCCTATCGCCATGTCAACTAGACCTGCAGCAACCAATGCGGCGCTTCCGCTTGACGAACCTCCAGGCATACGAGTTTTATCATAAGGGTTCCTGACGTGTCCTGTGTCACTAGTATGATTTCCCCAGAGTTGCAAAAATGCTCACACACCGCCTTTCCCAATATAGTACCCGCAGCGTCAAGAATCTGGGGCACAACCGTCGCACCTATCTCTGGTGCATACCCATCGAGCACACTACTGCCGTTCATCATCGGCACCCCAGCTACGCACACATTATCCTTGATCGCCAACGTCTTCCCGCGGAGAGGGCCGGGCGAAACACCCTTGATATCGGTCCTCCAACACCAAGCGTTGTACGGATTGTCTGCTGCTGCAGGACCGTATCCGAGTGCCCTAGGGTATTTTACCGCGAGCCCCGGCTCTGGAATCTCATCGATCCGTGCGTAGGAACCGAGCGCGCCCTCCAATAACGCTTGAAAGGATTCTAGATCCTCGAGCTTAAGATTTAAGCGTAACCGTCTGCAATATAAGATATATCGTCCAATGTGGGTAATTGAACTGGCATTTCACCCTCCCCCCGACTCCTGTCAACGTTTGTTCGACACAGCCTCGCGTCGTTGCTTCTGTACTTTAAGGTGCATGGTCGTGTCTAGGGGATTACAACCTTTTCACTTGCTTTGCCTCAAGAAAGGAAGTAAGACGTGTGCCACTTTAGTATCCACACATGGAGGGTTCGAATGGCAAGACTCGAAGGGAAGACGGCAGTTATTACTGGCGGCGCGGGAGGGATCGGAAAACAGGCCGGCAAGGTATTCAGCGACGAAGGCGCGCACGTCCTCTTGGTCGACCTGGATGAAACCGCTCTCCAAGAAACGGCCAACGAAATCGCGAATAAAAACGTCAGCTGCTGCGCCGCGGACGTATCAAGCGTTGAGGGTACTAAGAGCTACATTCAAGCTGCGTCGGACTCCTTTGGCGGCATTGACATACTCGTTGCGAACGCAGGTATTGAGGGGCAGGTACAACCCATAGTGGATTATGACATAGACACTTTCGACAAGGTTATGTCCGTGAACGTACGGGGAGTATGGCTAGGCCTCAAATATGCGGCACCAGAGATTCAAAAACGAGGTGGCGGAAGCATTGTAATCACCTCGTCAGTAGCGGGAGTGCGAGGCGCGGCGGGCGTTTCCGCTTATATAGCAAGCAAGCACGCCGTCATAGGACTTATGAAAACCGCCGCTTTGGAGATGGCCCCAATGAACATCCGAGTAAACACAGTTAATCCGGCACCCGTAAACACTCGTATGATGCGCTCTTTGGAAGAAGGGTTCCAGCCTGACGATCCCGGCCAAGTGAAGGAGATGATGTCTGCAATGGTACCTCTACGACGTTATGCCGAGCCAATTGAAATCGCAAAAATCATGTTGTTCCTCGCGAGCGAAGAAAGCTCCTATTGTAGTGGCGGTGTTTATATGGTCGACGGGGGCATGACGGCACGGACATAGCAATGCCGCCACTAAGGTCCCAGGACCAGGCGCTTCGTTTTGAAGATCTGCGACGATCGTCAGGACTTGAGTCGTGCGTCAGGAACGTTTAGTTCCCAGTATCCTCTCGTTGGGCGCAGCGAAATTTAAACTGCTCTGAGCTTTGAAGATTACACCACAACGTTCAGTTTCCGTAGCGCATCGATTTGTTCGGTCGATAAGCCGACCGATCGAAGGATTTCATCATTATGGGCCCCTAATGCCGGGGCTCCAGACCTGACCCGTGTCGGCGTCCGTGAAAATTTGGTGGCCGGGCCAACGATCGGCGCGTATGAGCCGTCGAGCTGCTTTGTCACTTGAAGCATGTCGCGTGCATGAACGTGTGGGTCCCGGGCCGCTTCGTGTGGAGTCCTTACCGCTGAAATTGTCAGACCGTCCGCCAGCACCCGATTCATGACGTCCGCTACCGTCTTATCTTTCGTCCACTCGGCGACCATTGCATTGACCTCGGCACGTCGGTTCAAGCGATTCGCTAAGACAACATAATGGCTATCCTCTGCCAATTCCGCACGGCCCATTAGTCGGGCAAGTTTTTGCCAATGAGCATCCAACAATACGCCCAGATAAACGTGTCCGTCGGAGCACTCGAACACGCTACAGGGAACGGCGAATGGAAATTCATTACCCCACCTAGATGTCGGCATATCCAGAGCACCCATCGTCAGTAAACCGTTCGATTGGTACAACATCGAATCTAACAAACACGCATCCACGTGCTGACCTTCACCCGTGTGGTTTCGATAATGTAGAGCAGCAAGTGCTGCCAGAGCCCCATGTAATCCAGTCAAGTCATCCGCCAGAGCGGTCGCTGCTTTTACCGGCTTGCCTTCTCGCTCACCATTCAGGGAAAGGAAGCCGCTCGAAGCCTGGGCCAGAGGGTCATACCCGGCTCGTTTGTGATCGGGCCCAAACTGGCCAAACCCAGAGATCGAAACATAAACAATATCGGGCTTCACTTGTCGGGCACCGTCGTATCCGATTCCCCACGATTCTAGAGTTCCCGGGCGGAAATTTTCGACAACGATATCGGTACCCTTCACAAGGTCACGAAAAAGTTCCTGGCCCTCGTCCTTTCGAAGGTCCAGAGTCAGACTCCGTTTATTACGATTAACGATCGCGTGCGCAACCGAGACAGGAGGATCCGTGCGCGGTAAAAAAGGCGGCAGGCGCCGCACGACCTCCCCGCCCGGCATCTCCACCTTGATTACATCAGCGCCAAAGTCAGCCAAAATACATGCGCACATTGGACCCGCCCAGGTTGTCGTTGCCTCAAGTACCCTGATTCCAGTTAGTGGCCCCGTAACATCACGACGTGCAGCCTCGTAGAAATCGCTCTTGTCCATAGAAAATGCCCCTATTGATCCGTATACGGATCGTTTATCGTTTGAGTAGTAGTTCAATTACTAACGGTGAGACTTCGCGCTTTACAAGATCCTGTTTGACGAGTGTACGATCCTATTTCTGCTGTTTAAAAAAACCGTCGACCACTCTCACTGTTCGGGCCGGTTGTTCCATCGGAAAGAATTGTCCAGTGCCACGAAGAGTTAGAGGCCTATTGCCATTGATAGTTCTCGGCGGCCGTGATCTGCCACATAGATATTCAACCCGTCCGCCTCCATTTACAGAAGATTGGCGCCATACTAGCACACGTTCAAGTAACTTGAGGGCCTTTGTCCACGCTCTAGATTACACTGAGCAATCAAAACTCCGGAACTGTTTGTTGCCTAAACCGATGGAGCCATTAGGCCATGCCACTGATCTCAAATAAGCCGTTCCAGGTCATAAAAATACCGAAAGCCAGAAGGACTAGGCCCCCGGCCCACACCACCCTCTGAAAGGCAGATTCCTGCAGCTGCAATCGGCCCGCATGCACCATTACCGCAAACAAAATTTTACAACCGACAAGGCACCCGTAAAAACCTAATAAAAATAGGATTATACTTATCCAATCACACTGCGCCGCCTGCGTCCTCACCAGTGGCCCCGCCACGGTCAGCCAGAACATGTACGGGTGAGGATTCAACCAGTTGACAACTAACCCTTGCCGGAATCCTAGCACGCTAGCCGCTTCGATTTGGTCAGCCTTGCTGCTGTCTCGAAGCGGGTTCCTCAGGGTTTCCCACCCGAGAAACACCACATACACTCCTCCAACTAGGCTGAGCCACTTAAAGATCTCTTTGGAACTCTGCTCAAGGAAAAGGAGCGTCGGCACCACTATAATAACATCGCCCACCAAGGGAGCTATAGCGACTGCAGCACCAGCACGCCAACCGCTCTTCAGCGCCTGATTTAAGACTAAAGTCGATAAAGGGCCGGGGGTTATGCCAGCCACGATCCCCAGACTAACCGCAAGGACAAACATTTCGAACGAGGTCATCGTTTTGACTTCTCTCTCCCACACACGCTCCGTTTTTTCTCTATTTGCAACATGATAGTTTACGCGGAGCAAAGGGAGAATCGCATGGCAATGGACTCGACGGGCGGACCCGAAAAACACCACCACAGTACAGGCAACACGGCTTATCAATTCTGCCCGAAGTGTGCGGGTTCGTTAACCCGCCAGGTCATCAAGACAAACGAGCCTAAGCGTTCAGTCTGTAGTACCTGTTCATTCATTTTCTATGATGACCCAAAGGTTGCGGCTTGTACCATTCCTGTCGCCAATGGGGAAATACTCCTACTAAGGAGAGGAATAGAACCGGGGTTCGGCAAATGGGTATTCCCCGGCGGATTCTTAGACAAAGGCGAGCGCGTTCCAGATGCTGCTGTTCGAGAGACTTTAGAAGAAACCGGATTAAAAGTGGAAGTTGGACATTTACTCAACGCCTACTCTTACAAGGGCTACCCTGTGATCGTCATGGTATACCCAGCTAAAATCCTAGAGGGTGTGCCACGACCACTTGATGAGACACTCGAAGTCGCTTTCTTCACGCCGCAACAGATACCATGGGAAGAGCTAGCCTTTCCCAGTACGAAGGACGCCTTGCACGAGTATTTATCGACGACTGGTCATCTAAAGTAATCGAATTAGCGGCCAACTGTTTTTAGCGGTCGCTTTCTGTTATCTTAAGAAAAACAGCCGAGGAGGATATGAATGGCAGAGGAAAAACAATTGTCCGCAGAGGAACAACTAAAAAAAGCAACGTGGGGATACATTGGGGTCGGAACACTTTGGTTGTCCCTAATCCTTTCCGGCGTCGCGGTAGAACGGCTTGGTCTGTCCACAGGCATGCTGACGGGACTTTTACCTGGGGAAGTCAACACGCTACGCGCGGACAACTCGGCACTGAACGAACAGGTACGCACACTCAAGGACAAGGCCCAGCGCCTTGATGGGTTGATTGGTCGGGAACGTGCGACGGCAGAGGCACTCGATTATTGTCAGGCGGAAAACAGGGAGATCAACGCAGAGATAAAATCACTGAAGGCAAATTAACCCTACGACAAGCTCCGGTGGATTGCCCAGGTCTCCTACATACTGGATTGTTTGGGGGGAGAACTCATATAAATTTCCTGCGGGCATCATTCAATATAGGGGCTAAAATTGCGCATCGCCCGCAGGAGAGCATCAAGATCTGCATATTCACTCAATTCTATATAGAGCGTATCGTACTGATCCCTAACCTCTGAAGGGTCCTGCTCCGGACTAGGAACAGAGAAAAGTCCTTCAAATTGCTTGAGCAGGGCCTGGGATTCGAGTTTCTTCTCGACCAAAATCTCGTCGTCCATTGCGATAAGTAGCTTAATCCGTCCAATCAATCTGAGGATCATATCCTCATCACTCCGCTCGGCCATGGAAAAGATCCCTCCCCGTTAACGAGGCCGGCACTACTCGCTGTCACTCTGCTTTTGTTCTCGCAACTGTCGTTTCCAGTCAAGCATGCGTGCCTTCGCCGCCACCGCCTCGGCCTCGGGTATCATGTCCTTTTGCTGGTACAAACGAGACAATATTGTGTAACTGATCTCATCATCCGGGCTTAGTTCGGTCAGCTTTTTTGCCATCTCAATGGCTTCGTCGAGTTGATCATTATCAGCATAAGCATGGGCCAAATCGTGCACGGCCTCAACATGCTCGGGGTTCAATTTTAAGATCGCCTGATAAGTTACAATCGCCTGTTGCGTTTCTCCGTCACAAAGGAAGTCATAAGCCTGGTCATACATCTCTTCGATTGATGGCATCGCTCCTTGGTCCTCCAGAATCGGTAAGCCTAACACCTGCGAAAGGCACTCCAGCATTCCCGTTTACATGCTTCACACCACAAAATAGCCGATTTGAACAAGGCCGCAACCCTAGGTTCTATCGTTGACAGCCGTTCAGTCTCTTTCTATGGTCTACCTCACGTGAATGATCATAAGCAGTTAATAGAAACCCGAGTACTCGATTTCATAAAAGAACCGCGGCCGGACCAGTTCAATAGCCTAGCCTTATCCGTATTCGCCTTTCAATTTGAAAAGAACGACGCATACCGGCGGTTCTGCGCCAGCAGAAACAAGACGCCTTCTAACGTGAATTCATGGAAAACCATCCCTGCAGTGCCGACGGTAGCATTTAAGGAGCTTGACCTTTGTTGCGGGCCGCCAGAACGTGTTTTCCTGACCAGCGGTACTACGGAGGGTAAAGAAAAGAGAGGCAGGCACTTGCTCACAAACATGGATTTGTACCAAGCGTCGTCCATGTCTCATTTCGGCCAGTGTGTCACGCCGGACCAACCTCCACTCCATTTCTTGAATCTTATACCGTCTCCCGGATCCCAACCGTATTCTTCGCTGGCCCTAATGGCAGAATGGGCAGCCAAGAATTTCGGGACAACTCAGGCTCGCTGGTTCATCGATCCTGAAGGAATCCATCTCGCCCCTTTCGCCTTAGCGCTCGAGCGGGCAGAGCGGGAAAACCAGCCGGTCTGCATCCTGGGGATCACCTCCGCATTGGTAGCTTTTTTTGATTGGTGTAGTAGCAACCAGAAAATCTTCGCACTACCGCGGGGCAGCAGGATCATGGACACCGGGGGCAACAAGGGCAATACTCGGAACATTTCCCGTAAGGGCTTTTTGCAAGCGTGTTGGAAATATTTAAAAGTCCCGGGTTATTATTGCGTGAATGAATACGGCATGACGGAAATGTGCTCTCAGTTTTACGACCATGTCCTGTATAGCCGCTCCAGGAAAAGCAACGAACCACGCTACAAAATAGGGCCTGCGTGGGCACGCACCCTGGTAGTCAATGCGGAGACTTTAGATGAGCTTCCTCCTGGGGAACGGGGAATTTTACGCCACGTCGATCTTGCGAATTGTGGTTCCGTAAGTGCCATCCAAACCGATGATGTAGGGTACACCACGGGCGACGGTTTTGAAATTGTTGGGCGCTCTAGCGGCGCGGAGGCACGCGGTTGTGCCTTAATGTTGGATGAGTTCTTGTCCGCTCAATAAACGTAAAAGACAGCGGCGTAATACAATATACATGACCCTTTACTCAAGGCACGTACCATTCCTTTGAGCCCTAGGTTCATGCGCCACTCACGGATATTACCCAGTAAATTTGGGGCGAATAATGAACCATACAACCGAGGAAGAAATTACACAAATCATCGATGGCCTCCTAGCGCAACAATCGCGGACTCAGGCTGATAGGCCGGTAGCAGAGATTTTACGCTCCATCGATCAGACAATCTCCAGATGGCTTGAACCGACATCGCCGGAGCGCCAGGAGGCCGAGCATCGGCTCCCGAGCACTACCGGCATGTCGGTTCAAATGCTACGGCATGTATTACCACTCGTCTTCTGCGAATATACGGGAGAAAAATTAGAAAAACTGTGCGCGTTGGAGTTGGGAACCAAAAACGCCCTGGACAGTTTCGTACCGATGACCAGCGGCCAAAGAAAAGCCGTAGGACCGTCATTAATTGTAAATATTCTTGCGGGTAACATCCCCGGTGCCGGGCTGGACAGTGTGCTTTACTCCCTACTCGTCAAGTCAGCAACCCTCGTCAAAGCCTCATCGGTTGAGAACATCTTGCCCGAGATTTTCATACGGTCACTCCGCAAGGTCGACCCCGTTCTTGGGTCCAACGTGGCCGTTACCACCTGGGCAGGCGGAAATCAAAAACTGGAGGAGCGCATTTTTCAACGCGCAGACCTCATCGTAGCCTCGGGTTCGGTGCACAGTCTCTCCGCGATCCGCAAGATTACTACTCAGAAGTTAATTGGCTATGGACACAAGGTAAGCTTTAGCCTCATTGCGCAGACGAAAATGGCGCAGGTAGAGGAACTCGCCAGAAAAACAGCTTACGACATAGCCCTTTTCGACCAAAAGGGGTGTCTCTCTCCCCAAGTGGTCTATGTCGTAGAGGGAGGATACGTCACACCTAGAACCTTCGCCGAATGCCTAGCCGAAAGATTGCGGGCTTGGGAATTTTTGCTTCCGCGAGGCACAGCACCGGTAACAACTAACGTTCAAATTAGAAATGCCAGAGAAGAGGCAGAGTGGAAAATGCTCGCAGGAGGAGACATTGCGCTCCACGCGAGTGATAAGGGGCTCGACTGGACCGTCATCTACGACAACGACCCCACTTTCGTACCTTCTGAAACCTATAGGACCATCCGGGTAAAACCCCTTAGCACCGTGTTTCAGCTCCGGGAGATTCTCATCCGCTGGAAACCGTATTTAGAGAGTGTTGGACTCGCCGCGGCGGGCGAGGAATTCGCGACTATCGCGGACTTTCTAGGAGCAATGGGCGTGAGCCGCATCTGTCCTCTCGGGAAGATGCAAACCCCGCCAATCGCTTGGCGGCATGGCGGCATGCCCCGACTCGGGGATTTCGTGCGGTGGGTTGGCATGGAAACTTAATAGCCAGCCAACACGCGGTAAGGGCACATAACGGGAAGCCCCTCTGTACACCCATAGATTCTCAAACGGGCGGGATCCACCGTAGGTCTTGATACCGCTTGATCAGGTCGCGCAACATATCTTCCGTGTCTCTGCACTCGTGGAATCCTGCTTGCCTAATCTTTACGGTGCTGACAATTATTGGTGGTGGGGGTTCGGTAGCCCCATAAGCAAAGCTCAAATCTGTCAACTCGAACGAGCCGCCAACAAAGTCGAGCATCTTTCTTGGCGCTTGCAGATCATACTTATCAACGATGGCCGCCCATTCCTGATCACGCTTGGGCATTTCTTGCGTTAAGCACATTGGAGTCGGTTCCCCGACTTCCATGCCCAGCGCATCCGCTATTGCCGGCCACACATTCTGCCACACGAACACATCGCCATTAGTGCTATTGAAGATCTCGTTTCTCGCGCTTTCGTGCGTTGCTGCCCACTCGAGAGAGCTAGCCAGTAGATCCGCATCTACCGCCTCAAAGACATACGCGGCCCCCCCCGGGAAACACAAAGGTAGGCCGGCTTCCTTCTGTAGCGCTGCGTAAACACACAACGCCGGCAGAACATTGAGGTTTCCGCGTAACGCCTCTCCGAAAATCAACTGGGGGCGGAAAACAGTCCAATGCCAATCCTCTCCCTGCTGCGAGGCACGCACATAATCTTCCTGAAGAAAGTAAAAGTTTTGATGGTCGTGCCGCGCCCATCGCTCTCGAGCTGGCGCGGCAAATGGCTCCACATGTGCACCATAAGCCTTGGTGCCCTGCAATAAGCTGACATGTCTGAGACCCCGCGCCGCCGCTTTTAACGGTTCAAACAAATTTCGAAGCATATCAAGGTTAGTTTGCATCTGATCTTGCTCGCGCCACCCCTTGACCACCCCTGGTTTTTCAAAGAGCGCAGTGTAAACCAGATGGGTAACGTCTTTCATGTCACCAAAGACTTCGGCACAGCGCGCCTTATTCTGCAAATCGACGGATAACAACGTTGCTCCCTTTAACCCCTCTGGAATCCGACGAGAGACTCCGCCAACGTCCCAGTCTTCTATCTCAGAAAAATGTCTCACGGCCGCATACCCAACGAGGCCAGACGCTCCTGCAATCAACACCTTCTTTCTCTGCATTCCACACTCCTTCTGGTGTACGCTACCAATTCACGACAGACCGTCAAGAGGGCGTTTCTTGCTGAGGCTTCCCGACTCGCGTATGCTACCCGTTATGCCTTCCCTCAGAGAAGATTTCCTGCGATATGTCAGCCAAACGTCTCCCGATCCGATGGGCATAGAGGTCGCCTACTCGCGCGGGTCGTCCATTACCGATACCCGAGGCGAAGTCTACCTGGACCTGCTGTCTGGTATAGGCGTCACCAATATCGGCCATACTCACCCCCTGGTAGTCAAAGCAGTTCAATCGCAAGCCGAAACTTACCTCCATACAATGGTTTACGGGGAATACGTGCAAAAACCACAAGTACTTCTGGCAAAAAAACTCGCGGATCTTGCCCCGAACGAGCTCTCTATGACCTATTTCACAAATAGCGGTACAGAAGCCGTCGAAGGAGCGCTCAAGACGGCCCGAAAGCATACAAATCGATCGAAATTCATTGCCTTCAATGGAAGTTTTCATGGTGACACGTTTGGATCGATGTCGGTGGGCGGAAACCCGCTCTATCGCGACCCTTTCGAACCACTCCTTCCCGCTGATCTTCTGCCCTTTAACGACGTGGCCGCGCTTACTGAAATCGACGAAGAGGTCGCAGCGGTCATCGTAGAGCCTATTCAGGGTGAGGGTGGTATTAGAATCCCTGAAGAAGCCTTTCTGCCGGCGCTTCGGCGTCGGTGCTCAGAGGTGGGGGCCCTCCTGTTATTCGACGAGGTCATAACCGGGTTCGGTCGGACCGGATCTTTGTTCGCCCTAGAACACTGGAACACAACACCTGACATCCTTATTCTTGCCAAGGCTTTGGGGGGTGGAATGCCATTAGGTGCATTTATCGGAGGCCCAGCAGTCATGGGAACGCTTGCGCACGATCCCGCTCTCGCTCACGTCACAACGTTCGGCGGGCATCCCGTATCATGCGCCGCCGGCCTGGCATCGCTTGATGTTCTTTTATCTGAAGGACTAATCGAACAGGCAAAAACAACAGGGAACACATTCTTAAGCCTGTTAAAAAAAATATTTCAGGATCGCCATTGCCTGGACGTACGAGGACGCGGCCTCCTAATCGGTATAGAGTTCGATTCACCACACATCACACAACGGTTCGTACATAATTGTTTCTCTGAGAAACTCATCTTGGGATGGACTCTACACGAGGACCGTGTCGTACGCCTTGCTCCTCCACTCAATATTAGCGAGGGGGAGGTTTTGCAGGCCGTGTCAATTATGCAGAATGTACTTACCGGTCTGTAGCGCGCCAATTTTTGCTAACTCCGAAGTGCCGGCCTACGTACCTTACGGGTCAGTACCCGTCTTGCCCCATGCATGTATCTTGTCGACGGCGATTCTTACCATACTATTCTGCGAGATAGTCAATTGCATATCCCGGTACTGAGGATACCGCTCCCGTAGGAGTCCGAGAACCCGGAGATATTCATCCTCGCTATCTACAATCGAAGTTCCTCCAGTGATCATCACGTAGGCCAAGCGTGTCCAATCGTTATCATAATCGTCTATAACTATCGCCGCGACGGGATTTTCAAGCATGTTACGGATTCGTTTAAGAGGTTTTCCTGTCTTTCTTTTAGGTTTCTGGTCAACAACAAAATAAATGTTTTCCTCCTCAAGCGCATAGCAGAATGGAATCACATGCGGGATTCCATCACGCCCCGTCGTGGCTAGACGTCCTACGCTATGCCTCAATATAAAATCTCTAATAGTATCGTCGACCACCATAGTTTTGTCCGGTTCGCCTTTCTGAGCAGGCTTATTTGGCTGTCCACCCATTTGCCGAATGCTCCTGTCCCTGACCGCTGAAAAATCCTTTGGCTTCGCGATATATGTCCTCTCGCCGGTCCGCATACCGGGGAGAAAAATGGAACACTTCCAGTCTTTCCACTTTGGCCCGTCGCCCCAACAATCCCGCCTGTTCCGCCGTCAGGTGATAGCGTTTAGTCGCCTGGTCTTCGTCTTCTCTCAGAAAAGGAGACTCGCAGAAAAATATGTCTGCGTTGCGGGCGAGCCCCTCTATTCGATCGGCATTTTCTGGACTGTAAAGCGCGTCGACAACATATGCAAATTTCACTCCTGGCGTTTCCGTCACAAATTGCTTCCTAGCCTCGCCAAGGTGAAATTCTCTCGTGTGCTTGCAACCATCTCGTTTCCAAGACGCCGTTACAATAAAATCGTCGGACTCATCCGCCAGTAAGGCTTGTTTGAGGACTGACAACCAGGGTCCGACCTGTACGCCCAAGCGCTCCAAACAAGGTACATCGATATTGAAACGTCTTTTCTCTTCCATGGCGAATGCCATCGAATGAATCCGGTGGTTCAAATGCGTGGCCCTTACCCGGAACTTGGGCTCATCCAACAATATTCCACGAAAGGGTGCCTCCACGTATTCTTCTCTCTTAAAACTCGTGCCGGCGCGAAACGCCGCACTTCGCACAAAATCAGGTGAGACTTCGATTACTTCCAAAGAAAAAGCGTAGCCCTCCACAAGGTTCCAGGTGTATCCGCGCAGTTTTCCTTCCACGCAGTCTAGTATTCCAGGAGGACCATACAGCGTGAGTTTCCGTTCTTGACCCAGAAAGATCCTCAAAAGCCTATCGAAACCAATGAAATGATCAATGTGGCAATGGGACACGAAAACGTGGGTTACCCTCAAGAGATCTGCAGCGGGGAACGTATCATTCTGGCCCAGGTCAAAAAGCAATCCGCGACCGCCCCACCGGTAGTCGATATAAAGTCCGGGATCACCAAATGGCCCGTTGATCAAACGGGCCTCGAACGCTTTATTCATTCCAAAGCACCTCTTCTTCTCTGTCACACGGAAAACCGACATTTGAGATGTCGGAGCTGTCGCGACATCTACGGGAAGCGTGTTAGCGGCTGCCCTCCCAAGCACACCTCGCCTTGCCGCAGGAGACGAGTTACACAATACGGCTACAATTTTCGGCGCCGCAGTCGTTATGGGGAGAAGCGTAATATTTGCCTTTGTTTACTCCCGCGAATCCGGGCCAGGGTCATTGACAGCGTCACGAGAGGCCGCTACCCAATTATTACTCGATGACGCTGACCCCTTTCGATTCTATATGGGCCAAAAAAACACTGCAAGGGTTTCATTTTACGATTGAACCCGCTCAAAACTTTTGAGAGCGTAGGTACGAGGGACGGAGTGACAACTAATGGCAACCCTAATTAATGAAGATTGCATAAATTGTGGCGCCTGCGAGCCAGAATGCCCAAACACCGCTATCTATCAGGGGGGAGTTGAGTACGAGTTTAATGGCGCAACACACGCTGCCCTCAACGAAGACCTCTTCTATATTGTCCCTGAAAAATGCACCGAGTGTGTTGGATTCTTCGACCAAGAAGCCTGTGCGGCGGTTTGTCCTGTGGACTGCTGCGTCCCTGACCCAAATATTGTAGAAACCGAGAGCGTTCTCCTGAGCCGCGCCCGCGAACTCCACCCGGAAGAAACGTTCGGGGAGAATTTTCCGTCACGGTTTAAAGGGGCAACCGAGGGTGTTGACAGCCGCGGAGAGACGCCTCCGACCGATGTCGCCACAACGACAGAGGTGCCGGTGAAAGCGCCGGACCCTGGCCCGGCTCCAGTTGTAACCGCACCGGCTACCGCCGCGTCGTTATCGATCCCCACGATCAACGACTGGGAAGTGCCCATTAACTGTCACCGCTGCGATGGGGAATTTTCAGCCCCGTTTAGGAATTTTCGGATAGGCGTTGTATTCTACTGCTCTCACTGTGGCGGTTCATTAGTAGTAAACTCCTCAATGTTTAAAGACGTATCGAGAGCATTAGATACGTTCCATCAGACATGGACAGATGAAGTCGAAACCTTTCAGAAGACACAGGACGAAGAGCTCAATAAATTTGAGACGAAGAAAATTACAGACCTAGAAGGTTTTACATCGCAGCTTAAGAAGGTAGTAGCCGGCGCAAAACCAGCCGGTAGGACGCACCGCCGTCTCTCGATGTTTGGCTTCCAGCGAGTTGGGTGACAAACAACCGAGATAGTGCAACAGAGAAATTAAGCCCTGTGGTGGGCATCGTCCTAATCTGTGATCCCATTCAAGAACATCTATTCCCCGTACCGGCTCCCTATTTCCATCGCCTCCGGCACCCCCAGGAGTGTCGTCATTTCTTCGAAAGAATCCCAACCAGCGTCCTGCGCTATGGCGCCCGTCGTATTTAACTCTTGCATCGCGTCTCGCATCCGTATGTAAAATGCCATGAGCGTGGCCGTGTGTATGGCGATCTTGAACCCATACGATTGGATTTTCGAGACAGGGAGTAACTGCCCGTTATATAGCAAAGGCAAGTCTCCCAATTCCGCCACGTAACGCTCTATATCGTTCTGTGTCTTGATTCCGTCGACAAAAATAACATCTGCGCCTGCATCACGATATGCGCGCGCTCGTTCCACTACGTCTTCCCAGCCATTCACCGCCAACGCGTCGGTTCGGGCAATAATAATGAAGCGTTCGTCTCTGCGAGCATCACAAGCGGCCTTAACTTTAGGCACCATCTGTGTCAGCGGTATTACTTGCTTTCCGCCAAGGAACCCGCAACGTTTAGGCCACACTTGGTCTTCGAGATGCAGAGCCGCGGCACCGGCCGATTCGTACTCACGTACCGTACGATAAACATTCACTGGATTGCCATAACCGGTATCCGCATCACAGATCAGCGGAAGGTCCACAGCGTTAGAAATGTACCGTACATTTTCGACCATTTCCGCCATCGTCAACAAGCCAACATCAGCGAATCCCCGCGATGCGGCCGTTCCAAAGCCCGTCATATACACGGCTCTGAAATTTGCGGCCTGGGCAAGTTTTGCTTGAAATGCATCAAAGACAAACGGGGCCAGAACCATTTCCCCGCCATTCAGCATCGTCCGCAAGCGTGACGTTGTAGTCATTAAATCTTCCTCCCCTAAAATCTTCGAATCACTAGTGCATTAGACGGGACCCGGCTCACAAGTAGCGTCCCGGCAACGGATCATTATCGATGACGTCTCACGGTACCGGCGTATAAAAGCGCTTGGCGTCTGCGGCTGAGTACAACCAAACCGCTCCCGGCCTCCCACCTGTCTGTTATTGCCCCAATTTTCGATTTTCATTCAACCTAAGCCACCTCACCATTCCGTCCGTGCCGGGGGCATGGCGCCTTTAGCGCTGGGTGCATCGAAAAATTCCTCCGTCGCATGCATCCCTCTGTGCATATATTTTCTTAGAAGGCGGCCGGAGCGCTTTATGAGTTCACGTCTTCCCTTGAAAACCTTCTCGCATACCCACTCGTTCTGCAGCCAACAATCGAAAGATGCCTCCTCAATGAAATTAAACTCCATCAAAATGCCAAAGTCTTCCGTATCGGCGACAATAGCCCGCAAAGACATTCCCGAATCAACGATGACCCCACGCGCATTGGGAGGCAAAGGCATCGCCTGTTTTATTTTGTCGATATCGCGATTCGAGGATTTCCTTTGGAGTAACGCCAAATACCCCCATTCCCCCGGTGCCGCGCCGCCCTCTGAAAGAAGTTTCTGATTAAGATCGGTGAGGTTTTTCTCAGCCTCCACTTGGTCATAATCTTCGACAGTCGTAAAGAAAGAACTACCCGCCGCCACAACCGGTTTTTCGGGCTTATCTCCGCGTGCCTCCTTCTGTTCTTCTACCCACCATTCGCTCTCTTTTGGGTTCTGTTTCCTAGCATCAGCCATAATATCATCCCTAACGTAGCAAATTTGGTCGAAACACTCCGTGCGCTTATTGTGGTAACAAGTATGAAAAGCCTGCAGTGAAAGTATGTGTGTTCAACCCCCGGTTTTCATCGTACAGACTTGCGTTTGACGCATGCCTAAATCTATACCCCAAGTTGACCGTGAGATTGTCATCTAGAAAATACGTAGCGCCGCCACCGACCATTTCGGCAAAATTGAAACCGCCGCCGAGGTCATACCCTTGAAAATCATGGTACATCACCCCTAATCCACCTTGAATGTATGGATATAAACGGAGCCCAGCATCGAAGTGGTAGGTTAACACGGGAAGCATGAGCCCAGCCTCAAAAGAGGCCTTACGCTTCTCACGAGCACCGGCCTGTATTTTCCGGGTGACTATTGAACCAAAGGGTTCGGTCGCGATTTCGAGTGACCCGCTTGGCAAGAACCACGTGGACCCCTTGAACGCCGTATACCCTATCCGCAAGTGCACCGGAACTCGATCGATTTTTCGGGAGCCGGAATCGGCGCTCACGCTATACGCCGATTGCATACCGAAAGACCAGGTCCCTTTGCTCGGAAGATCGTTTCCGAAGGCGAGCGAAGCACTGGTCACCAATGCAGCGATACCAAACACGATAACACCCAAATAGTGACCTTTAATTGTCTTATTCATAGTTCCATCCCTCTAAGTCGTTTCCATTCTTTAACGCGACTGCTCCGCGATAGACAATCCCTTCTCTATAAAATCATTATCAGCGGCATCCCATCCGAATGCTTTGATGGCACGGACCTCGTCCCCGTATATCGAAACAACGACATAGGACGTGTCCGGGTATGCCGGTTCTTTTGCAAACATAGCCCGTTTCTTATCTTCATTAGAGAAGTATGCACCGTGGTTCGGATGGGAGTGGTAAAATGCCGTCAATTTCGCATTTGTGGCCTCGGCAGCTTTCAACGCAGTTAAAAGCTGCTTCGGCTCCATTGCATAAGCCGTTTCCGCTCGGCGCGGGTAATTCTTTTCGTCCTTCTCGTTCAAGACATTCTGTATATTGTCTATACGATGGACCTCTTCGTGTCCCTCGACGGTAATGATCACGCCACAACACTCTTCCGGAAACGTTTCCCTCGCGTGCTGACACATTCGGTTTTTGGTTTCTGTAGTTAAACGCACCATCGATAGTTCTGTCTCCCAGGAATGTCCCGTTGCAGAGTCTCTTTCCTCGAATTATGGCTGCCGATTAATCAAAAGTCAAAAGCAGGCCTGCACCCGTGTGAGCATCCTCAATTTACACGCGACATGCCAAACCATAACGCGTTGACACGTTGCTCTTTCCTTTTGAATAGATATATTAGCGGACCCGAAACGAAGGAGTGAAAACCAATGGTCACCATCGAAGACTTTAGTCAGATCGAGCTGAAAGTCGGCACTGTGAAGTCCGTAGAGCCACACCCGAAGGCGGACCGCCTACTGGTTCTTCAAGTAGAACTCGGAGAGCCGGTGCCTCGACAACTCGTCGCGGGCATTCGCGAGCATTACCGGCCGGACGAGCTGGTTGGTCGTCAGATAGTTGTGGTCGCGAACCTCAAACCAGCCACACTTAGAGGCGTGGAAAGTCAAGGTATGCTATTGGCCGCTTCCGACAATGAACAGGTGATTGTTCTTCGGCCCGAAAAGCGCACTCGCGCGGGGGCATCCGTTGGGTGATTCAGCTCCCTACCTTGTAGATAGGTAGCGTTCAACTTCGTCGCTCACTCAGCCCTGGCCAGAAAAACGGCCTATGTCAATCACCGCTCGTTCGTGTTGGCCTTCTCCAATTTTGGTGCCATCTTGATTGAACGCCTCAACCATGAACAATAGGCGTCGTCCTTTGATCTCTTGGAGGGCTATTTTCCCCGTTACCTTCTGTCCAATCTCGGTGGGTGCAAGGTGCTTCACGTCCACATGGAACCCCACCGTCTGCTCCCCCTCGTCCATGTGAGGCGTTAAAAATTGTACACATGTCCCTTCCATCAACTGGATCATAGCAGGGGTTGAATACATGCTCGGTGCATCAGGGCCAAGATGCACAATACCCATTTCTTTAGTAGTGGTAATGGTAAGTTCGTGCGCCATTCCTATCTTCAACGAGTCCTTCATCTTTCTCTCCTCGGCATTTCAGCTACTGGTTGATTACGGTCGAAGCGCTGCTCTAGTTATTTCTTTCCGGTCTGATTTTTCCATCGCGTCTGCAGCCTCTGACAATGGAAATTCTGCGTCTACCAATTCCTCATAGGGGTATTTATCAATATGAGAAGAGAGAAAATTCAGAGATTTATGCAGATAGTGCGGATTGTAGGTCGCAACGCCAATCATCTGCAGCGACTTAAATGTAATTAGTGCGGGTGGCACTTCGACAGTCAAGCCCATGGAGATGTTGCCGATTTCGATCACCCGGCCTCCGTTTCGAACTAGATTGATCGCTTCCAGGAACGCCTGCGGGACACCCGCAACTTCGAGAACAACGTCAGCACCAAGCCCATCGGTGAGTTCTCGAACGCGTCCGACCCGAGCTCTGCTGTCCGTGAACTGCCGCATGTCGACGAGCTCGTCAGCCCCGAATGCCTTGGCTCGTTTCAATCTCAAGTCCACCCCATCGATAGCTATCACGCGCGCTCCACGCGCTTTGGCTACCGCCATGGCATGTAACCCCAAACCTCCTGCACCCTGGACAACTAGGGTTTCTTCGTAACTCAGCTTTGCCTGATCCAAGCCGAAAAAAACCTGCGAAAGTGCACAGTTCGCTGCCGACGCTGCATGATCCGGAACATTCTCGGGCACCTTATAAACGTGTTGCCCAGGCTGTATATAATAATGCGTCGCAAAGGGCGTATGAAAATGAGGCGGGTCATGAGGCCCGGACCGTCTTGCCCGTATGCCTAACACGACGCACGCCGCAGCATTTCCCGCCCGACAATTAATACATCTCCCGCATGTTTCGTAATACACGGGCGCTATTCTATCGCCTTCCTTAAGAGGTTGACCGGCCGTATCCGTGACAACGCCTTTGCCCAATTCATAGACGCGCCCAACCATCTCATGGCCTGGCATGACCCCCCGCTTCCCGAACTCCCCGCGCCACATGTGTACTTCTGAGCCACATACATTCGTCTGGGACACTTCCGCCAATATCGCTCCTTCTTCAACCTGCGGCAAATCGTAATCAAAGAACTCAATCGTCCGTGCCTTGGGTATAAAACTTACCGTCCCTTTCATAATTGTTTCTCCTTAAACGGATACAAAATACACAGTGTTTTTGGAAATGCTTAGAACGTCGCGGGCTTGTGCTCACCGAACACGTCTCTCATAGCGTCAGAGATTTCTCCCAAGGTCGCGTAAACTCTCACCGCATCCAAAATAAACGGCATCAAATTGGCCCCGTCGCGTGCTGCTCCTACTATGGCCTTCAAGGCTAACCTCGTCTCACCGTCAGGCCTGCGCAGGCGCAATGAGGACAGTTTCTCCTTTTGTCGTCTCTCTAGCTCATGGTCAACCTTCAAGAGCTCTCCGGGATTGTCCTCTTCCACCCCAAAATCGTTCACTCCTACTATAATCTGCTCTTTCTTTTCTATGTCTTGCTGATACCGAAAGGCCGCCTCGTGAATTTCTCGTTGCTGGTAGCCAGATTCTATTGCACTGACGGCGCCACCCATCCGGTCTATTCTATTAATGTATTCAACTGCTTTCGATTCAAGTTCATCCGTCAACGACTCCACGAAGTAGGATCCAGCCAAAGGGTCTATGGTGTCAGCCGCCCCCGACTCATGGGCTATCACTTGCTGAGTGCGCAAGGCCACGCGCACAGCATCCTCGGTTGGTAACGCTAAGGCTTCGTCTTTGGAGTTCGTGTGTAGAGAATTCGTACCGCCAAGCGCAGCCGCTAATGCCTGAAGGGTTACCCGAATCACGTTATTGTCCGGCTGTTGTGCCGTGAGGGTAGACCCTGCGGTCTGGGCGTGAGTGCGGAGCATCCACGACCGCGGGTTATCAGCCTTGAACCGCTCTTTCATTATTTTCGCCCAGAGACGCCTCGCCGCTCTGAACTTGGCGACTTCCTCAAAAAAATTATTGTGCACGTTAAAGAAAAAAGACAGACGCGACGCGAAGTTGTCAACGTCCAAACCGACAGATAAGGCCGCCTCCACATACGCGATCCCATCCGCGAGTGTGAACGCAATCTCCTGTGCCGCCGTCGAGCCTGCTTCCCGGATATGGTAGCCCGAGATGGAAATTGTGTTCCATTGAGGTACCCTATCCGCGCAAAATGCGAATATGTCGGTGATGATGCGAAGAGAAGGCGCTGGCGGGTAAATATACGTGCCCCGGGCGATGTACTCCTTTAACAGG
>CAYWPF010000046.1:0-12791 GCA_964460065.1 uncultured Enterobacteriaceae bacterium
GTTTTCCGCATCCGAATGCTTGGTAACGACCCCACTCTTCTCGAGTCGCCTAAGCCGGTCCGTTAGTATATTCGTCGCGATGCCTTCACCCGAGGAAAGGAACTCTTTAAAGTAGCACTTCCCGAGGAACAACATGTCGCGAACGATTAAGAGGCTCCACTTATCACCGAGAACGTCCAGAGAGCAACTTACCGCGCAACCCGACCGTCTAATGCCTACGCTGAGCGTCATTGTCGTTCCCTTCTACACGAATAATCTCCATTATATAAGTGGTTGACGCATCTCTTATCACTTGTTATGTGCAACCGATTAATCGAGGCTGGACGGTCCATTACGGTACCAACAGAGCTTGCAGAAGTAATTACCAGACACCATTATAGATCAAGGGAGGACGCAAAATGTCAGAAGCACAATCACTTCCAGTCGTGGCCGTACTGGGAGTTGGACCAGGACTCGGGGCCGCGCTAGCCCATCGCTTTGCCGGGGAGTACGCTATCGCGATTAACGCTCGTCGGGCCGAGTACCTGAGTTCGCTAGCGTCAGATCTTCGAGCGAAGGGGGGCAAGGTGCTGGAAGTCCCAGCCGATCTTGGGGATCAAGCTCAGGTTGAAACCATTTTCAAAACGATTGGCGAAAAACTCGGACCCCCCGAAATCTTGCTCTATAACGCAGGCAGCGGGCTCTTGGGCACAATCGAGGACATCACTCCGGAACAATTCGAAACAACCTGGCGGGTAAACGCATACGGTGCATTCCTCAGCGCTAAGGCCGTCGCCCCCCAAATGATCGCACGAGGGCACGGAACCATGCTGTTTACAGGGGCAACCGCCGGGGTCAAATCCGGTGCCCGGTCAATAGCCTTCGGTCCTGCAAAGTTTGCCATGCGAGGTCTGGTGCAATCACTTGCGCGTGACCTAGGTCCCAAAGGGGTACATGTGGCATGGGTTAATGTTGATGGGATCATCGATATCCCGGGCCGCGACTTTGCGCAGCTCACGGAAGAGGACATGCTCAAACCAGAATCTATTGCTGAGACATACTGGCATCTAGCCCATCAGGACCCCAGTGCATGGACAACCGAACTTGAAGTCCGGCCCTTCAAAGAGAAGTTTTGAGGCACCGAGCAATCCACCCGTTGGCGCTTTCGACGGTGCATGCAGTTTAGGCCGCCAGGTAGAGCGTGGAGCAGGGCTCCCCATCCTACTTGGACGAGTTAGAAAAGCCGTATGGTAACATGAGCGGGGTACCGGTGTCCGGACCAACTCGCGGAGTGAGAAAGGGGGCCGAGATGCACGACGACACGCATATGCACTTTTTCGCCCGCTCTATTTACCTGAGCCCCCGGAAACAGGTACGCACCTCTTTCAGGTAAGACTCCGGTTGTTCGAATGCGGCAAAGTGGCCTCCCTTATTCAGTTCATTAAAATACACCACTTTCGGAAATCGTTCCTCTGCAAAGCGTTTGGAGGTGCGGAAAATCTCCTTTGGGAAGATCGAGCAGCCGACCGGCACGTTGACTGGGTCTCGACGTGCGAACGCCTCATTGAAGCTCTCCCAGTACAGTCGCGCAGAAGATGCGGCGGCGGCAGGTAGCCAATATAGCATCACGTTATCAAGCAGCTCATCGCGGGTGAGTACATTCTCCGGATGACCATCGCAGTCCATCCAGGACCAGAACTTCTCGATGATCCAGGCCGCCTGGCCTATTGGTGAATCCGTGAGACCGTAGCCGACCGTTTGTGGGCGCGTGCTCTGTTCCTTAGAATAGCCAGAGTCCCAGTCGTTATAATACTTCATCCCTTCAAGCGCGGACTTTTCCTGTTCCGTCAAATCGCTCGCCTTTGGATCGGGAGGCGCCAACACCATGTTCATATGGATACCTAGACAATTCTTCGGATCCTGCGCACCGATGTACATTGTTACCGCGGCGCCCCAATCACCGCCCTGTGCGGCATAGCGTTCGTAGCCCAACAGCTGCATTAGGCTGGACCAGGCGCGCGCGATGCGTTGAACATTCCACCCGGTTCGGGGCGGCTTGTCCGAGAAGCCGAATCCCGGCAACGATGGAGCAACCACGTGGAACGCGTCGGCCGCATCGCCCCCAAAAGCAGTCGGATTTGTCAGCGGTTCAATGACTTTATGAAATTCAACAATCGACCCCGGCCAACCATGCGTAATCACAAGCGGCATGGCGTCGGGATGCGGGGACCGGGCATGAATAAAATGTATGCCCAGGCCATCGATTGCGGTGCGAAACTGTGAAAATCTATTAAGCTGCTTCTCACGTGCACGCCAATCATACTTCTCCAGCCAATACTCGCAAAGCTCCTGCGTGTAACTGAGTGGGATACCCTGGGTCCAATCGTCCACGCACTCGCGCTCGGGCCACCGTGCATTTCGCAGCCGCTGCCTCAGGTCATCGAGTTGCTCATCGGTAGCTGAAATGCGAAAAGGTTCGATAACGTTATTCATAAATTGCCATCCTTCCGGTCGCCCGATTATAGCCAAACGTGCTAGCCCGTGTACGAGGTAATAAGGCACTGAAATTCGCTTAAGATCAAGGGGCACGGTTGGGACGGCCGCGGCGACACTTTCGTAACGGCCATCCCTTGTCTTACGCCGCTCCTAACCCGGCCACTGCGGTCCAGACAATAGACATCCGAAACACCGACGTCGAGTCGTTTACCTCTTTTGTCAGAGACTCGCGGCAGAAGGTATCCGGGGTTGAATACTCGGGGACCGCCCGCTACAAACACGTTCCAACGGTCAGCCTCACAAACAAACACAAAGGAGACACGAAATGGATATTGGTATTGCGATGTTTGCAACAGACTATGCGATGCGGCCTGACGATCTGGCAGCCGAGTGTGAATCGCGGAATTTTGAATCTATTTGGTTCCCGGAACACACCCATATCCCGGCCAGCCGCCTGTCACCGTGGCCCGGAGGAAGCGAGCTCCCAAAAGAGTATTGGCATACCCATGACCTCTTTATCGCACTCATGGCAGCCGCTGGCGCGACCAAAAAGATAAAGATCGGGAGTGGCATCTGCCTGGTAATCGAACGGGATCCGATTGTCATGGCAAAAGAAGTCGCGACACTCGACCAGCTGTCGAACGGGCGCCTCATTTTTGGCATCGGTGGCGGTTGGAACGCCGAAGAAATGGAGAACCATGGCACGCCATTCAAAAGACGCTGGAAAGTGTTACGGGAACGTATAGAGGCGATGAAAGAGATCTGGGCCAACGAAGAAGCTGAGTATCATGGAGAGTTTACGAACTTCGACAAGATCTGGTCTTACCCCAAGCCCGCGCAGAAGCCGCACCCGCCAATTCTGTTGGGCACATTTAATGGGGGTCTGAAGCGAGTCGTAAACTATTGCGATGGCTGGATTCCCACCGGCTTCAACCCGGGGATGCTACCAGATTCAATCAAAGAATTGCAGGAACTAGCGGCACAGGCCGGCCGACCGCCAGTGCCCGTCTCTATCTTTGGCTCATCGCCGAAAGAAGAAGATCTAGCGAAACATCAAGAGCTTGATGTCGCTCGCGCGGTGTTAATGTTGCCCTCCGCCGACAAAGACACTCTTTTGCCGATGCTCGATGAATACGCACCACTAGTGTCGAAGTTCGCGGCGTAGTGAATCTAGTTCTCAACGAGACCGGCAGTTGCGTGACAACAATGCGGCCTCGTTTTGAGTCGTGATTGCGACGACGAGTAAACCTAGGCCCCGGACGATAGGTCGCGGACTCAAGGCAGTCGACAAATGCCAAATGAGCCGCGGCCGCTTCGGTTTCCGGCCAGGAGTGGGGAGGCCAAAATAAAACTCTGGACGGCGGCCACGCCGAACGGCTGGAAGGTCAGTATCATGCTGGAAGAATTGCGGGAGGCAGGCGTGGACCTACCTCGGGTCGACGTTCGCACTATCGACCTCAGCAAAGGCGAGCAGTTCACGGACGAGTTCAGTGCCGCAAATCCCAACCAGAAGATTCCCGTACTTATTGATGGCGCCCAGAACATCATGGAGAGCTGTGCGATCCTACAATACCTGGGCGAGAAGTACCCGAGCCCGTTGCTTCCCCTCGAATTCACAACCAAGTGGGACGTTGTCCAATGGGTATACTGGCAAGCGGCTAATGTCGGTCCGAACTTCGGCAACAAACTGAGTTACACACGCTACATGGATGACGTCCCCGTGGAAGCAAAGACGCACCCCCTCGAACGCTTCAAAAAAGAGAGCATGAGACTGATGTCGGTTCTCAGTACGCGCCTCACAGGGCGAACGTATGTGTGCGGCGAGAACCTGACAATCGCTGACATCGCGATTTACCCGTGGGTGCGCAGCTGGAAGTGGAGCAAGGTTCCTGTGATCGACTTCCCAAATTTGATGGAATGGATCGATAGGGTGCGGGCGCGACCGGGGGTTGCCCGCGGCCTCGGCTACGGCGTTGACCCGGCCGAGATCGATCAGTGGAGCGCAGAACGCAAGGCCCGATACGCCAAGGGCGGTGCCACCATTGCCGGAAATGAAAACCTCCGAACAAAAGTCTAATGCAGGGGGTTAACTGAGAAAACTTCCGAAAACTAAGGGAAACGCCATTCACTCTACCTGCACCACTGCATGGGTTTCAGTATATTCCTGAAACACGTACAGACAACAGTCGAAACGGACAAGCGGATAGACCTCTCCAGGAACGAGAATTCTGCTAATTAAGGATTTAGCAAGATTTTTAACAAGTGGGGGCCGGCATGCTGCGTTCTTTTAAGACTCCTGACAATTCTTCCTTAAGCATATACAAGCGCTAAGGCAGTCTCGCTCGCAAGCGCATCCGTGGATCACCGCACCTATGCCCTTTCGCACTTCGTAAGACAACATACAGAAGAAATGGGGGAATCGCATGAATGACAACATCGAAGACTTGAGAGCGCGTTTAACACGTCTAGAGGACCTCGAAAACATTCGGCATACCTGGCGCGACTATTGCATCCAGCTAGACTCGGCCGATTGGGAGGGCCTCGGTGACGTCTTCACCGAAGACGCGATCTTGGAAATGGATGGACTAGACCATCTTATTGAAGGAATGGATGGCGAGTATCGTGGCCGGCGGGCGATCATTAACGACTTTTACGGGCAAGCCGGTTCCATACTTCCTTCTGGTGGCAAACCACTATTTGTCACTGGTCATCTCAGTACGAACATGCAGATCGAACTCAACGGGGACGAGGCAACCACACTAGCATATTTTTTCGAGATCGTAGCTAATGACCGCGTGCTAATCGGAACGTACCAGCATCGGCTCCGTCGCGACGTGGATCGTTGGCGTTTTCGCTTCTTGAGGATTGCAATTCGGTATCGGGCCAAGTTGGACGCCACCGACGTGGGAGGTCAAACTCTGAATGGGATCCTCTCCCGGCCTATCTAGCTTTTAGTCATCGCCAAGAAGGAGAGCCCGAAGCAAATAATAGCGCGAAAGTGTACTTCCATTCTTACAACGTCCTCTACAACTCTGAGCGGTCCTCAATTACCGGCGGCCGCTCGTCTTAACACATTCACTTCTCGTACGAAAAACGTGTGAAATAGCCACACCACAGTCCAGTACATGGAATCTTCATCGGTCAACTCTTGCCGCGGCGGGGTGACGCCATGATATTTTTCCGTTACTTTTTATTCATTACCCCAGGAAAAAAGGCCCGCAGACGCACCGGCGCACGCAATCAGGCCGAAGGAGAATCGTTATGCGAGAGACCGATCCGCGAGAGCACATAAGTTCGGGCCTACACCGCCTACCTCAAATTGGGCGCAAAACGACCTAACCTTAACCATAAAATCGAATTCAGCGGGAGGGGAAATGAATATTCGAAATCAGTTGATTTGTGCCTGGTCATCACTAGGGTTTGCCGGGATTTGTTTGGTCGGATTTTTGTTGGCAAATTTCATTCCGCCTATTTCGCCTGACCTGAGCGCCGACGAGGTCGCCGCGATCTACAGCGGGAACGCCGTCCCCATGCGCCTTGGGATTTTGCTGATTATGAGCAGTGCTGGATTCATTTGTTCGTTTGCTGCTGCCTTGTCCATGCAGATGAAACGTATTGAAGGCGATTTCGGCCCATTCACGATGTCACAACTTGGCGCCGGTTGTGTCACCACATTAGTATTCGTATTTGCCGGAGTATTCTGGACAGGCGCAGCTTTCCGGCCCGATCACGATCCAGAATTAACTCGGATGCTGAACGATCTTGGTTGGATCACGCTGCTTATGACCTTTGCCCCGTTCATCATTCAGAACATCGCCATAGGGCTGTGTGTTTTGAGCGACGAGCGGGCCGAGCCCGTGTTCCCGCGTTGGGTAGGTTACTACAATCTATGGGTTGCCGTCTTGTTTGTTCCTGGTGGGCTCTTAACCTTTTTCAAGACAGGACCTTTCGCGTGGGATGGCTTGTTTGTCTGGTGGATACCGTTTGCCGTATTTTTTACCTGGTATGTTGGGATGTGCTTTATTCTCCTCACGGCAATAAGACAGCAAGAGCAATCTGAAACAGTAGCAACCGCCTAGAGACACGAATCGCCTATGTCTTCGACTCACGAGCAGCCGGACCCGGTCACGCCACATCTTCCCGGCGAAACCGGCGTCTGGATGTTCATCATTGGCGACATCCTTATCTTTTCTCTGTTGTTTGCGGTCTTCATCTATGACCGAACGCAAGAAGTGGCCTTATTCATCGAACACCAGCAACAGCTCAACCAAACCTTGGGCTTATTTAACACGTTGCTCTTGTTGACGAGTTCTTTGTTCGTCGCACTTGCGGTTTCGGCTGCGAGGGCCCGACAGCTTGCGCGGGCACGTCAGTATTTTTTGTTGGCGATTCTGGGAGGCCTCGGTTTCGTGGTCATCAAATATTTCGAATGGAGCGAAAAAATTGCCTCTGGTTTCACGATAGAATCGAATAATTTCTTTATGTACTACTACCTTATGACCGGTATCCACCTCATGCACATGGTGATTGGGATCGGCGTACTGGTGTTCCTTTGGCGCTCCGTGCACGATCGGGCGTTTGATGTCCAGAACGTAGCCGCACTCGAAAGCGGAGCATGTTTTTGGCACCTTGTCGATATTTTGTGGATCGCGCTTTTCGCGCTATTGTATCTCGTGCGCTGAACTATGGTTGCTTCGCTTCAATCCAAAATCATTGTTATCTGGGTCGGCTTGATGGTGGCGACAGGATTGTCCTGGCAATTCGGCCATGGATTCGGCTTCGGGGATCAGTTTCACTATGGAACGGCAGTAATCTTGATTATAACATTCGTTAAAATCCGTTTCGTGTTTCTTGACTTTATGGAACTCAGAACAGCACCACGGCCACTGCGATTGGCATTTGAAGTGTGGGCCATCTCGCTATGTGGAACGCTCATTGGATTGTATTGGTTGGGCGTGTAGCTCCATCACAGACAAGGAAATTCCCGTGCGCAGGTCGAATAGAACTGTTTGTCATCCTGGGCCCCCGAGCTTATGCGTCGTGCCCGGACACAAGCTTGCTTCAATGCCACCTACCGGACCAAACGCTTGCAACACTGTAGAACCAACGGACTGTCTTCGGATGCTGCCGGCAAGCTTCTATCCACCCAATTTTCAAAGAAACAGAAAATGAAACTCGGTTTACTGCTTCCAAATCAAGGCGTGGTGTTTGGCGCCACAACCGTGCCAGAATTACTGGAACTCGCTGAGCGCGCCGAGGCCTCAGGCGCATTCGAAAGCCTCTGGGTAGGCGACAACTTGCTCGCAAAGCCTCGGCTTGAATCGGTCACACTCCTTTCCGCCCTCGCGGCACGCACCCGACGTTGTCGGCTCGGCACTGCATGTATGGCTAGCTTTCCATTGCGTCACCCTGTCGTCCTGGCGGCACAGTGGGGCGCCCTCGATTGCTTGGCAGACGGCCGCACAGTGCTGACGGCCTGCATCGGAGGTGGAGGCACCAAAGGGAACATTGCCGGCTCATTCGATGCCGAGTACGACGCCATGCAAATTGATCCAACCGAGCGTATCGCTCGCATGGAGGAGGGCATCAAGGTCCTACGCGTCTTATGGACCCAAGATCCGGCAAACTTCGAGGGGCGTTTCTATCGCTTTAACGATATCGCTGTACGCCCGCAGCCAGTCCAGAAACCCTGTCCCCCGATCTGGGTCGCCAATAACCCCTGGGTATTTGGCACGCCCGATTCGCCCCCGAATCGTAAACAGGTAGACCGCGTTGCTCGTCTTGCCGACGGTTGGATGACGGTGGGTGCCACCCCGGAACAGTTCCGTACTGCCTGGAAACAGATTCTTAGCGCAGCCGTAGAGCATGGCAGAGAATCCGCGCGTTTGGAAAATGCTATGTACTTCAACGTCAATATCAACGACGATCCTGGGGAAGCATACGACGAAAGCAAACGTTTCCTCGATGAGTACTACAGTTCCGATTGGCCAGAATGGAAAGTCAACGTATGGACCGCATACGGTACCCCGGCAGAGTGTGCCCGACGGATGCAAGCGTTTAATACCGCTGGTGTGCAAACGATGATCATCCGGTTCCCCTCCTACGACCAGAAGTCACAGCTCACGCGCTTTCTTTCAGAGCTTATGCCCCTAGTTTAGTGGATCCTCATAAACTAATCCGGGTCGATTGTTAGCGAGCACGCCGCCTACAGTTTCCCGATAGGAGCGTCATCGTGCCAAAAAGCTATACGAGGGCGGTCGACCAAAACTGATCGATGCAGATTTCTTCAGCGACCAGGAGGCCGTTTACAAACTATTCACAAAGATGCGGCACGAGGGCCCGGTCCACTGGACCGTACGCGACGACGGAGTCGGCTTATCCTCAATGCCCGTAGGACTGAAGCGTAAACGGTCGCGTGAGCACCCCTGAGCAATGTACGGTCATTGACCTCATACAAGACGAGTTCGGTGACGCCAGGTTACTACACCTCAACCCCGTTTTCGCAGGATTGCCCGGATTGGATAGAAAGCTCCGAGCAATCCTATATAACACCTTCCTCTTTCAGTTCTGTCATCTCTCTTGCGGAAAGGCCCAATAACGTTTCGTAAACCATCTTATTGTGCTGGCCGAGAGTCGGGCTGGGCGAGTCGATTGACGGCTGTTCACCGTTGAAGCGCCACGGTGGACCAGGGACAGGAATCCTGCCAGCGGTTGGATGTGTAATATCCTGCAATGTGCCACGAGCACGTAGATGCGGCTCTGAGAGTAATTCTTCTACTTCCTTAACCGCGCCACAGGTAATTCCGGCTTCGGAACACCATTCCATGATCTTGTTTTTAGCATGCTGTTTCGTCCATGACCTCACGATGTCATCTAGCTCCTCCCAGTGCTTTGAACGCTCCCCTCGCGTTGCGAACTTCGGGTCGTCCCTCAACTCTTCCCGATCCATGAGAGAGCACAACTGTTGCCAGCGTTGGTCATCTACCACGAGCAACAGAACATAGCCATCTTGCGCTGGATAACAGTTGTAGGGCGCAAAGATATGACCGGGCACACTATTGCCCGCCCGTTGATAATCTCCACCTTGTCCTAGGTACGCAGCAATGAGGCTTGCCAGCGGGCCGATTGCAGACTCATACAACGAGGTTTCCATGAACACTCCTTCACCAGTGCGGTCGCGCTGGCGCAAGGCAAGGATGATCCCAGTTGCAAAATGAATCCCTCCAAGAATATCCATTATCGGGGTACCGGCTTTGGTGGGCGGTCCATCTGGTGCACCTGTCGCCGCCATCAGGCCGGACATTGCCTGGACAATAGGATCAAATGCTGGATAAGTGCTGTAGGGACCTGTCTGTCCATACCCCGTACTCGACGCGTAAACGAGTCGAGGGTTAATTTGCTTGAGGACATTCCAATCTAATCCTAGCCTGTTCATGGCACCCGCGCTAAAGTTCTCAACTACTACATCGGCATCTTTTACAAGTTGTTTGAAAAGCTCTTGGCCGCGTGGAGACTTCAGGTTAAGAGTGACTCCTTTCTTGTTGGTATTGAGCATCATAAACGGATAACTCTCGTTTTCGACTCCCGGGATTGGGAAAATTGTACGGGCGCGCTCGCCGGTATCCGGTGGTTCAATTTTAATGACCTCCGCACCAAAAAATCCCAATACTAATGCCGCATATGGACCGTTATAGAAATGAGTAAGGTCGAGAATGCGAATATCATCTAGGGCTTTCATGTGGATATACTCCTCAGTGCGTGGTACGCCAGCTGCTATCAGTCGTATACCACAAAGGCAAGAAAGCCTCACATTCGAGGTCTCGGTCCAACCCGATAGCTGCCTGCCGGTTCGTACAGCAGTCTCTTTTCCGCTTTTATTGCTTTTCTGAAATTTTACGAGTGGAACAATCAGTAGAAAGGATTTCGTCTGGAGTCTGTTGCCGGACGGTCTGTCCGATTTCGGCCACACGACATGGGATGCCACTTTTGCATAACGGACAACGACTGCGACTCCAATAACCATTTCGAAGTCTAGTCCGGTAGGCGATGCCATCCGGGGCTAAGCCGGAGGGCATCATGGTCTCCGAGTCACCCGATCCTCTATTTGGACACTATGCTGAGGGCGGGGGCATTCGGTTGGACCGCAGGGCTTTCTTCCGAAAGCACCTCCACAACATCTTTTTCCACTACCGTACCTTTGAAGAAATCTGGGTTGCTGCCAGCCAGAAAATGCACAGGATTTGTCAGCACAAAATCGCGAAAATTGGCTGCATCCATCAAGCCTTCTTCAACAAGTTCATAGGCTTCGGATAAGACTCCGGCCATGTCCGCGACGTCAAAGTGTCCAACGTCTGAACCAAACAAGGCGTTCAGTTGTGAACCGAAAGGAATATTCTTGCGATTAAAAGCCACGGCATTCATTTTATCATCGGCCTCGCATCCAAAATAGAAATTCTTGGCAAACAAATCTCGGAAGTCTTGTTTCTTGTGAATCTTGCACGCGGTATAGTCATCGAGATTCTCAATCCCACCCGTTTTGGGGCCGTACGGCTGTGTGGCAGTTTCGAGTGGAGAATCGCTCTTTTTTAGCGCCTCCACTATTTCTTCACTTCCGTACGATTCTGCCAATTCCAGAAGCAAATCAACGTTGAGATTTTCCGGCTTGACCTCCTCCAGTGCGTGTAAATGACGCTTTTCCCAATGCTCGATCAGGTCAATATACAGCTGGCACGCCCACCCGACCCCGCCTTCTAGAAATCCGAACTTAAGGGTCGGAAACCGGCGGGTTACACCGCCCAAAAACAGCGCTTTACAAACAGCCTCATTAGCCGCCGCAAAATGGCCTATGTGGTTATAGCAAAAATTCGAAGGCGAAACGCGTAGGCCGTAACCTTTGGTCCCGGAGTGAAAAGTCGGTGAGAAACCGAGTTCCACACACTTCGCCCAAACAGGGTCATAGTCATATTCACTGTCGAGCCCCAGGACATCGTACCAAGCCGCCGCGCCGACGCCACTCGGACGGTCCTCTGCGGCAGCGGGCACCTGACGTCGAATCATGCTACCCAGCATGACAGTCTTTAGGCCAAGCTGGTTTTTCACAAATTCGAGTTCCTCAATGGCTTCCTCAGGTGTATGCATCGGTATCATTGCCACGGGCGTGAGACGATCGGAGAAATCTTGAAAATAATCCGCGCTAAAAGTATTGAAGGCCCGGCAAGTCACCTGCCGCACCTGATCCTCAGAGATCGTAGGAAGTGACAATCCAATGGTCGGGTACATGACCGAAAAATCAAAACCGATTTCGTCCATGCGTTCATATAACAAGCGCGGTATAAACGATGTGGCTCGATCGCGTGTGTTTTTGGTCGGAAATCCCCAGAATCCCTGTTGGCCAATCCGACGCCTCCTCCGCTCTGCGAGAGACATCGAAAGCTGCTGGTCGACCAATGCCGGCCGTAAGGCAAACCCTTCAGCTGCTACCTTGCCACCGATCTTTCGCAGGCGGTCCTCGACCAACGGTCCGAACTCCAACCAGTGTCCGTCCGCATCTATGATCGGATGATTCAATTGCTCTCGCAATCCGGCATTACCGATAGTCCTGTTACGACTCATAAGGCCCCCTCAGGTCGACTTTACTACGCTTCTCACGGATTCGTCTACGTCTCGGCGTCAGTTCACACTGGTTAAACCGCTACGGGACACTCCAGGGTACGCCGGTGCATTTTATCCCACTCCATCGCCTTTTGCTTCAAGACAAACAGACGCATCATCGTTGAAGCAGTGTCTTACTAGTTATCGATCTGAATCTTGCCTATAATTCATACAAGAAAGAAGCACGGGAGACTTAGTCGGCGTGATCCAATCGCCACTCGCCTTGCGGCATGGAAGCCGCCGCGTGAAAATTCTGACACTCAAACCGAAGTTTGCATCTGATGACGACAGGCTAATCGGCATAAATCGTTCCAATCAAGGCGGGCGCGCAGATAGCAACACTGGCATCGAGGTGGCGCTAGTGTACACAGTTTAGGCAGATTCTTCACATAGTGCGACGAAAACATCCGACCGGTAAAGAGGAAGGCGAATTATGGCCGTGATAGAAACCGACTATCTTATTGTGGGGGCGGGTGCCGCAGGGATGGCGTTCGCGGACGCCCTGATCGCGGATGCTGACGTCAACATCGTGATGGTGGAACAGCGCCACTGCCCGGGCGGACACTGGAACGACGCTTATCCATTCGTGCGCATTCACCAGGCCTCGGCTAATTATGGCGTCAACTCGCGGATGCTAGGGACCGACACAATCGACCAAACCGGCC
>CAYWPF010000047.1:0-47791 GCA_964460065.1 uncultured Enterobacteriaceae bacterium
ATCAATACCGGCTTGTGGAGGTGATGGTTTTTCGCGTCCATGACAATGTCGAAGCCTGAAGGCGCTCTTACTACTTGATTGCCGACGGCTTGGCGGACGGCATCTATCTCGGTGGTCCCCGATTCTTAAACAAACTGCGCCCACATGCGAATACCTATGTAGGTGGCTTCCATGGGGTCGTTGGTCACACGCTTGTCCCCACCGGGCAGGTTGTGTTTCTTAACATACGCCTGCCATTTCGAAACAAAGGATTTGTTCTCCGGAGTATCCACCGACATGAAGTAATTCCATGCTGCGAGGTGCCCCACGAGAGGCTCGGTATCAATACCCCGTAGTTCTTCTTCACCAACCGAGAAAGCTACTACCGGTATGTCCTCCGCTTTGAGCCCTTGATTTGCAAGTTCTTTGTAGAATGGGACGTTCGAGTCCCCGTTGATGGTTGACACGACGGCAGTTGATTTTCCGACTGCAAACTTCTTGATGTCAGCGACAATCGTCTGATAGTCACTGTGCCCGAAGGGGGTGTATAGTTCCATGATATCGTCTTTCGCCACGCCCTTGGACTCAAGGAAATAGTTTAAGATTTTGTTAGTTGTCCTAGGATAAACGTAATCTGTCCCAAGTAAGACCCAACGTCGGGCACCGCCACCGTCCTCGCTCATGAGGTATTCTACGGCAGGGATGGCTTGTTGGTTCGGCGCGGCACCCGTATAGAACACGTTGAAGGAGGACTCTTCACCCTCGTATTGAACAGGATAGAACAGGAGTCCGTTTAATTCTTCGAACACGGGCAAAACTGACTTGCGCGAGACTGAGGTCCAGCAGCCGAATGTTACAGCCACTTCTTCTTGTTGAATCAGTTCACGGGCCTTTTCCGCAAAGAGAGGCCAGTCGGATGCGGGATCGACAACGACAGGTTCGACCTGACGACCCAATAGTCCGCCCGCGTCGTTAATTTCTTCGATCGCCATAAGGGCGACGTCTTTCAGGGAAGTCTCACTAATTGCCATCGTGCCACTCAAAGAGTGGAGTATGCCGACCTTAATGGCATCCGCGGCATGAGAGACCGGGCCAGTGAATAGGACCCAAGACGTCATAATACCTGCTAGCCCGAAGAACCGAAGGCGCTTACCAACTCTGGCTTCTCTTATTTGTCTATGTGTAGTCATGAGAATATGCTCCTTATGCCATTTCTCTAAAACAAAACTTGCGTTTGCACACGGAATCGACTAGCGCTCGTGCTTCTAGCAGAAAACGGATCGCCATCCAGGAAACTATAATCCACTTGTAGTTTTACATTATGGCCATATAAGTAGTAGTTGAACCCACCAGTGTACTCCCTGTGGTCGCCGGCCGTTCTCGTGTTGTTGGCGAATTGGAAGTCCACTCCGGAAACTCGACCTGCCAATTCCAACTTGTCTGTAAGGTAGTAGCCGAGCTGGCCGTAGTAGCCCCAGTCGTGGCCGGTTTCGCTAACGTAGTGGTGGTTATTTCGACGGAAGTAGCCCGCGCCCTGCAAAGTAAAACCCTGATAGCGAAAACCACCGTCTATGGTTACGTTGGTGGTACGGTCCCCGTCGCGTACGTTTTGAAAGCCGGATCCTTCGTCCACCGGGTTAAATGCGGCCGCGATTCCTATAGATAATTGGGGCGTCTGCGCTGGTGTAGGTGAGCTTTCAAGATACCCGTAGGGATCAAGGACATCGTATTCTAAACGACCCTGCCACGCGACTTCTCCGCCTTGATTTTGTTGTCCTCCCGCGTCTAGTGCTCTAATGCTATTGGTGACGACACCGTGATAGGACAACTTGCCTACTTTCCCGCTTACGTTCGCACCGACGGCACGCTGTAAGTTGAATGCGTAATCGGCCGCCGACAGGTCGCTGAACAGCAAGTTTCCTGGGTGGGTATAAAATTGTCTACTGTACGGCAAGATGAAACGACCGGCTTGAATATTCAGGTACTGGGAGTAGCTGTACTGCATCCACCAATCTAGCATGGTTGAACGGTTTGAATTGCCAAACGTGGTCGCTTCATACTGGAAGAAGTACTTGACTTTAGGATCAAAAACTGAGCCTGAGAAGGCAAGCCGAGCAAGCGCGACATCAAAATTATTCCGACTTCGGCCCTTGTCGGGCGTCGTCAACGTATATCGAGCTTGCAAGAACCCATTCACGTTTAGTGAGTATTTCCCGTCCTTGCTTCGAATGAAGAAGCCATTGTCGTAAACGTCTTCAGGTGCGAACCCGCTCTTTCGTGCTCCGGCTGCGAAGCCGAAGTCTAGTCCGCTTTCTTTTCTTTCTTGCTCTTGAGCTTCGAGCTCTACCATGCGATTTTCTAGTGCCTGCATCACCTGATGCTGTTGCGCCAGTTGTTCACGCAACTCGCTCAACTCGCTCATTTCGTCGGCATTGGCTGGCCCAGAGACGCCGAACGTCAGGGCGACCGCAATACTAACGAGCAAAAACAAGTTCCTGTTACCTAGTACTTTCATAGTCTTCGTGACTCCTTCCTTCGCTGACTCATCATTCATCGTTGGACGTCTTTTACGCCATATAGATTACAAAGCAAGAGTGGGGCCAAAATAAGAGAAAATGGGCATAGGGCAGGATGTAAAATCTCGGAGCGAGGCATCATAAGAGAATTTCTCCTTTGTTTACAGCTGTCTTAGAAGAATTCGCCAAATTACCTCAAATCTCTTTGCCTACCCAGTAGCTGTTTAGAGGGAGATGAGGGCATTGGTCATCTTTGCTTTTTTTTTCGACACAAAGCTATGGTGTGCCCAATTTTTGAGCATCTTCTCTTCTGAACTGACGAAGTGTTAGGCGTAGAGATGTTCTACGGTTGTCGCGAGAGGCACCGCCTACCTCCAGAATCCTTGCACTTGTCACCGTTACATGGCAGTTAGGTACGAGCGCGAGCGAAAGGAAAGCAATGGCCGAACAAGCAAAGACGAAAAATAAGGGTCTGGTACCTGGAGAAATTCTTCCAGCCGACGGGTTTGTGGAGTTGAACGCGGGCCGGCGTACCAGGGCGATAGTTGTCTGGAATGCTGGAGATCGCCCTATTCAGGTTGGCTCGCATTATCATTTCTTCGAAGTCAATCGGAGCCTTGAATTTTCTCGTGGGGACGTTTTTGGCTTCCGTTTAGACATTCCGGCCGGGACAGCGGTTCGTTTCGAGCCAGGGGAAGAAAAAGAGGTTCAGCTAGTAGAGTTTGGCGGCGAGCGGAAGGTTTTGGGCCTAAATGGACTGACTGACGGGAATGTCGAGGATACCGACGTTAGGGCCAACGCTCTTAAGAAGGCTTCTCAACGTGGCTTTCTTAGGTCCGATACAGTGCGTCAAGATTGACCGGTGGGAAGGATTGTATGGAAGACCATAGAGATGTTCCACGCTTAGGTGTTGGCGGGCCGGGCGGGTCCGGAAAAACGGCGGTGATAGAAAAAATCGTTCCCTACTTGCAGGCTCAGGGCAGACAAATTGCGGTTGTCACCAACGATATCCTCACTCAGGAGGACGCCCAGCGGCTTAGGAGTCGTGGATTCTTACCCCCGGAGCGTATCGTGGGCGTTGAGACTGGAGCGTGTCCTCATACGGTAATACGGGAAGACCCGACCATGAATTTAGAGGCAGTGAGAAGTCTAGAAGAGCAATTTCCCAAGCTGGATCTAATTATTTTAGAGAGTGGCGGAGACAATTTGGCGTCCACTTATTCTCCCGAATTGGCGGATGCATTCGTTTTTGTTATCGATGTGGCAGGCGGGGACGATGTTCCGCGGAAGAAAGGTCTTGGCATCACGCGTTCAGACTTGCTCATTATCAACAAAGTTGACCTTGCCCCTTATGTAGGGGCGAACATTGAAACTATGAAGCGCGACGCGACCGAGGCTCGTGGGACCAAGCCCTTTTTATTCACTAACTGTAAGACAGGTATAGGAATCGAACAAGTCGGCGAATGGGTAGGGAACGAGTTATTGTTCGGTTAGGTTGTTCTCTCCCAATGGAGCACTCTGCTCACGCATTTTTCTTGGCGCCAATTGTATCGGATGTGGAACGATTACCCAGCGCCTTTAGGCCCTATCTTTTTGAGCCTCTGTCCCAGCGCCCTCCCGGTTCGATAGGCAAGTCGGGCATTTGTCGCCTGGTGTTTCACGATGATGCGGGCAAAACTTACTTGTCTGATTCTTATGTAGTCCATCCTTTTCATTTTACGAAACCCTGGCATCTGGACCCCGGGTTACCCGGGATGGCGGTCGTCTACGTTCAGAATCCTGCTGGCGGGTGGATTCAGGGGGACAGAGCGTCGATTCAGGTGAGATTACAGCCGGACGCGCAAGTCCATGTGACTAATCAGGCAGCGGAGAAAATACATTCTATGTCGGCGAATTGCGCCGTCCAAACTGTCGAGTTTCGGCTAGACAGACGATCCTACGCCGAGTATTGTCCCGATCCGGTCATACTTTTCTCAGGCGCACGTTTTGCTCAGGATGTTCGAGTGACCTTGGCTCAAGATGCCTCCCTGTTTCTTTCGGAAGTTTTTCTAAATCGTACCTATGACGATAATGCGCCATTTGACGTGTTTTCCAACAGCCTAACAATTTATGATGACTCGAACCGCATTATTTTCCGGGAACATGGCTTAGTGCGACCGACCCGAAAATCGTTGGAAGGCCGAGCGGTATTGGGCCGTTCTCGTGCGTGGGGACAGGCCTTATTGGTAGGCCCAAAGATTCTCAAGTCCTGGTCAGCGGAAATACAAGAAGAATTGAACAGAGAATGTGCAGGGTTGACCGGTGTCTTAGCCGGAGTGAGTCTCTTACCAGAAGACCGCGGTATTTGTATTAAAGTTGCAGCAGAAGGTGTTCGTGCGGCCCGAATTGTGCTGGGGCGGGCCTGGCAGGAGTTACGCATACGGCATTTAGGAGTGTTGCCTCCGAGTCTGCCAAAATAACAATAACCAAGGAGTAGGAAGTGCTATGCTGAGGGTGAATGGGAAGCTCGGAAATATACATGAGAATGTGGGTCTTCTGGCCGACGTGTCGAGTTGGAAAGAGAGCGAACTCCTCGAAGAGGTGCATATCGAAGAGAGGGACACCCACAAAACGCGGCTTCGCCTGCTTACTGATTCTGGGCGTGACCTAGGCATGCATGTCCCGAGAAACTCCACGATAGCGGACGGCGATTTGTTCGCTCTGTGGAATGCCGAAGGAGGCTTGCTAATCCACGTAGCCCTGCAAGAGTTGATGGTTCTCAGCACGCGATCGGCCCAAAGTCTAGAAACTAGGCAGCAATGGTTGGTCAAGTTAGGACATGTTTTAGGGAATCAGCACTGGCCTATTGCCTTTTCCGGGACCAGCATTCTAGTACCCGTTACGCTGGATCGGTCTGTCATGGAAACCGTTCTTCGCACCCACCACCTGCTCGACAGCTTTTCTATTCGGTATGAGCGGCGCGAATGGCCGAGAGAGGGTGATCCGTTATGGAAGAAAAATCATTCTTAGCCGTTTTACAACTCGCGGATTCTTTCTTTCCTTCCGGCACGGTGACGCTGTCCCACGGGCTAGAAGCATATGTCGCAAATGAAGAGCTGTCTGCCAGTGATATTTCTAGCATATTAAACAACCACCTGGAGGTGAAAGTCGGGCCACATGACCTAGTTGCTTACTCGCATGCCTATGACGCGGTAGAACATGGAGAGGTTCCAAAAGCACATGAAATTGATCGTTATTTTCATGTTTCCCTAGTTTCGGAGGAAATCAGACAAGGGTCGATCCGGTCCGGCCGAGCAACTCTAGAAACATTGAGCCAGGTAACGGCCGTACCTATTTTACAGACGTTCTTTCGCGGGGTAAGGAGCGGTCTGAGCAATGGTCATGCGCCCGTGTGTTCTGCGCTGGCCCATATTAACTGGGATATACCGAAACGCGCGGGCGGGCTTTTGATGCTTCATACCTTCGCCGTCGGATATTTGGGCGCTGCTATCCGACTTGGAAGTATCGGACACACTGATGCGCAAAGGATATTGTGGAAGGCTCGACAGCGCTTCGTACCAATCGTCGACTTAGCGATGGAAACGCCATTAGCAGATATGGGTAGCTTTGCGCCTGTCGCAGACATCAGAACAATGCAGCATTCACACCTAGAGGTCAGACTTTTTTCAACCTAGCCGAGTAATCCTACGACGTGGACTCATTGGGCTACCTGTGTTGATGCCGCAACGCTCAGACCGGGAGACTTTTAATCTTTCGCTGATAACGAGTCCAGGGCGAAGGTCGCCACGGGAAGAATGGCGATAAGCACAAGCACAATAAACGAGGGGTTGGACCACTCGGCGCCCACAGGCCGATACACCTGGCCACTTATCACCGTATTGCCAAAATAGAGGAACAGAATTAGCCAGCCGCAGCGCTCCCACAGCCGCATGTTGACGACCGGAGGGGCCTCCTGTGGCGCCGGTGTTGTCGATCCGAGGAACGTTTTCCATTGCTGAAAATCCCACAGGATTAATCCGAGCAGTCCCACGCACATTAAAGTGACGACGATCGCGGTTGGCACCACTCCTGTACTCCAGGAAAACACAAAAATTGCTACAAGAATGGGCGCGATAAGCACTGCCCCTAAAGTGGCGTAACGCTGCGTTATAAGCAGTACCGCGGCCGTGAGCTGAAGTACTCCCACAAATTGATAGAATAGGCCGGTAGAATGAAAGGCATGTAGGAACTCGTGGAACACCCCCGTGTTCGCTGGGTCGGTAAAGGGTTGTCCTAACAGCTTCTTGAGTCCCGCAGGAATGAAGGCAAAACCAATCAGCATGCGCAATACTATTATGCCGATACAGATATACCGGCGCGTATGTCCTCGGACGATGCGCTTCTCAAGCCATGTCAAAATCATGTTTCAGCCTTAACTAGAATATATCTGCTATGAATAGATTCGCGTCCCATGTGCTCCCGACTCACAAAATCGCCAGTATGAGGAATCAAGCTGTTGTGTAACCGGACCCGGGGTCGCGCTTTGGAGCGGCCGCCCTGAGACTTCCCGAACAGCTAAAGCGCCGCCAGCTGTGCTGCAAGTAAAGACTTCGTCTGCCGAGTAGAGATCAAAGGCCGTTAAGTCACGCTCAATGGCGGGAATGGCGGTTGCCCGGGCGAGGTCGAGAAAAATCTGACGGGTAATGCCATGGAGCACGTCCCGGACGGGTGTATACAATGTCCCCTTACTAACCATAAAAATGTTTGATGCCGGCCCCTCACTCACATACCCGTCATTTGAAAGCCAAATAACATCATCATATCCGGCTTCCAACGCCTCGATCCTTGCGAGTTGAAAATGAAGGCGATCTGGACATTTATAGCGCGGATCGAGTGTGTCGGCTGTAAAGCTGCGCAAATGGCTAATGGAGAGGCGTATCCCGGTAGTCCGTTTTTGCTTGTCCGTGAGAAAAACATAGGGAGCAGCCCAGATGATAACGGTTGGGTCGTAATCGCGCGGGTCTGTAACCACTTGCTTGGCGATTCCACGTGTCAAGATGAAGAGGATGCTCGCATCATGCATCCCGTTGGGGCGTACGGTTTCAATAATCGCTTCACTCCCCTGTTCTCTCATCATAGGATTAGCTAGTCGTGCGGCCCGCAGCGACTGAAAAAATCGATCGAGGTGTTCGTCCAGCTTAAAGATATTTCCTTTCCAAGCTGAGACTATATCGAAAACGCCATCATCTAAGAGAAAACCTTGATCCAGTATGGAGATGGTCGCCTGACTGGGAGGTTTGAAGTCTCCGTTAACGTAAAGAAGGGGGTCGTTCGGCATGATTCGTGTAACCTCTTTAATCTTGGTCTAGGCAGAACAACCGCTGCGTCGGGAGGTGCCCATACGCGCACTACACGTCTTAGCAAGCAAACCAGGGTATGGACAACGAGATGTCCCTAGTGTTTCTGTTTGTAACACACAACATTAAGGACGACCTGGTCCTGACCGGCGACGGTCATTACCCCCTGCTAATTAGGTCGAGAGTGTTTACTCGGGAAGAAGAGCCGGCCATTGAGATAGCGTTACTAACAATCCCTAGAGTGGCGATTAGGCTCGCGCTCGGTACCTCGGACCATTGAGGGGCCCGGCATACGGGCATAATCGCGCAATATCTTTCGGCGGTTTTTCCCTTACACGATTTGTCGAAACACAATGTCTGGCGGCTCATTGGAAACCGCAAGGCAAGTACAGCTGTAGCAAAGGAGAAACAATGGGTAGGCTATGTATACAAAGAGTGTTGGTAGGATTGCTGTGGTTTCTTGCCGCCCCCGTTGCGGCCGAAGAGACCAAGGTCAAACAACTTGTGTTGCGGGATCTAGTGGGCCTCCCCGAGAAGGAAGGGATGATACTTACTGTGGAGTATGCGCCGGGCGCTTCGACCCCGAGGCATAGACATAATGCGCATACCTTTGTCTACGTCCTAGACGGGGCCATCGTTATGCAGGTTGAGGGAGGGGAGGAGGTAACGCTGAGTCAAGGTCAAACGTTTTACGAGACTCCCGATGACATCCATGTGGTATCGAAGAATGCCAGTGATGCCCAGCCGGCAAAGTTTCTTGTCTTCTTCGTAAAAGAGAAAGGCGCTCCGCCCGTCGTTCCGGTCCCATAATTTGGACTTCCAGTGCGAGGCGATATTTGAGGTGACATTTAAGGGAACTTCTCCGGTTCTGCGAAACATTTCACGTTGTCGCATTTGGCTCGGATACTCTCCACCCTATCCTTCGCATGAGTCAGAGATGAAGAAAGGCTTCAACGTTGGGTCCGAGTATTTTGCTGACTGAGGCCTCAGTCAGCGGGGCCAAAGTCTCGCGAGTACGATGGTCTGGGTCGGTGAACCCCCCAACGCGAGGATAATCTGAACTAGTAAAGAATTTGGGATCGCCTAGCAATTCCACGATGAAAGGCAGTGTACGCACCTGAGGGTTGCAGAAATCCAGATATTGCGTTCGATGGTCTCACTGGCTGATCGGCCCATCTGCGTAGTGTGGCTGTGACAACTAAAGCTCTAGTCAAGGCGATCAATCCATTCGGCTAGCCAACCGCCTAGTACACTAAAGGCAGGATTCAAATCAGGTTCCTGTTGACGAACTTCGTTTTTGAAGTTACTTGTTGCCGGCGTTTAGCCTATCTTCGATTCTGGCACCGATAAGGATGGTGAGTAAGTTTGTCTGGAATGGTTTGCGGCCCTTCCAGCCGGAACATGGAGCGATGATGAAAGTCTATTTTGCACCCAATACCCGTGCCGTCCGAACCGTTTGGTTGCTGGAAGAGATCGGCCTTCCCTACGAGTTGGAAAGGTTCGAGCTTGGCCAGAAGGAGATGCGTAGCCCGGAATATACTCGTCTCAATCCGAACGGCAGAGTACCGACGCTAGTTGATGGGGAAATCACAATCACGGAAAGTACGGCGATAGCCCAGTACCTTGCCATGAAACATGCACCTGAACTGGTGTTAGGACCAGCGGCCGCGGATTTTGCCGCGTACCTGCAGTGGCTGCAGTATGCGGAAGGCATGATCATGCCGCCTGTTAACAATTACGTCGTTGAAACCATCCTATTGCCCCCCGAGCGCAGCAACCCGAAACTTGCGGCCCGCGCGTTGAAGTTAGTGAGTCGGGCGGTAGGCGCGATGGAGGCGCAACTGCAAGGACGTGATTTCCTAGCGGGCCGTTTTACTATCGCTGATACGATCACAGGGCACGCTGTCATTGTGTCCCGCCGTATCGGCGTGGACTTCGGAGTGCTGCCGAACCTGTCTGCTTACGCTGACCGGCTTGAGGCCAGACCCGCGTTCAAGGCGGCAGACGCGGCGTAGGACCGGGGCTAATCGATGCGGCGATTGCGTACGAGAGCTTGCGGTTGGACCGTCTAAAAAGGTAGGCGTTGGCGGGATGGAGATCTCGGCAACGCCGCTTAGTCTATCATAGCGTCAGTCCTTCTCATTTTAAATTTGATGAGGGGGAGAAGAACAAACTGGCAGTCGTTTTCCCCCCGACTGCCAGCTTGACAGACGTAATCGGAGTGGATAGCTGGCATCTTGGACAAGAACCAAGGAACGGTCACGTTGGTTCGTGACTAAAGCAAGCGAGTCGGGGCGCCGCGTAAAAGCGACTTCGGGGAGGATGTACCATGGACATAGGATATATGGCAATTGGTGTCGGTCTTTTAGCTAACGGGGAGACGATCGGAATGACCGCGCAGCGGGCCGAACAGGCGGGATTCCACTCCATTTGGGCGCCTGAGCATATCGTGCTACTCGACCAGTATTCGTCCAAATATCCCTATTCGGCTGATGGAAGAATTGCTGTCAGCCCTACTATGCAGTTCGATATTCTCGACCCATTCGCCACGTTAACCTTCGCCGCGGCGCAGACGACCAAGCTGCGTGTTGGCACGGGGATTTGCCTTGTACCTGAACGGAACCCGCTCACAACGGCCAAAGAAGTCGCCACCCTGGACAAGTTGTCCGGGGGCCGGTTTGATTTTGGAGTGGGGATAGGTTGGCTAGAAGAAGAATTCACGGCTCTGGGGGTTCCCTGGGCGCGGCGTAACGCGCGGACGCGAGAATATCTCGACGTGATGAAACGGCTGTGGACCGAGGAAGAGACCGCGTTCGAGGGCGATTTTTGCAGTTTCCCAAGTCTACGTTCCTACCCCAAGCCCGCTCAGACCCCTTACCCTCCTATAATTTTTGGTGGAGAGGGTGACCCGGCGCTCAGGCGCGTGGGCGAGGTGGGGAATGGGTGGTTTGGCATGAATGTCTCTGTGGCAGCCGCGAAACCGAAAATCGAGAAGATCAAGGATTTTGCCAACGCCGCCGGCCGGGACCCGGAGGCGTTTGAGTTCTCTGTCTCCCCGGGTGCCGGCGTCTCACCGACGAAGGATGATCTCAAGGGCTTTCAAGATGCGGGCGTGCATCAAGTAATCGTATGGCCTTCCTCGGCCGACTTGCAGGCCGTCAAAGATGACATCGACAAGCTCGGAGACGAAGTTGTCGCACCTGCGGCAAGCCTGTGATTGGCCTATTTCTAATCCAATGACTCGGACCGAATTGGTCAAGTGGTATACGGCTCCGTATTCGCAACTGCTTGGTGCGGATCGGTGAAAGGAACCATGATGCATGACAACGACCAGGCAATGCGCGACTTTGCCAAGACATTAGCACTGCCGGAATTTGAAGAAACGGCCTTCACGAAACCACCACCGCTTCGAGAGGCGCGCGTGGCGATGGTGACCAGCGCTGCTCTTCATCGAATCGGCAGCCCCAAATGGAAGCCGGAGGATTTTCATTTTGAGACCTTGCCGAAGGACGTGCGCGACCTGAAGCTCGGTCACCTGAGCCCAAACTTTGACCGGGCTGGTTTTGCAGCTGACATGAACGTTGTCTACCCTATAGACCGCCTACAGGAACTCTCCGATCAAGGGACGATCGGCAGTGTCGCCAAATACCACTATGCCTTCGCGGGCAACCAACCCGAAGGTCTATCCGGATTGCGGTTGGATACTGGTCCTGCTTGTGCTCAGAAGATGCGCGATGATGGAGTAGATGTTGTCCTTCTCACACCTGTTTGACCGCTGTGCCCGCGTACCGTGTGTACGCTGGCTCACGTCTTCGAGGCGGCAGGCCTGTCAACGGTCGTAATCTCGTCGATGCGGGATGTTGCGGAACGCATGCGTCCCCCGCGCGTGTTGTACGCAGAATTTCCGTTGGGGTTGCCTCTTGGCAAGCCGCGGGACGTGGCCTATCAGCATCGGGTGCTTCAAGCTGCCTTTGCTACCCTAGATTGGCCGAGCGGACCGGTCCTCGTGGATTTCCCGGAGACAATCCAGAGCCGGGACGGGGAGCCCTTAGAGTGTACGCTTCCGCCTCGCTACGATCCGAATCTGCATCCAGCTGTTGACGAAGCGCAAGCGTTGCGCGCGGCTTACGACCGTGCCCTAGCAAAAACTGGGCGTACCAGTGTCGGACGGGTGGTTAATGCGGATCAGATTCCTGCTGCGATCGAGAAGTTCGCGCGTATCGCCGAAGGGGAAGCTTGGGATCAGGTCGGGCTCGCAGGGACGACTATGCAGGTTGTGCACGATATTCGCGCCTACTACGAAGAGTTGGCCTGCGAAATGATGGCCGACGAGCTGATTCCGGCGTGGGGCGCTGAGCGTTGGTTCTACGATCACACCGAGGCAGGTAAGGTGTTGCTTATGGCACGTCGCAGGCTCAAGGACAGTGGGGCGGACCGTCCGGTTTGGTTTTTCATGGCCCCAGGCTCACGCCAATAAAGCCGGCACTAGTGCCGGTAGAAATTAGGAGAAAACAGAAACTAGACAACACGGTCAGTAGGGGGGCGACAGGGAAACTGGCGAGTCGTTAGCTACCATCAGCCTACAAAGCGGCGGCAAGACGCAAGATCAGGCACTGCTTTTTCGTGAAGACCTCTTATAGCTCTATTTGCTAGGGGCGCGTCGAGCCTCGTCAAGGTCAATTCTCTGCTGAAAAATTTCCAGAACTCGGTATTAACCGGGCCATTGGGTTTAGCATTTGTCGAGTCGAAAAATTTACCACGTCATGCGCACATGGGATTTGCACTCACTTTTGGTGAATGGCGTCAATCCGTTAAGTCGCTGGGCGAAAAGGAAAAAAGCGCGCCCTGGAGGATTCGAACCTCCGACCTATAGATTCGTAGTCTACCGCTCTATCCGGACTGAGCTAAGGGCGCACGATGGGTTGCCGCGTGATTGCGACAACGATGGCAGGTTCCGTGGAGCCTATCGGATAAGGCTCAGCGATGGCAAGCCCGTGTCAATCGAGAAAGCATGATCGTGTCTCCGTCTATTTGAAAGACTACTCCGGCTGGGGCGTGTACAGGCGCACCTACAGCGTAGTAGCTTTAAGTAGCGGATCATTTAATCTCGCAAGAAATAAGAGGCGCCGGAGGCCATTTCTCATACTGGTGTATACCCCGATCTAGGCGAACATTTCTTGTTTCTAGTCGTATATAGAACTTCCGAATCTTTTCATTTCGGGAACCTGGCTCAGACTCTTTCCCTTGAGGACCGGGTGTGGTACGTGTCTGGGGGCCGAGTGAGCTAGAACGGTATCAGGTAGGGGATTATTCAGATGGTGTGCTCGTTTAGAGAATGAAAACCGCCGCTTAGCGACAAGGCCCAGGCGTGGGAAAACGCAGGGAGATGCCCGGCAAGGCGGTAGGCGAGGTCGGAGCCGGTAACCTTATCGCGTTACCGAGCCGACCCGAAGAAAGGAGAACTGCTTTGGCAGACGTAAAATGGACGGAAAAAAAGGTCGCTGTTGGTGATAATGAGCTAGCCGTGATTGAGGGAGGGGCCGGCGACCCTGTCGTGGTTTTTCACGAAGAATTGGGTCATCCGGGCATTACAAATTGGCATGAAGAGATGGCGCGGGAATATACCGTGTTGATACCGCAGCACCCTGGCTTTGGTCGAACGGAGCGCGTGGAATGGATCAATAGCGTGCGTGACCTGGCTGCGTTTTATGGGAGAGCTCTTAAGTCCGAAGGGTTGCTCCCCGCTAGCGTGATTGGATTTTCCTTAGGTGGCTGGATCGCTGCGGAAATGGCGGCCTGCAACGCCGCCCTTTTTAAACGATTGGTGCTCGTTGCTCCCTTTGGAATTCGCCCACCGGAGGGCGATATTGCAGACATGTTTCAAGTAACGGCAAAAAAATATCTAGACTCAAGCGTCAAGACCATTGAGAAAAACCACGAATTCGCAAAACTGTACGGCGGAGAACCGACGCCGGAGCAATTTGAAGCTTGGGAGGACGCCCGGGCAGAAAGTGCTCGATTAGCCTGGGTACCCTACATGTTCAACCCGAGTCTTGCGCCTTTACTCGAGTGTGGTGACGAAGTGAAGACTTTAATAATTTGGGGACGCGACGATGAGATATCACCGTCTAGCGCTGCGTCCCTGTATCAAAACGCGATCCAAGGATCCGAATTACTCCTCTTGGACGACTGTGGACATCGTCCTGAGGTTGAAAAAACGGATGTCTTTGTTTCCAAGATCAAGCAGTTCTTGTCATAGTTGAGACCGGCGCGAATCATTTACGAGGCGCGCCGATCTCCGTCTGCACGAAATGATACTGTTGCTCTAGTTCACGCCCACCGGAGGGGCGGCCGGACATAGACCTCCACGAATTACCGATAAGAGGTGTATTCGCGTCCAAAGGCTTCGCGGGCGACGATGCCCTTCATAATTTCCGGTGTCCCGTCCCCGATCTCGAGACCAACAACGTCCCGCCACCGCTGTTCGAGTGGTGAATCCATGCTGTACCCGTAATGGCCATGGAGGATCATACAGGCATGTATGGCCTCGCTAGAGGCCTTAGGCCCCAGCCATTTGACCATTGCCGCCTCGGACGTATGGTTCTTCCCCTCGTCTTTCAGCCACAGGCACTTATAGGACAACACGCGGACGGCTTCTAACATAGTGAGGTGTTCAGCGACTTGGAAAGCAACGCCTTCGAAAGTGGCCAAGGGCCTCCCAAAGACCTCTCTTCCCTTTGTATATTCTATTGTCTCGTCTAAGGATTGTTGCGCAGCTCCTACGCAAGCCAGGGCAATGATTGCACGGTTAAAGTCAAACGCGATCATCGCTTGGTAGAAGCCTTGCCCCTCTTTCCCAATCATGTTTCTGGAGGGGACCCGGACCCCGTCGAAAAATAAGGAACCGCGTTGGGTAAGGCGTTCGCCCGTAGCGAAGTACGGCTGACGGGTAACTCCCGGGGCATCGAGTGGAACGAGGAATGCCGAAATTCCTCGCGCGCCGTCCCCGCTGGTACGGGCAAAGACGATACAAGCATCTGCGTAGCCCGCAAAGGTGATTGATGCCTTCTCGCCCTTGATCACAAAGTCGTCTCCCATTCTCTCTGCTTTGGTGACGATGTTGGCAGCGTCTGATCCTGCGCCCGGTTCGGTGAGCCCAAAGGCGATCACGGCATCTCCGGTCGCATGCCGGGTCAACCACTCCGCCTGAATATCCGGATGTGCGAAATTTGACAGTAATTCGGAGGCAATAAGTCCCAGCTGAATATACAGACTGTAGTTAAAGTCCCCTTTCGAGACCTCTTCGGCCATTAGACCGCAGGTGACATAGTCGGCCATTATGCCGCCGAACTGCTCTGGCACACGTAATCCAAACATTCCGAGTCCGGCGGCGTCCTTGATGAGTTCGCGCGGAATGGTTTCGCCTCTGTCCCATCGGTGGTAGTTCGGGGCCAGTTTTTCCTTGGCGTATTGTTCAATGGTGTTTTTGAGCAAAGCCTGTTCTTCTGAAAATGTAAAATCCATATTCTGAAAACCTCAAAACGAAATTGTCTGGTCACTCATTCTACGGTCGCAGCGGCATGTGCGCAATGATCGCTGGCCATGGCTATTAAGAAGAGGTCAGGTGGGCCGGCCAGAAGTCGATTCTTTCTGAGTGGAAATGCTTGGGCTATGCCTGCAGATCCAGCATAGTAAGGCCGCAAGGGTGACCCAAAAGACATGCACCCCGATCGCCGCCACGCAAAGGAACCACGCTAATTTCTGTAGTACAGCGCAGACTAGGATCGCAAGTGAATAGTCCCTACTTGCCAAACCTGCGACTAATTGTTGTAGGAACTGGTATTGCCAAGTTTTCGTGACCGCTTCCGCTGGTTTCATGCGCTCCGAAATGACCACAAAGGCGAAGGCGAGGAGAGTCCCGGCAATAAGCGCACCGCCCAGCACAATTGCGGGCGGGCCGTCTCCTTGAGACCATACAGCAAACGCTAGACCCCCGAAGGTGGCGATATGAACAACGGTATCTAAAACCATGTCAAGCCACGCACCGAAAGGAGACTCCAAAAATTTCATGCGTGCTATCTCTCCGTCGCAGCAGTCTACGATACAAGACAATTGCAATAGTAGAGAGCCGAAAATGCAGCCGAGATAACTTGGTTGAAAAAAACACGCCGCGCCGCATAGCCCAATAGCGCAAGAAATTATGGTGACGTGGTTTGGCGTCAAGGAGGTTCTTAGGAACATGCGCGTCAAGGGTCGGGACAACTTGCGGTTCAGATGCCGGTCGACAAGACCGTCCTTTGGATTTTCCATAGACGCCAAGAGTTCGCGCTCTGTAATACGAAGTTCTTTCTTATTTGAGAGGTGGTAGGTGGGAGCGGGCAGCGATAGGACATGGCGGGAGAAGTGTTCCCCCCTAGGCACCCTCCACCCGTACATTTTGGGATCAAAAAACGATTGTAACTCTTGAGCGGAAACAACGGTTGGTGGAGGGCCTAGGGTCAGGGCGATTTCTGTGTCTCGGCCCAGCCAACGGACAATCCGTTGGCTGGTATCCGTTGGGCCTAGTGCTGCGGCTATTGCCCTGCGAGAGAACACGGTCGCGACCGAAAAGTACAAGCACGACGGAGGATTACAAGTAGGTTTCTCGCCGGCTGGAGTTCTTGGCAAGGTCTCACCATCGAGCCAGAGCACAGCGGTCGTGATACTGGGGTCTCCGTTGAGCTGTCCGATGTATTGCTGGATTACGTCGGGTGTTGTCGGGCTTTGTTCAGTCGCTCTTTTGTCAAGCCGCACGTAACATACTTTTGCTCCTGCATGTTGGGCCGTTAAGACGGAGCGTTTGAGGAGGGTCAAGCCTCCTAATGTGGTTAGCGGGTCCGGGTCCTCTTGCCCGATGCGGATGTATGCAGTTTGTATCATTGAGCTTCTCCCGCCGTTCACTAAGCGGAAACGCGTAGGACGTGTAGCGCACTCTATAGGGTTTTCGCAGGTAGATACATTCCTCGGCTACAGGTTTGACGGACGCTCGACACCTTCGGTGATTCACGAGAACCACATCGCTGATATATTCCATGTCGTGTATTATCGTAGACAGGGTAGGAGGAACTTTTATGGACTTTGCATATTCAGAAAAAGATGAGCAATTCCGTGAAACTGTTCGGTCGTGGTTACAGGAGAACGCCCCAGAGGATCTGAGCCGCGGTAAAGAAGAAGATTTAGCCGTTGACCTCCGGTGGGAACGACAGAAGGCATGGCACAAAAAACTTTACGAAGGCCGCTGGATAGGCCTGTGGTGGCCAAAAGAATATGGCGGGCGTGGAGCATCCGTGAGTGAGCAGGCAGTGTTCAATGAAGAGCTGACGCGAGCAAGCGTTCCTTCAGGCGTGAATATGAGCGGCGTTACGATGTTGGGGCCCACACTCATGCACTGGGGAACGGAAGAACAAAAGCGTCGGTTCCTTCCCCGAATTCTACCGGCCGAAGAGATATGGTGCCAAGGCTACTCTGAGCCTGATTCAGGGTCTGATCTCGCCTCGTTGCGGACAAGGGCAGACGAAGAGGGAGATCATTTCGTCGTAAATGGGCAAAAAGTTTGGACCAGTTGGGCCCAACACTCGGACTGGTGTTTTTTGTTAGTACGTACGGATCCGGATGCCCCTAAACACAACGGAATCAGTTACCTTCTTGTAGACATGAAAAGCCCGGGTATTACCGTTCGTCCGCTGGTTCAAATGAACGGAGACTCCGAATTCAACGAGGTGTTTTTTGATAATGTCTGTGTGCCGAGAGAGAATTTAGTCGGTGGCAAGAATCGTGGATGGATGGTCGCCATTACTACGCTGATGTTCGAGCGCGTTGCTACCAGCAGTTATTTCCGCGTCGAAACGATCTTGCCACAACTTTATGCTCTTGCGCGAAACATCGAACGAGACGGAAACGCTGCAGTGAAAAGTTCAGCAGTGAGGCGACAGTTGGCCCAGTTCGCTATTGAAGCTGCTGCGATCAAGTACAATGAGCTGAGACGTTTAACCCGCCAAATTAAGGGGCAACCCCCGGGGCCGGAGGGGTCCTTCGCGAAGATAGCTTCTACAGAATTAAATCTGCGCGTTGCCGAGTTTGCCATGGAATTGCTTGGCCCCTATGCCCTGTTATCCCGGGGGTCCAAATTCGGCCAAGACTGGGGTAGGTGGTCTTATCGTGCCCTCAGTGCTCGAGCGGGTACGATTGCTGCCGGAACGAACGAGATACTGCGTGGCGTCATTGGCGAACGTGTGTTGGGTTTGCCAAAGAGCCGCTAGCGCGAAGACGTTGTGAGCCTTTTTCCAGAGATAAAAACGGTCTTGTTTGACGCGGGTGGAGTTCTGATCCATCCGGATTACCTCTGGCTACGTAAAATCCTTCGTGGTGTAGGAAAGCCCGTAACTTTCGACGATATTCGTCGCGCCGAGTATGTTGCAAAGGCTGCCATAGACCGAGATTTTTCCGTGAATCATTTAAGCACGGATGAAGATCGCCACGCGCCTTATTTCGAGATTGTGCTAAAAGAGTTAGGCCTAGAGCCGCCATTTATTTCCTCGATTATGGAAGCGGTGCAAGACGAGCATGGCGCACGAAATCTATGGCGACATTGTCTGCCGTCTACGCCAAAGGTACTGACGGCGCTGCGAGAGAAGGGGATCCGATTGGGGGTTGTATCTAATGCGGATGGTCGTGTTGCTGTTGCCCTGAAACGGGTCGGCCTGTTTCCGTTTTTTGAAGTTATTGTCGATTCGGCGGTTGTGGCGGTGGAAAAACCTGATGCGAGAATTTTTGAAATTGCATTGGAAGGTCTTGGCGTTCTACCAGAGACGACTTTGTTTGTCGGTGACATATATAGCGTGGATATTGTAGGGGCCGAACGGGCTCAATTACGTCCGGTATTGCTTGATACCTTGTCGAGCTACCGCGGTGTTAGCTGCGCCAAGATAACGCATCTTCGTGAACTTCTGGCAATGGTGGACACTACAAGTGACTCCGCTGAGTAGCGTTACGGGTAACAAGGGGGAACGAGTTTATAATCGACGGCAGAATCAAAGTTCAATGCCAGAGACCCAAAGGTCTCATCGCATCTCCTGAATATCATTGACCGAACAGTACTTCTGTTCTGTGGCAGCTTCAGGAATAGTGCTGTTGTTGCTCCTGAGACAGAGGGTAAATACCGAACGCCCCTTCGCGTGCCGGACAAGTGTTTATTTGACAGTCTCCTTGAGCGTGGATTAGGATGGAAGAGTAACCAGGATCTGCCCGCTATTGGCGCATTGCGGCGGAGGAGGAGGTGTTATGGTGGAGGGCAAAGCTGTACGCATGTGGGCGCTCCCTAATGCGGAACTCACGGTCCCACAATCTCTATTGATGCACGGAGGTAGCCCGGACTTAGTTACTATTCCGTGTCCCGCGTATCTCATAGAACACAGGAAAGGTCTTGTGCTTTTTGATACTGGATGTCACCCGGCGGTAGCAGATGATCCGGTAGCCCATTGGGGACCGATAGCGGAGCACTTGAAGGTCTCTTATCCCAAGGAAATGTTGCTTGATCGGCAGATAACGGCGCTCGGTTATAAAATGTCTGACATAAAGTATGTCGTCATCTCACACCTGCATCTCGATCATACCGGCTATATGCACGCATTTCCCAATGCAAAATTTCTTATCATGGCAGATGAAATTCGTTATGCGTATTGGCCGGAACCTCATCTACGGGATGTGTTTGTCTTCAAGGATATCGTACCGACGCGTGGATTTGATTGGTTGGAGCTAAATGGTGACTTTGATATTTTTGGCGATGGGAGCTTGAACATGTTGAAGACACCGGGCCATACGCCGGGCGAAAGTTCTCTACATGTCCGGCTACCAAATCGGTCTATTCTTTTGGTAGGTGATACTCTCCATTTGAGAGAGCAGTTTAATACACTTTCCGGAATGCCTTTGGACACAGACCCGCAGGCTTCTTCGTTGTCTATTCAACGCCTCCGAGCAATTCGCGATTTGCACGAGTGCACGGTATGGATTTCCCATGACCCTGAAGACTGGAAAGAACTACCGCATGCCCCGACCGCCGTTGAATAAGGTTCGCGAATTATGCCCATTTACGAGTATCATTGCAGCATTTGTGATCGCGTATTTGAAGATTTGTCGCGTTTGAGCGACGAGCAAAAAAGAAAACCTTGCCCCGTTTGCGGAAAGAGGGCACCCCGGATCGTGTCCAGCTTTGCGATCGCGAGAGGAGTGAATGGGGTGCCCTATGATCCAGTGGTTGCTACGCAGAGGCCTGGTGATCAGCGGCCCTTGTGCATGGAGAATGCGAAAATACCACTGTCTTGCCACATGGATGAGTATTCGGTGAAGCGTTTTGCCGCCCATGCTTCAGGGAATGGGAACGAATTTGATGACAAGGTCGCGAACGCCAAGGAGGTACGACGTGAGCGCGGTTTAAAAGAGCCGGGGTATGCTCCGGCCACTCATGGCCACGACCACAGTGCAGATGGCTCGCATAGTCACTCGCATGCTGGTCAGAACTTCCGGCGTCATAGCCCAGCTCCCGTTGGATCACGAGATGCCCCTGCCGCAATGGCGAGTAGAGGCGAAAAGAAAATTTTGGGGCGATCGAAAACACGTGAAACCACCGTACGCTGAACCCCCGCGGAACACTCCAGGGACGGAAGCGGGATAGGGGGCATAAGGCTTCTGGTTGGCGGGGGTGCCAATGCGGGATATTTAACGGAAAGCTGACAGCTCTAACTGCGCGGCTGTACCACGCGATATGATAGCCAGTTGTCTCAAAATGTTGAGGGAGCTTGCCGAACGCGGCATGTCTCGGTGATTTGCGCTGTCGTTTCTGGGGCTCGGTCCCATCTTCTTTGTAGGGGTTTTCTCAGGCGGCCCGATTGTTCGATACTTATCGTTCTGAATGGCGGAAAAACCCCGCGGCCCTATTCAGTGCTAGTTATGTGAGATAAGTGATTTTCATGAACTGATGTGAAGGAGTAATAAAGGTGCCAGAAGAAATTCACTTTCCACGACCCGTCTCCACCCTCGATGACCAGGAGTTTTGGGACGGATGCAACAAAGAAGAGTTGCGTTTGCAAAAATGTTCCTCGTGTAGCAAATATCGATGGTTGCCAAAACCGATGTGCCCGCAGTGTAATTCGTTGGAACATGAATGGGTGAAAGTGAGCGGGAAAGGACGGGTCTACTCTTGGACGATCGTGGTCCATCCTGTACACCCTGCGGCCAATAGCAAGGTCCCCTACAACGTTGCGCAGGTACAGCTGGAGGAGGATCCTGAGGTTATCCTTGTGACTAATCTTGTTGGCGTTGGTAACGATGACATTACAATGGGTATGCAAGTCGAGGTGGTGTTTGAGGAAGATGAACCAGGGGTGAAATTACCAAAATTCCGTCCCATTTGAGCTTCGTATGCAACTAGAACTAAATGGTAAGATCGCGTTAGTGACCGGGGGGAGCAAGGGGATAGGCCGAGCCGCGGCTCTGGCCCTTCTCGCAGAAGGGGCGTCCGTGCTTGTATGCGCGCGTGGGAAAAAGTCGTTAGAGGAAACACGTTCCCTCGCCGAGCCTACAGGGGGTGCACGGCTCGTGACTCAGGAGGCTGATCTCTCCCGGCAAGAGGATGTCGCGAATGTCGTGTCGCGGTGCGTCGAAGAATTTGGCACTATTGATATTCTCATCAACAATGCCGGGAGTGCACGCCCGGGTCCTTTCCTCGAGATACCCGATGGAGATTGGGTCGACGATTGGACGCTCAAGTTTTTCGGTTACGTAAGGATGGCGAGAGAAGTCCTGCCTCATATGAAGCAGGCTCATCGCGGAGTCATCGTTAATGTCATAGGAACGGGTGGCCTTCGCCCAATGGCAAATTATATGGTGGGCGGCGCTGCGAATGCGGGGCTCAATCACTTTACGAAGGCGCTTGCTGTAGAAGGTGCGAAACATGGTGTACGAGTGGTCGGAATCAATCCTGGCCCTATTCTGACGGACCGTCTCGAACAGTTTCTAACCACAATGAGTCCGGACGGCCGCAACCGAGCGGATGCTCTACGCAAAATGACCCCTCTGGGTCGCGTAGGAGAGCCAGAGGAGGTCGCAGACCTAGTGCTTTTTCTGTCGTCTTCCCGTGCGGCCTTCATACATGGAGCAAACATTACAATTGACGGTGGTGCAAACCCCGGCATCATGGGTTAGGAGTTGGTCTATTATTAGGAGTCACTCCGGTTTGCTGGGGTTTTAATCGTGTGCTTCTCACGAGGAAATGGGAGCCCTCTCATAGATGTCAGAATGGAAGTGACGTGGAACGATGAGTGAAATACCTACGAACCCACCGCTACTGGAAAAGGTGCTGTGTTCGTTTATCGCCAACGAAGTACGAAAAGTGGACGTGGAGCGCGTGGTGGTTGGCCTCTCAGGCGGGGTAGATTCTGCCCTGAGTACCTATTTGGCCGTGTCGGCACTTGGACCAGAAAATGTCTTGGCCATAAAAATGCCCTACAGTGCCTCTAGTAGGGAGAGCGTGGAACATGCAGATATGGTGATAGCCGAGACGGGTGTCCAGGGTATCACTATAGATATCTCCCCGCAGATAGACACGTATTTTAAGTTGTACCCTGATGCGGATAAGATGCGGCGCGGCAACAAAATGGCGCGCGAGCGAATGACTATCTTATATGATCATTCCGCAAAATGGGACGCACTCGTACTGGGCACGAGTAACAAGACCGAACTGTTACTCGGATACGGGACAGTGTTTGGTGATATCGCGTCGGCGATTAATCCGCTAGGAGATCTATACAAAACGCAAGTGTGGGCCCTTTCGAAATTTATGGGCGTACCGCGAGCGTTAGTGAGCAAGCAACCATCTGCTGATTTATGGGAGGGGCAGACCGACGAGGCGGACCTCGGCTTTTCGTATCGTGACGTAGACAATTTGCTGTACCGGCTTGTCGACGAGAGGTGTTCTCAAGCGGAATTAATGGCTCATGGATTTGAACACGACTTTATTGAAAAGATTACGGCGCGAATGAGGCACTCGCAGTTTAAACGTAGCCTTCCGCTAATAGCTAAAGTTTCTCAGAGAACTATCGACAGGGACTTCCGTTATTCACGAGACTGGGGGGTCTGAGATGGAAGAGGGGCTTTACGTTGTTGCTACGCCTCTTGGAAATTTGGAGGACATTACCCTACGCGCATTGAAGATTCTAAGGGAGGTCGACCTGATCGCCGCAGAAGATACTCGCCACACACGCAAGTTACTTACTCACTATGATATTTCGACTCCACTTACTAGTTATTATGATTCTATAGAGACGAGAAAGTCCATCTTCTTGCTCCGAAAATTGCAAGCAGGCTTGACTGTCGCACTGGTAAGTGACGCGGGCACACCGTGTATCGCCGACCCGGGCTATGAGTTGGTAGCTGCTGCAGTGGAAGAAGGTTTTCCGGTCACCCCGATTCCCGGACCAGCAATGGTTACCTCTCTGCTTAGTATAGGAGGGTTGCCTACTGACCGGTTCGTCTTTGAGGGGTTTCTTTCGGCCAAGAGGTCGCAGAGACACAGGAGGTTGGAAGAGCTCACTCATGAAAACAGAACATTGGTCTTGTATGAATCGCCCCGACGTCTCGTTGGCACTTTAGAGGATCTGGCTGAAGTTTTCGGGGATCGCCGCATTGTTATTGGCCGCGAAATAACTAAACGCTTTGAGGAAATATTGCGTGGACGGGTTTCGGAGGTTATAGCGGAATTGCAAGAACGTTGCGTAAAAGGCGAAGTGTCCCTTTTGGTCGAGGGCGCTAGTTCTGAGGCACGGCCTGTGGAGGCCGTTGTACGAAAGATGATGTGTAGCTGTTTATCTCAGGGTGTCGCGCTGAAAATTGCTGCGCGGGCCGTGAGTGCGGCATGTGGTGTACCGCGCCGGGATGCCTATGAGCTAGGCCTCCGAATAAAAGCGTCGGACGCGGAGTGACTGACCACTCCGGCCGGCATTCCAGTAAATTGTTGGTAGAGTGGAATTAGTCGTAACATCCAAAGGGACTTGGATCGTTGCCCAACGCCGAGAAAAAAGGGAAAGAATGTTTGAGCGTTTAGTGACCAAATGGACAGATGATGCTGATCCTAGTAGTAATCTGCAATGAAGGCGTCTGACATGAAACGAGTATAATTATAAAGGAGATACTGTATGGGGCTTGTATACGACAATATCATTGACGCGGACGGTCACATTTTGGAACCCGCAGATACTTGGGAGCGGTACATAGATTCACGTTACCGTGATAGAGCCCTCAGGATACGAAGCCATGATGGAAAAGAGTGTCTAGAAATGGACGGGAAAAAGTCGCGTTTTTTCGACGTCCGCGTTTTAAGCGCGCTCGGGGGCATGGGGAAAAGCACAGAAGAAATAGAAAGAATGATGGAGAAACCGTATCCGGGGAGCGCGCCATTTGGATCAATGGATCCCGGTGAACGTGTAGCCTTACTCGATCGGGAAGGCATCGCGAAAAGTATATTATACCCGAGCTTAGGACTCACGTGGGAGTGTGAACTAGAGGACGTGGAATTGTCTTTAGCTTATGCACGTGCTTATAACCGATGGATTTGCGAATTTTGCTCCGACTCGGGCGGACGTCTCGTTGCAATTGCACACATCTCGCTTGCCGACGCCAACGAGGCTGCGGCCGAGTTAGAACGTGCAGTCGGTGAAGGCGCGAAGGGCGCATTTGTAGCACCGTATACCCTGACAAGGGTGCCCCATGCTCATCCGGACCATGATGCGTTCTGGGCAAAAGCCGAAGATCTCAATGTGCCGGTCGCCATTCACCCCATGGCAGAGCACCCCAAGATTCGCACCTATCAACGTTTTGACGGTATGGGCGGAGCGAGATGGATGCAGAACGCGCTAGGGATGCAGGGGCCGCAACAAGCATTGTACGGGATGTTTCAATGGGGATTATTTGACCGCTTTCCGCGAATAAAAATAATTTTGCTGGAATCCGGTGCAGGCTGGATCGGCGCTGCGCTAGATCGGATGGATGCCATATTCGAAACGAGTTTGGGGGATGGTGTTCCGCTGAAGGAACGGCCGAGTACATACTTCAAAAGACAGTGTTGGATCTCGGGTGATCCGGATGAACGAGCACTCGCTCATATTGTCGACTATGTGGGCGACGATAGATTTTTCTGGGCGACTGATTACCCCCATTTCGATCATCCTGGTAATTACATGGAAGAACTCGAAGAACTAGTGGCGCCGCTCTCAAAGAACGCACGGAATAACCTCTTGGGCGATAGCGTGGCAGAGGTCTATGGGCTTTAACCGGTAGAAGGTGAACGGCGGCGTGTGTGACTTTCCTTCGTGTACTTTCGGGCAAGCGTTAGCGTTTGGGGCCGCGTCTCTTCCTTCCCTCGCGTTGAGTATCAAAGCGTGGATTTGTGTTGTAACGAATCGGGCAGATCTCCAATGCCCGACTAGGCTCCCTTTCACGTGTAGAAAGGGAGGCACGACGGGACTATTTCATCGCAAGAAATAATCCGTGACGGCACGGGCTACTGGGTGGAACGGTACTGCTATGGTACCCATTATTTCGGACAGAGGGATCCATCTCCTATCCCGGTCAATTTCATAACTTCTTGTCTCTCCAGTAGTAGTGGCGAGGAAGAACGCGAAGTGGTTAGTATTGGGCCCTTCGCTCAGCTCGAGCGTCGTGAGTAGAGAAAGTACGGTGACCGCGTAGCCGCTTTCCTCCGCGCACTCGCGCGCTGCTGCTTCTGCCGCCGTTTCTCCGGGATCTATTGTTCCGACCGGGAAAATCCAAGACTGGTGGTCACGCCTGGCGGTAACCAGTAGAATTTCTCGTTCGCCGCTCGAGCCTGAGCGGTAAGCGACAACTCCGGCTTTCTGATGTTCGTCATGCCCCGAAGGTGTTTGAAATTCGTGTTTCATCCTCACGCAGTCTGCCTGTCGCCCTCGTCAGTTGCAAGGATCCGGATGGTAGATTCTTGGAAGAGAAAACTACGTCACGATTTTATGCCACCTTCGCATGAGTCGCACACCGCTTCCTTGACAGACACAAGCCAATTCTGTACCAGGTTGTTCCAGTATCGCTTCAGGTACCCGTACAGGGTACAAATGGGAAGTCGGTGCGAAACCGACGCGGTCCCGCCACTGTGATGGGGGAGCGAATCTTCCTGATGCCACTGTCCCCTCGTGAGGATGGGAAGGCGGAAGACGAGCGCTGAGGCAGTGCCTCGAAACCTCTTAGCCAGGAAACCTGCCTTGAGCGAACAACCGGCCTCTCCGTGGAGGGAGAAAGGTTACAGTGTGTAAAGCGCATCCAGGTAGACAGGGCCGCAGAAGTTCCGTAAGTGGAAATCGCATCTCGCGATCTACCTTTTCCAGTCCTGGCGAAACACGACTGTTCCCGCTTCCCTTAGAGAAGGCTTCTTTCTGGGGGTGAAGTGTGGAACACATGAGAACAAAATGTTTGCTTTTTCTGGTGTCGGTGATCGCGTTGCTAGGGCCGCTGAATTCCAGTGCGAATTATGAAGCGACGACTACTGTTGATGGTGCGCCGGCGGTCGGAGAAGACCGTACGCAGGCCATTGAATCTAGGTTGGAGGAAGTCGTCGTCGTCTCCACGAAATTGGCAGGCCCTTTGTCTCAGACGACCAATGCTGTTTCAGTGGTGACACCGGAAGAGATCCGCAATCGGCAGACGACAGACTTGTATGAACAGTTGCGAGAGGTGCCTGGTTTCAGTGTAAATCAAACAGGTGCTAGAGGAGGGGCAACTACCGTTTTTTCTAGAGGAGGCGAGTCGGATTACAATTTGGTTCTGATTGATGGGGTTAAAGCTAATCAAGCTGGCGGCGCCTTTAATTTTTCCGATTTAGCTACTGTGGGAATTGACCGTGTGGAAATATTACGAGGCTCTCAGACTGCCCTTTATGGTTCAGAGGCGATTAGCTCCGTTATCCAATTGTTTACTCCGCGGGGTCGTGGGGCTCCGTCGGCTTTTCTCCGGTTCCGCGGAGGTAATCATGGGACATTCGAGGAACAGCTAGGTTTTTCGGGTGGTACGAATGTGTATGGGTACCATTTGAGCTTGGAACGGTCGGACACTGAAGGGATTCTGAAGACAAATAGTGACTTTAGTAATACGACAATAGCCTCCAGATTCGATTTTGCCCCGTCCGAAAAACTAGAACTGACCACAACTCTGCGTTACAACGACAGCCGTTTTCATCACCCAACGGGCGGCGCCGGAGATAGATTTGATCCACTAGATCCAAATCAATATTTGGACCTGCGTCGACTCATGATCGGTCCTAGAGTGTTATATGAACCTTTCACCTGGTGGCGACACAAGCTTCAACTTGGGATGGTGAACGAGTGGCGCACCTTTCGCGATCCCGAGGACGGCTTCGGAATTGACCCTTACGGTTCGTTCGTGAGCACCGCACGCGAACGCCGAATTTCCGCCGACTATTCGTCGGATCTCTTTTTGCCGAGCCTGCTGGGCGTTCTACCAACCTGGACGATGGGGCTCTATGTAGAAGATGAGCAGTTAACGCAAAGATCCGACTCTGCGGGGTTGCCGGAGCGCGTCAGTCCGAGTCGGAACGCCCAATCTCTCTATTCGCAGTTGTTGTTGCAGTGGAGCGAAATGTTCTTTGTTACTTCAGGATTTCGTCTCGATGACGGATCCACGTATGGAACGCATGTCAATCCGCGGGTCTCCGCGGCGTTTATTCTTCCTGGTCTGAAGACAAAGTTTCGAGGTGGCTTTAGCAAGGGCCTCAAGGCGCCGTCCTTCGTCGACAACTTCGGAACCGGAAGCTCGTTTTACCAAGGAAATCCGGACCTTTCACCGGAGGAATCCACAAGTTGGGAGATTGGTGTGGACCAGCCGATCGAACTCCGAACCCTCGCCGCTGAGTTGAATGTGACATATTTCTCCACAGAATTCAGGAATATGATAGCGTTCGTATTTCGAGAGGGGCCAGATTTCTTGAACGTTCAAAGAGCTCGGAGCCGAGGTATAGAATTCGGCGGTCGATTGTATTTTTCCTACGGGATTTCGGCCCGCGGCTCATACACGTTCTTAGAGACCCAGGTTCTCGACTCCGGTGGGGTAGGGGGTGCCGCATTTGTAGACGGTAACTCACTTATTAGAAGGCCCGAACACGTTGGATCGCTGACACTCAACTACGCCTATAAAAACTTGAACACCAATTTCCATACATTCTTCAAAGGGCGCGTGAGAGATCTGGATTATAGTAGAGGCTTCAGTCCGCGTAGGGTACGCCTGCAAGGTTACGTTCGTTCAGATCTTGCGCTATCGTACGTGCTGTTCAGAGACAGATGGAACATACGGAGTCTCACTCTAGAAGGGCAGGCGAAAAACATTTTTGATCAGAACTATGAAGAAGTCTATGGTTTTTCATCTCCTGGAGCTACCTTTCTAGTCGGTTTCCGGGCGGATTTCTAAAGGAGGACAGGAAAGGCCAAGTGAGGAAGGTGGTCTTTCTAGTGACAGGTCATGCTTTTCCGATTGGCTTTTACAATAGTAGGGGCGGCAGCGTTCTCCTTCCTGGTCTACAAGCCTCACTCGGTGGTCGGGGTAATGGGTGATCATGCCTCAGCACCGGAGCGAGTTGTGTCGCTTTCACTTGCATCCGATGAAATTCTTCTAGAACTCCTGCCGAAACGACGCATTGTGGGGCTGACGTACTTGGTGGACGACCCCCAGTATTCCAATGTTGTCGACGCCGCCCTTGGGATTACGCGTCGAGTTCGCGCGAATCCTGAACAGATCATCGCCCTGCATCCAGATTTGGTAGTAATCGCGGGATCTGCATACAGTAAGACCGACGTAGGGCGTTTGTTAGAGAGTACAGGGATACGTCTGCATCGTCTTGGCCCCGGCGAGCAATTTTCGGGGATTGCGGACGCTATAGTTCGATTGGGTCGGGTTGTAGGGGCCGACGTGAAAGCGCGTCAGATAGTAAGAAATATGCATAGGCGCATTAATACAGTCCAGGAATTGGTTCGCGGTGTCGATAGACCGAGAGTCCTATATCTAGCAGCGGACGGATTCACCGCAGGGACGAAAACCAATATCGGCGAAATGATTTCGATCGCGGGCGGTATAAATCTGGCGGAGCGTGCCGGAATAGATTACTTTCGAAAGATTTCTTCGGAAACAATCGTTACGCTTGACCCCGAAGTCATCCTTTTAGCGACGAGCCGGGAGCCCGCTGGCACAGACGTCACTTGTACTTGGTTACATGCAGACCCCGCGTTTCGTAATGTGGCAGCTGTAAGGGACAAGCGGCTTTATACCGTGCCGCAGAGGCTTTTGAATGCATTGTCCCATCATGCTGTTGCGGGCGCAGAAGTCATTGCGCGGCGCTTGCATTCAGAGCGAATAAATTTCCGTCAATATGGGACAAGCGGCGGAATAAATCATTTCTCTGAAGGATGTGAGAGATGATAGTGCTAAAGACACGATGGGTTCTCGGTATCCTTATTGTAGGAACGATAGCTAGCATAATGCTAGCGACGGCGGTGGGGAGTGTTTCGGTTCCGATAGTCACCGTTGTCCGTTTGTTGACGCAAGGTATATTTCAGCTTCAAGTAAGTGATGACGAGCGCGGTCTGGCAACAATCATCTATCTAATCCGATTTCCCCGTGTTATTGCGGCAGCGGTAGTCGGAGGGAGTCTCGCGCTCGCCGGCGCCATGATGCAGGGCCTTTTTAGGAATCCGCTGGCGGATGCTGGATTGATAGGGGTCTCCAGTGGCGGTGCTCTAGCTGGAGCGATCGCGATAAGTACTGGCCTCGGAGCCACTTCCTCGTTCTTTCTTCCGTGTCTCACTTTTGGTGGAGCGGTCGCATCTGCATTTGCGGTCTATTTTGTTGCGTCTCTGAGCGGGAGGCGCGCTTCGCTTATGGGGCTCATATTGTGCGGCGTGGCTCTGAATTCCCTGTTCGGCTCGTTGACCACGTTGATTTTGAGCCTTTCGAATGACTATGAAATCTCGCGGCAAATATTCTTTTGGTTAATGGGTGGTTTGGACGGGCGGGGCTGGTCACATATTCAGATGATATTGCCTTTTGCATTTTCTGGCACTGTCGCTGCTCTGTTTCTTAGTCGTGATCTTAATTTGCTACTTCTCGGAGACGAAACGGCGTCGAGTTTGGGCGTGCACGTCGAGCGATCGAGGAGGTTGCTACTTTTTTTCGCCTCCCTACTGGCTGGTTCGGCGGTGGCGATAGCTGGAACTATTGGGTTTGTGGGGTTGGTCGTTCCGCACATTATGAGATCTATTGTAGGCACGGACCATAGTTTGTTAGTGCCTGCGTCCGCACTAGGCGGGGCGGTCTTTCTCGTTTGGTGTGATCTACTTTGCCGAGTGTTAATACCATTCCAAGAAATCCAACTCGGAATCGTCACAGCCCTCCTGGGAGCGCCGTTCTTTTTACACCTCTTGATAAAAAAGGATTTAGGCCACAGCAGGGTCGCGGGATAGTTATGGAACAGAGTGGGAAGGTCGTGTTGTCGCTGGAAAAGGTCCTCTATTCAGTCGTCGGGAAGCGGATTTTGTCGGACGTCTCCATCGACGTGACCTGTGGCACATGGGTTGCGGTGTTGGGTCCGAACGGCTCTGGTAAGTCGACCCTGCTGCGTGTTCTTGCAGGACTGCTGCCTCCGACTGCAGGCCGAGTTAGGCTCCATGGAAAGGACTTGTCTGAATGGTCACGTAGGGAACGCGCGCAAAAACTTGCATTCTTGCCGCAGCGTACGGACCTGTCGTTCCCTTTTGCTGTACGCGACATTGTTGCGATGGGTCGTGTGCCTTACCTCGCGCGTTGGCAAAGTGAAAGCCGTGCCGACCGACAAGCTGTTGATGACGCAATGCTGATGACACAAATTTCTGACATCGCGAGCCGAAATGTACTAACGCTGTCGGGTGGAGAGTATCAGAGGGTTATGTTAGCCCGCGTTATCGCCCAAGAGGCCGACATCCTCTTATTAGATGAGCCTAACACGGCATTGGATTTACAACACCAATTTATTCTAATGGATTTACTCGAATCATTAGTTGGACGCGGCACCACCGTCGTCACCGTTCTACACGATCCGAATCTCGCAGCAAACAAGTGCGATTCGTTGATTTTGCTAGACGGAGGAAGCGTTTACGCCTCAGGGATACCGTCGCAAGTACTGACGATAGAAGCTTTTCGTTCCGTGTTCGGCGTCGAAGCAGTGTTAACGGAGAATTCAACGACCGGCGGGTGTCAAATTGTTCCAATACGTTCGGTGGCAACCGTTGCCCAAGGTCCCAAAGTAGGCCATATCGAGGATGCCTCAGATCAGTAATCGTGGATGGGGCATGGTAGTCGGATGCCTTGACACACTGAGACCGCAATGGTGCACTGTTGGAGCGCCCGCTAGTTTATCGTGCTTGTATCGCAGAGTTAGTCCGCCTACTCCTCCTGGGTAGGTAAGGGCAACTGATTCGAGTGAAGAATGGAAATTATACCAAGAGAGAAATTGATACATCCACCGTTAGACCAACCGCCTTTATTACTAAGGGTAGGGTTTTTGGTCGGTGAATTTTCTGGGCAAGGCGAATATGCGACGGCCAAGCAGAGATTCCGTAAAGAGACGATTGGTACGTGGGAGGCTGGAGGACAATTCCTCTCCCATCGCGTGCGGGTAACTTACATACTGAAGAACGGCCTGCTGGACGTACACGAGGCCTGCATAGTTGTTGGCATGGATGCATCAGGGGTAAATCTTGAGGCCAGGGCTTACACGGACAACGGGCAGGCCTTTGACTACAAAATTACCTTGAGTGGTGAAGAACTTTCATTTCCGGATAGACCACCGGGACATTCGTCTTCTTCTCGCTCGCAGCAAGGCCGGGCCCGGAAAATTCTACGTCCAATTGACGGTGGGTATGACGAACGACTTGAGGTATATTCCGCGGGCTCTCTGAAGTATGTGCCGTATTCGAAAGTGGCTTACACGAGAAATAACGAGGCCTAGATCCGCCCTTCAAATACAGGGCAAGAGTGGCACGGGTGTTTCTTCTTGAGAGAAGCGCTCCGGAAGACGGTGAGGGACGTGGGATCCGGTTGCTGTGCGAGTCTGGGCGTGACTTTGACGGCATAATACTCGTTTTCTAGAACGAGGGAAGGTTTGGAAATGGCTCGGTCTTTCTACGAATCGCGGATCCAAACCGGGTGCTTGCTCATCATTAGCACGGTATGCGTCGCCGGCGCGCTGTACTGGCTGAGGCCCATACTTGTTCCGTTCGTTCTATCTTTGTTTATTGCGTACGGCCTCCTCCCCGTTGTGGAATTCCAGGTGCGGAGATTCAAGTTCCCTCGTCTGGCGGCGGTGGGTACGACGCTTGTCTTCGCCGGTCTCTTTTTGGGCGCTACGGCTCTCATAATTTCTACTTCTGTTGGACAGTTGCGTGAAAATGCTGATGTATACCAGCAACAATTTCAGGTCTTAACAGAACGGATATCTGTCGCTCTCTCTCTTGAAAATGATGCGCTACTCGGCCCTACGTTCCGTGAATACCCATTCGGAACGTTAAGTGGTGTTTTGCTTGATACGGCTAACGCGGTCCTTGGGTTGGTGTCTCAGGGGCTGCTTGTTTTTATATTCATTGTGTACCTCTTGATCGGAGGCCGTCGCAATCCCGGTCCAGACCGGCAAACCTGGGAAGAGATCGAAAAAAGAATCGAACACTATATAGCCAATAAGGCGGTGATATCGCTGGCAACCGGGGTGCTGGTAGGGCTCATATTGCAACTTCTTGGAGTGCAATTGGCCCTTGTCTTCGGCCTCCTAGCTTTCTTGTTAAATTTTATACCGAATGTAGGATCCATCATTGCGACATTGCTACCATTGCCCGTCGTGGTGGTCAGCCCGGAAATTTCCGGCACCTCAGCCGGCCTTGCGATATTACTCCCGGGTGTCCTACAGGTTGTCATTGGGAACGGTATAGAGCCCAAGGTGATGGGTGATGCTCTGGATCTACATCCGATTGTTATTCTCATGGCCATGATATTTTGGGGTATGTTATGGGGTATCGTCGGCATGCTACTGGCTACACCCATTACGGCTATCTTGAAGATCCTTTTTGAACGGATAGAGCCGTTGGAACCGGTGGCGCGTCTTCTTGCGGGCCGGCTCGACTAGCCAATTGTCGTGCTAATAACGGCGAGGAGTTTGTCTGATGCACCCGCCTCGACACAACGGCAATGCATATCGAGAGGCAGGCAACCTTATCTTGCCGGCGCGAGACCAGCTTCGGATAAGACGCTTGTGCGGCTCGCCAAAGTGGAATGCCCCTGTAGTCCTAGTCTTCCGTGTCTTCGAGCCGCTTGCCCCAAGCTAGTTTAGCTAGATATACAAAAACTGCACCGATACCTACATACACCCATCCGTTAACGTCGCCGGTTTCGAGAAGGTTGAGGCTTTGTCTGAAGCAGAGGAAACTGCCGATGCCGAGGCCGATTGCGGTTCCTTTCATTGTGCTGCTCCTTTCCGGTGTGGCATGAGGTATCTCTTCTCACATGTTCTGTGAACCCGTCAACCGGCTGGTCTTCGCCCCGGTGGATTCGTACCTCCAGTTCGTGAGGGGCGAACGACTTGGCGTCTGCCGAAAACTGCAGCTGGGAATAGTCAGGGGGCGGTGCATCTCGTCGATTGGTGGCTCGAGGGGATAATAACGTGTCATTGGGTCGGAGAAGCGTCCTTTCTGTAAGAAGTCAGGCTTCTATGAAGAAGGCCCATCCATCTCTCGCTAGAAATAAAGGCATGTCCCCAGGATGCCCATTCGTCCTGCACGCCAATTTGTTTTATCTCTTCGAGCGTTTTTCCTTCGGATATGGACCGACTGACGAACGCGGTCGTCTCCTCGAGCATTCTGTGCGATGTTCGTAAGTCGTCCAGGCTCGCGAGCGGCCCATGACCGGGTATAATAGCGACGTTTTCGTCTACCCGCGCAATGATTTCTGCAACGTTGTTAATGAAACCATGAATCGAGCCACCGCTATCGAGATCTATGAAAGGGAAGCGTCCTACGAAGAATAGATCGCCCGTGTGAACGACGTTGGATCTAGTGAAGAAAATCACGCTATCGCCGTCGGTGTGACCATGAGCAAAATGTATGATCTGAATTTCTTCCTCGTTGAAATGAACAGATACAGAATTGTCGAATGTAATCACCGGCCAGGACTGTCGCGGTGCCGCCGAAACAGCTCTGTTACCGATTATCTGCTGTGTCATGAGTCGCTTGCGGACGTTCGTGTGCGCAATGATGGGTGTTTCGAAACCGAATATCTGATTACCTCCCGTGTGGTCACCGTGCCAATGTGTGTTGATTATAAATTTCAGTTTGCCAGACGCAATAGTGCTGAAAGCGGATTCGATTTTTTCTGCCAAAGGAGCAAACTGGTCGTCAACAAGGAGAATTCCGTCGCTTCCTACGGAAGCAGCGATATTCCCGATTCTCGGTCCCGCATGTAGGAAGTATATGGGGCCTCGAACCTGGGCCGTTTCGATGTCTACTGAGTCGAAATTAGGTTGTGGAAAAGCGGGGTTGATTGGGCATAAGAGCGTGAGAAGAATTGTCGTGCGTACTAGCGCCCGCATGGTTACCCCCTGGTAGCTTTGGTTAAGTGTTGTGGCCCAAGAGGATGTCCAGGCACTGACCCAGTGCGATCCGGGCTTTCTCATGAATGACCTCTTGCGTGTTGCTTGCGATTGGGTGCGGGATTATCGCGAACGGATAGTCCGGAGTGCCCTGGAGTTTCGCGAGAGCATGTGCCGTGGAAACGAAGCGGTCGGTTATTATCGCGGTGGCTGGAACCCCGGCCTTTTGTACGCTGATGGCATCGTGCAAACTGCACGATGAACAGCTGCCTCAATCCCCTACCGCGGAAATGACAGCGTCGCACTTTGCCAACTGCGCTGTTACTTCCGCCGGCGCGGGACGGCTAGCATCGGGTTTACACAACCGGAGGACGGTCCCTACCTGATGATCAGAAGTGAGTGCGGCTTCTACGTAATCCAGGAGTTGCGAAACGTTCAGTTTTCCATTGTCTAAAAGCGCAATAGTCGAACCGGCAAGGTGGCTTAACGGTTCTGCCATTGCAGGAAGGGACGGATTGTCATCGAATGTAGGATCTAGAACATTGAGTGTCATATTTCCACACCTCCTAGTCGCGAATTATTTGAGTTACGGCCTGCGACCGGGACCCTAGCCATGGTGGCACTATAGCGCCAAAGCCGCCGGCCGGACCACCTGCTGCTATGACTAATAAGTCGTCCGGTGCGCGCAACCCGCTGAAGGTCTGAGTCGGCCCTTTGCCCTTATCCACTACGGACTGTTTACCGACGCGGGCCCAGTCGTTACGGATAACATGAGCAGAACGGTGAATATATTCTTGCATAGTATCCTTTCCCCATCCGGCACCGGCTATAAGGTCTCGTATTGTGTTGGAATGATCAATGCATAATTCCCTGCCCAAATAGAGTACGTGAGCATATTGTGGCGAATTTCTGCCGCAAAAGTTTCTGCGATCTCCTCTGGGGCGTGGGTCCACTCGTTCATAGTTTGTCGCGGAGATTCTCCGGCCATAACGGTTACGGAGGACCGCCCGGCCGGCACGCCGCGTTGTTGAGCCAACGGCACCCAGGGACTGTTTTCCTCATCTTCGGCTATGCAAAATGTGAATTTGCCTGGGTGCCCGAGCGTGGAGCGGTCAAGTTCGCCGGGCACGCAGCCCAGGACATTAAGCAGTACAAGTCGTATGGCACGCCCGATGCTCGCGTTGGCGCGACTTCTGTTGCCCAGAACGTTATGGGTGCTGTTTATCTCTAATGCCTGACGGATCGGGCCGTTGATAACGATAAATGGGGCACTTCCGCCGGTACTGGCTGTGCAACCATGGAGGTTAAATTCGGGCTCGCACATCGCTTCGAGAATGGCGAAGACAACAGGTGCATATGAGGGAAGACACCCCGCCATTACCGCGTTTATGGCGATTTTCTCTGCCGTCAGTGGACGGGCTCGTACGGGTTCGATCCCGATAATGTGGTCTGGCATTAGTTGTGCCACCTTGAGGTGTTCACGGACGCTATCCTGGGTTGGTGGCAAGATGGGGAGGCCATCTGTCCAGCCTTTCTCATGGTACATATTGTTGAAGGCTATGACGTCGGTGAAGTTGTAACTTTCTGATTTCAAGGTTCTCATGATTCAGACTTCATCGGGTTTTCTCTGAGCGAAGCAGGAGTAAGACGGGAGGTGCCACGAAGACTAGGGCCAGGCTGCAAAGGGCTGCAGCATAGCGTGCGCCCAAGTGCTCGCTTACATACCCCCCGAGCAATGGTCCTAACACGATTCCAAGGCTAAATGCCATGTTGTAAATTCCAAAGGCCTTGCCAAAACCACCTTCTGGCAAATCATCGACCATCAAGGCGAGGGTAGGGGTTAGGGCGGCCGACAAGCCTAATATCAGGCACAGGGCGAGTGGCACGAGGGCAATAGAGTCCAGGAATGAGAACGTTACGGGCGTAAGAGCCGCAGACAGCAACAGCCCGAAGAGAATAGGTTCCTTCCTGCCGCGCCGATCGGACCATCGGCCGATCATCGGTTGTATAGTGAACATGGCAAGGCCCCAACCAGCGAAGAACAAACCAATCTCCTGCCGCGACCAACCGATCGCAGAAAATCGGAGGGGGAGCAGCAGTTCCAGAGCGCCGAACGTTCCGCACGTCGCCAAAATGACCAAGCACGAGCAAGTGAGTTTCCGCCGGGGATTCCCTGCCGGAACTATTTCTGGTGGCTTCTCGTACAGTGCCTCTGCACGACCCGTGTTTGAGCTACCGGCTTTCCGCAACATAAGGAATGCGCAAGCGGCCAAAGCGAACGGCACACCGCAGAAATAGACAAAGGGGTCACGGGCGTTACCGACGCTACCGAGAGCCGGGCCTGCTATTCCCCCGATACTAAATGCCATCATCAGTAAACTCATATCGACGCCGCGTGTTCTCGCGTTGGTTAGACTTGCCGCAAAGGGTAGTGCTGCGGCCCAGGTTGCCGAAGCGGCTACTCCCTGCAGGACCCGGCAGGTCAGAAGTGAAAGGAATCCATTAGCAAGCCAAAAGCCTACCGATGAGACACCCAATACGAGCATTCCCGAGGTCAACCAAAACCTGGGGCCCCATCGGTCTACCATTACACCAAAGGGCAAATATAAGAGAAGCGAAACGAGGCCGTAGGACGCGTAAAGTAGGCCCGTTTGTGATTCGGTGAGATCTAATTGTGAGGTGAAATCGGGCAGCGAAGGAATTATCATTGTATAGCCGATGGCGTCCGTGAAGACGACCGCTACGGCGAGCCCAATAAACAACCTCCGTCTGTTTTTGTTGCGCGCCGAAGAAGCTGCGGGGTTACAACCTGTCTTGCCTAGCCCGTCCCTCATAATGGCATTTGTGGCGCGCGTGGGGGAAGTGAGGACATTAATCAAGGTTATTCTCAGGTTGGCGCGGCGTCTGTGGTCTTTTGGCGCCGAAGAGATCGGGGTGTTGTTGAATGAAGACAGTATGGTCAGTGCGTTCTAGTGCATCCAAGTACGCTTGATATGGACCATCATTTTTCAAGGTGCTCTCGAGACCTTCGCGGGCTGCCGTGGTGGTGGGCCGTGTCTCGTTGGTATTCTGCGCACGTACCTCTTCCTCCAACTGTACTAACCGTTCTACAGTGGTCAGCCTGTTCCCGCCGCCGCCGCCGCCGTCGGTGTCCCCGGCCCCGAGCAACAGTTCCGATGCGCGTTTATTAAGGTAATCTAACATCTGTTTTCGCTCGCGATTTGTGGCGATGTTGCTGGCGGCAAGCGCCACGGTTTTAGCCTCTTGTTCGCCCACTAGTGCGTAAACTTTCACGGCGTGTACGAAATAAGAATGCAGGGTTTTGGATCCGCCGCTGTCTTTTGGGCGAAGGAGCCACAAAAGCAGGGCAGCGAGGCAGATTAGGAATGATGTAATCATTGTGAAGGCACGCTCTACAACTAAATGACTGTGGCCATGTGTTCCTGGTCTCGCGCTATAACGTCTCATTTTTCTTTGCCGCTTAGGCGCTTAGCCGCTCGCGGACTCGAACTAAGCGTTCGGCGCCCCAAAAGAGTTCTCCTTCTACGACGTAACTTGGAACACCGAATACCCCGGTTCGGGTAGCCTCTTGTTGTATCGCGTCGTGTTCTTCGCGACCCTCCGACTCAACGTAAGCGAGAAAGTCTGGACCATCCAAGCCCACCTCTTGTAGGACTTGCGCTAACACCTCGGGATCCTCGATGTTCAGTTCTCGTCTCCAGAAACGCTCATAGACGGCGTTATGGTAGGCGCGAAAATCGCCGTTCTTTTTGGCGTAGAGCATGCCTATGTGACTGAGCGAAGAGTCGAATATATGCCGCGGGCCACGAATGATTAGTCCGCGGCGCGCGGCCTCACGCCGGCAATCCATGTAACTGTATTTCACACGTCGCCATTGGTGCGGGTTTCGTTCTTCATTTTTGACGTTGCCATTTTCATCTACCGCTGCCGATCCTAGGTATTGAGGGATGTCCAGTGTGAGCGGTAGAAAATCGACGTGGATATTATACTCCTTCCCAAGTAAGAACGTTTCGTCCTGGGCGAGGTAAGCGTAGGGACTTTTGTAGTCGAAATAATGGGTGATAGATCTTATAGTCATCTAGAATGCCTGTTGTGCCGCTACCACAAGGTTAATGTGCGCGTCTCGAACACCGTGCAGGAGGTGACGGTTCAGTTCTTCTGTTTTGAGATTGTAGTTTGCTAAAAATTTAATAATGTTTAGATACGTTTCGCAAACTATTGAAGAATTCGAGGTAAAACAATGGCCCAGCGAGGTATTGTAAAGAAATCTTGTCATGGTCGGCATCGTTCGGTCCCTCGTACAACTTTAGTGCGTCGGGCCCGGCGCTTGTCCATGGTTTTGCCGGAACGAGCGCGCATGGCTGATGAGGCAAGGCATCTGCCGGACACTACGCGGAAGGACCTTCGCGGTCTCGGCCCCGCGCGCTTTGATGTCTGGGCCGAGTTTCCGCGAACAACGTTTGCAACATGTCAAGATTTCAGAAGCGACTGTGGCCATGACGTCTATATCAAAAACCCCATTTCCAGGGCGGATCGTGATCTCTGTACGGCGATGCGCCATTTGACCCATAGTTTTGACGTCAACGGTACTACCCACGACCGGCTTCGAGCTGCGCTCACGATGGATAATGCCGCACTCGGAGTGTGTTCTCCTCCAGTTTTTTGCCGCAGTAGGGAAAATCTCACAGGGCGCCCGCTTCCAATCGTTGGTGGCAACAGTCACGGATCCACGCCTAAAGGTACTTTTCCCGGACAGACTTGAGGGCATATGGCTCAGTGTTTTAGGATGAAGAAGTTAATCTCTTTGACCGTTGCGAGAGAGATAGCAGGAGCCCGAGTACTACTGCGTCGATAATTAGATGTGTCGTCAATAGCGCGTTTTGGGAGAGGGGTTGAAGCCTGGCTGTCAGTGCAACGAACAATTCGGGGACCGCAGGATCGGCTACTGTGTGGGCAACGATCTTTGTTAATAGCGCTTGTCTTTCCCGGGCGTCTTCAAGCATCTGCCAGTGGCAGAAGGCAAAGACGCAGAAGATGGCCGCGCCTATAATTAAAAATGACCGTGACGTTCGGTCGTCAGGGAAAACTCGGAAGAAAACTATCGCAAGGGCCAGTAATCCCGATGTAATGACAAAATAAAATAACCAAAGTTGCTGGCGAAATTCCAAATGCCGCAACACTAGACCCAGAACATTGTCCTCGTTAACCATTTCGATTGGGTTTAGACCAATTCGTAATGGATCGATTTCGGCGTCTGAGCCCAAGTCACTGGGTGAGCTCCCGTCTTCCTCGAGGAGTGAGAACGGGTCAGACGCGTCCGCTTGAAAGCTCCCCGCCTGCTTGGGCACTGCGCCATTTGAGATCAAGAGCGCGCCGGTTAGGATGGACACAATTAAAGACGTTTTCGTAAAATTCATGCTGATACCGCCATGCCGCGAGTGTTAAGTTGGATTCTAGGTAGCTTTTTCCCCTCGTCAAGGGAATTTATACGACATATGCTTTATGTTTCGGTTGCGGTACCGTAAGCGCAGTACCCTTGCGGGATCAGAGAAGATGCTTTTCACAGATGCGAGGAGAGAGAATGAAAAACCTATCGGGAAATATAGTTGTAGACGCGGACGGGCATGTTATGGAGCCTGCCGATACGTGGATCAATTACATCGACCCTCAATTCCGAAATAGGGCTATAAGGATAGATCACGACGAAAAAGGGTACGAAGTACTATTGGTTGATAACAGCCCGCTGGAATTAGTTCGCGGTCATATGGGTGTGCTCGGGGGTATAGGAATGGATCCGGTGGCGTTGCATGAAAACGGCAAAATGACGTACGCAGAGGGGTGTCCGCCGGGCGGCTATGACCCCAAAGCCCGATTGAAGGTCATGGACCAAGAAAAAATAGATATTTCGATTCTGTACCCGACGATTGGTATCTGTTGGGAAGGCATGGTCTCGGATCCCAAACTCGCCACAGCCTATACCCGCGCGTACAACCGTTGGATCGCCGATTTTTCGCGCGAGGATTCTAGACGTTTGCTGCCCGTTGCCCATATTTCGTTGCTCGACCCCGAAGGCGCCGTGGAAGAAGTAATTCGTGCTCAAAGAGATGGCTGCGTAGGTGTCTATCTGTCACCCGACATGGCGTCTCGAGGCAACAGACATTTCGATGACCCGTTGTTTGTTCCTTTCTGGAAGGCCGTGCAAGAATTGCAGATGCCCGTCGCTTTTCACGTCATTGTCCGAGATACGCCTGCCTTCGCTGGGTGGCTTCATCAAGATAAACGGGACCGCCTGTTTGGATTCTCATTCCTCGCCATAGACGTTATGGCGGCCTTTACACAGATGATCGCCTGGGGAATGTTCGAGAAATATGGTGGGTTGAAATGTACGGTCTTGGAAGCCGGTGCCAATTGGATTTCCGCCTGGCTCGATCGAATGGATCACAAGTATGAAGTGATGAAAGAGTACGTTCCCATTACTTGCAAACCTAGCGAGTATTTTTATCGACAGTGCCTGATTTCTGCTGATCCAGACGAATCTCTTACAGCCGCGATAATAGACCAAATGGGAGCTGAGTATTTTGTTTGGGCGTCCGATTACCCGCATGTCGATGCCTCTTTTGGAGTAGTGGATGAGATGAAAAAGCGCCTCGCGGGGCTGCCCGAGGCCAGCCAACGCCTCGTATTGGGAGAGAACGCGGTCCGCTTCTATAATCTCCCCTCTTAATGTGGGTGGCGCCGTGCGCGATAGAAAAAGCTGTGTCTGACCATGCTCGGTGAAAGCGTCGGGGCCACTGGTCCGGGCACTTCCGACACTATAGGCTTAGGCATGCGATGGAATCGAAGAACGGTTTGTAGATAAACCTGGCACTTTCGGGCATCGAAATTAGACGTTCTTTCAAAATTGTATGGAGGTAAATGTGGCTATACCGCTTTCAGAGCTCTTGCAGGGGGCGCCAAGCAATTGGGGCCGATGGGGTGACACTGATGAACTCGGTTCGGTTAACTACTTGACGCAAAGTGAAGTGCTACGGGGTGTGAAGGCAGTCGAAAACGGGAAGGTGTTCACCTTGCAAGTGCGAATGTGTCATCCCGAGGGAGATCCAGGCTATAAGGGGCGCAGTCAGCCTGAGCGAATGATGGTTATGGACAAAGGACACTATTTAAGCGGGAAAGCCAAACCTTTTCCTGGTGGTATGGAGTATGCGGACGACGTTATGATGACGAACCTGCAAGCTACCACCCAGTTCGATGCGTTAGGGCACGTATGGTTTGATGATAAGCTTTATAATGGATATGACGCTAAGACGACGATGGGAGGAGGCTTGAGTAAAAACAGCATACTCCCCGTAGCCGAACATGGGGTGGTGGGACGCGGCATTCTTTTAGACGTGGCTCGTCATAACGCGGTAGATCATCTTGAAGCGGGATACGGTATTTCGCTTGGGGAACTCTTGGATACTGCCAAGGCACAGAATGTTCGTATACAAAAACATGACATACTCCTGATCCGGACCGGGTGGCTGAATCGGTATTTTTCGGAAGGCCCGGAGGCGTATTACGGTCTTAAGGCGACTGACGATTCTCCAGATACGGCGGTTACCACCATGAGTGAACCAGGAATCGCATATTCTCCGGAACTTGTCCGCTGGTTTCATGAAATGGAAATACCGAGTCTTGGTAGTGATACGTTAGCGAGTGAACAAACGTGCCATCCGGAATCCGGCTGCTTCGTGCCTTTACACGGAGCACTTATGCGAAACCTAGGCATTCTGTTTAGTGAGATTAATTGGCTCGAAGACCTGGCGATAGATTGTGCGGAAGACAAACGGTACTCATTTCTATACGCCTGCACGCCACTAAAGATATTTGGTGCTGCCGGGTCCCCCATTAATCCCATCTGCGTAAAATGACTTTCAGGCGTAGAACGGCTGTAACCGTTCCGATGGGCTTGGCCTCATCCTGTGCGTGGCTGGCCATGCAATGGGAGAATTCGAATCTGGCAGAACAAGCTGGGGCTACAAATCTTCCAAAATTTTGGCTCTCTTTGTTGCGTATTCAGCTTCGGTGAGGTAGCCTTTTTCGTGTAACCGGTCTACCTCCTGAAGCCGCTCTTCCGTCGCCACGTACTGAACTGCCAGGCCTGACGCGAAGGCGCTCCCGTCCGTGCGAGTCTTGTATCGGGCCTTGATAATCGCATCGACTTGGTTTCCGTATTTGCGCAGCGCATTGGCGCTGAGAATATTAAAAAGTCTTGTTTGACTTGTCATTGCCTCGTCTTCGTCTTTTATAAGGGCGAAGGGTGCATCCCACAGTTTTTGTGATAGAGTCTTTTCGCTAAGTTGTACACTCGAACGAATCTTTCCCAACTTGCGGTAGGGCCGGGTTGGTGTGCCTGCAGTAACTATGACATCGGCCGGAGCTTTTCTCGCCGAATAGTCCCTTTCTGGCGGAGAAGAGGCTGTCGGCATAGACGCGGTTGCCTGATCACTGTGGGTTCCTACCGCGACGCGGAGTGGTGATAGCAGCTGAGTGGGTAAAGAGGCTTGTCCGGAACCAATCCGGAGATCGCTGCCACCGTTCGGCGAACTCTCAATGAAAACGTTCCTCTCCGATTTGCCTGCGGGCTTGTCGGGGTCGCGAATGGTCACCACCCACCGTTCATCGTTTTCAGTTGGATTTGGTTTCGGTGCCCACCCTGCTGCCTTTGCTGTCTTTATGAGAATTGCCGCCAGTTCCTCGGGTGGAAGAGGAAAGTTGCTGACACTTGTTTCCCCGGTATCTTTTTGCGTCAGCGTTGACTGGTAGTCCGAAGTTCTTTCTCCTTGTTCGAGAAACTTTGGAACAAGGTTCGTACTACACCCCGTATAGCTGAATGCCACAAAACAAAGACCTACATAGAGTAAAGCTTGGCCGTTCATTGTATGTAATGATCCTCCAGTTTTTTTGCGCTAATATTCCGTATTTTTGGCGCTACATGTTCTGATTATGGCATGATTGTAGGACAAGTTTAACGCCCGGACAACTCGGTCCGCTTCTTCTATATGGCGATGATTGACGGTCGCCATCAATTGGGGCAGGAATAAGAGGATGTTTCGACGAATGAGTTTGAGATGTGGGCGGGTGAATGACTAGAAAAATAGATCCCTCAGCGCTGGTACTTTTCGCTGCTTTGTGCGCTGCACTTGGTCTCGCACAAGAAGTGCGCCCGTCGAGCCTTCGGGGGGAGATGGTTCGAAGCCAGATCGTCAGGAACGATGACGATCTGCGCAACTTACCGGGAGAGAGGCTACGGCAATCACTTAACGAAATTACAGTAGAAAGCCTAAACGGGTACTGGATGTTTTCAACAATTGCCGTAAATACCGTTAATACCTATTGGCTCACGAATATGCATCGACACACGTCCCCTGAGTTTATCACAGGACGAGATCAGAATGATGAACGCCCAGTCATACTTTTCCGGATGTCCGTACTTGATGATTCGAAAGAGAGGGCCTCTTTCAGAGCAAAGCACGGTTCTTCGACCGATGACGAAAACTCGTTCGTTTTGATAGACTTGGATGACGACGGCTGCGACGTCTTCTTCATTTATCGGGTAAAGCCGCATACGACGAAGGGCGAGCATTTTAGGTCACGAGGCTCCTGTCTTGACGCAGTGAACGGCAGTCCGAATTTTGTGACTGGAGGACGGCGGCCCGATTCATTTCAGGTGCCGTTAGAAATGGGCGATGATTAGGGTACGCGTGCTCGACAGAGAGACTGTCGCTGACAACCCTACAAGGATGAGCGTGACCTCATCTTGCAACACTTAAAGATGCATTAAACAAGAGACGTAAACGAGGGGTTTATATATTATGATCGAGGCAGTTAACCGCCAATGGCTTCTTGCCGGCAGGCCTGAAGGCATGGTCAGAGAATCCGATTTTGCATATCACGAGGCGAAAATTCCCTCGTTAAAAGATGGTCAGTTCCTGGTCCGCAACCTGTACTTAGCTTTCGAGCCTGCAATGCGGGGGTGGATGGAGGATAGAGAAAGTTATATTCCACCGGTTTCTATCGGTGAGGTGATGCGCGCACTAACAGTAGGACAAATTGTTCAGTCGCGAAATGATCAATTCCCCCCCGGGGAGTGCGTTTATGGCGCATTTGGCTGGCAAGAGTATGCGGTGGCGAGGGAGACTGGCGGGTTAATTTCGCCTAGTAAAATCCCCGCTAACGCGGAGCTGACTTGGCCGCTGGGAGTTTTGGGGGTTACCGGACTATCGGCGTACTTTGGTATGCTGGACATTGGTAAGCCTAAAAGGGGAGAAATTTGCATTGTTTCTGGGGCCGCGGGTGCGACCGGGTCCGTAGCGGGACAAATCGCAAAAATTAAAGGCTGCCGTGTAATTGGTATAGCCGGAGGCGAGTCGAAGTGCCGTTGGCTGATTGACGACGCTGGGTATGATGCAGCGATAGATTATAAGGCGGAAAGTGTCGAAGAGCGAATAGAAGAGCTTTGTCCGACCGGTGTTGATCTTTATTTTGACAACGTTGGAGGTAGCATTTTAGACGCGGTCCTCGAGCGTATTGCAAATCGCGCACGTATTGTCCTTTGTGGAGGAATTTCTTCTTACAATGAGCAAGTATCCCCTCCCGGCCCGAAAAACTATATGAATTTGGTGATACGGAGAGGCCGGATGGAAGGGTTCATAGTAACGGATTACGCGTCAGAATTTGTCGCGGCTTCAGCCCAGCTAGGAAAATGGGTCAGCAATGGCGACGTAGTTTTCCGAGAAGATATACAGGAAGGGTTCGAAAATGCCCCCCGTACGTTTCTGCGCCTGTTCGAGGGAAAAAATTTCGGGAAGCAATTGCTCCAGATTGGGGAGCTGGACCTGGGCCGTAGTTAGTGTCTCTTTTGAGTTTCGACAGACAAGGGAACGTGCCTTGGGTGATGCTTGGGACTGCCCTGCTTTCTCAGGTTACCGTTTCTTTAGTGATGCAAGGTGCGCCTGTTTTGGCCCCGTTTATCCAGGCTGATTTTGGACTTTCCCGTGCGCAAGTGGGGCTCTGTAATTCTGCATTCATGGGCGGGGCTATGGTCGCGCTCACTGCGGCCGGATGGGCGGTTGATATTTATGGTGAGCGGCGCGCGCTAATCGCCGGAAACGTTGCACTGGGACTCCTTTGCGGAGGTGTAATGATGTCCGCAAATTTCGCCGCCTTGTTGCTGGCACTTTTTTTTGCGGGCTTAGGGTCTGCTTTTACGACGCCTGCAGGAACAAAGGCGGTGCTGGGGTGGTTCCCGGGCGGAATGCGGGGCATGGCGATGGGCATCCGGCAGACGGGGATTCCCTTGGGTGGGGCATTGGCGGCAGCTATTCTCCCTGTTCTCGCGTTTCGTATGAACTGGCGGCTCGCTATAGGTGTTGGTGGCGCCGCCTGTCTAACCGCAGCGGCGATTTGCTGGGCACTGTATCGGGAGCCACCCACTAACGCTGGCGACAAGCTCCGAAAGGAAAAAATTAAGCGGTCTCCTAATCAGATTCCTTAGCGTCCGGTGATACTTCTTGGTGTTGGCGGTGGTTTGATGACGATCGGTCAGTTTGTCTTGATAACCTATTTAGCGCTTTACTTAAAAGAAACTCGAGGCATACTAATTTCCGTCAGTGCAATGATGCTTGTGAACGCGCAGATTGCCGGCGTCCTTGGACGAATACTTTGGGGCGTGTGGAGTGATAAATATTTTGGCCAGTGTCGCCGTCCTCCAGTAGTGCTAGCCGGTGTCTTTTATTATGAGGGTGCGATGGCAATAGGTTGCGCCCCGCAGGGCCTTCCGAGCTTTGGGATCGCTGCCTTGGTATTCTTGTTTGCTTTTAATGCCTTAGGGTGGCACGGAAACTGGGTGACGTTCATAGCGGAGCTGGCGGGCCCGACATACCAGGGCAGAGCATTGGGCCTCGCGATGACTATGACCTACGGGGGCATCATTTTGATTCCGCCCCTGTTCGGCTGGTTGGTAGATTATACCACGAATTGGAGTCTCGCCTGGATTAGTCTTTCCGGAGTACTCCTGACGGGAGTGTTTCTTATAACCCGAGTAGAGGAGAAACGGCCGTATTAGAGATTTTTGTACGGGCACTAATCAGAGCAGGCTTCAATAACGGGGCGGCGAGTAGAAATCACCTTGATCTGTGTGCCTGCGCGGATAGTTCCTGCCCTCCTGTGAATTGCGTTTTGCCCGAATAATATTTGACCACCAAATTGACGATACTGTGCGAGGGTACGAAGCGGTTCGGGACCGTCTGTGCCGGTGTCCGGGTTGATTGTGGTAACTGTGCATCGTGTACAGGGCTTTACAATGTCAATGGATACCTGCCCTATCTGTATTTGCGCCCACGTATCCTCGTCGAAGGGTAAGCACCCCTCTACCACCAAATTTGGCCGGAATCGTGAAATGTGTAACGGTGACGCTAGTCTTGTATTTAAATCTTGGAGTGATGCTGTCGACACCACAACAAGAGGAAAGCCATCAGTAAAGCTGGTGACAGCAGGCGCGTTTGTGTATGCCGAGTCTACAAAACGCTCGAAGTCGGGGACCATCTGCACTATCCGAACATCATGACTTAACCATTTCGAAAGAATTTTATTTGCTTTTTTACAGGGTGAGACAGCTAAGCACCAGTCGCGCCAGACCCGGACTTTGATGTTCGGCTTTGCGTGTCCACCAGATGGCAATACGACTGTTTGTCCGTCTGGAAAAGACAGTGACAGGTGGTCTCCCGCTAAGCTAGCTCGTATAACGGCCATTCTCGGGAATTTTCGTTGCGTTACAAAGACTCCCTCCCGGTCAACGATCATCCATCTTCGATCATGTTGGAGCCCTTGCCGGTCCAAGATAGAAACGCTGAGGCGAATACCATGGCAGGATTTTACTGGGTAAATGTATAGGCCCTTTACTTTAAGCATCGGTGTTTCTGGTGGACGCGGGTGGGGTTGTTGGGACGTCTGAAAGCAGAGGTGTGAGCTCGGCAAGAGATTGAATCTCATAATCTGGCACGCAATCTAAAGCCTCTGCTCTTTGGTCGAATCGATTTACCCAGACTACGTGCAGGCCAAAGTTCACTGCCCCCGCAACATCCCAAGCATTAGTTGATTGAAAACAAACCTGCGCCGGTGTGAGGGCTAACCTGTCACACGCCAGATCATACACTCTTGTAGATGGCTTG
>CAYWPF010000048.1:0-5617 GCA_964460065.1 uncultured Enterobacteriaceae bacterium
AAGACGAACGGCGCGCAGGGGCGACGGTTGGATAGCCATGGGAAAAAAGCCGGACGACATCAAGGATTCTCTTAATCTTTTGCGCGATTTTGCGCACCAGGAGGGACGCAATCCCGAAACTCTCCGTATCTGCATGCTTCCCTTGGGCGCTCCCGACTTGGACACGTTAATTCAAGATGTGCCCAAGTACGAAGAACTCGGTGTCGATCACTTATACCTCTCTTTTCGCGCGTGGACGGAAAATTTCTCAACATTGATGGAACTAATGGAGCGCTTCGCGCGCGAAGTAATAAAAATCAAGGAAGAATGAATAGAGAAAGTGGGAAGCGACCAACACATAACAATCGTCCCGGCCGCTACCCCCGGGGTATTGGATAAGGGAGGTATCGGACCCAAAAGGCAGGTTCGATCTGTAGGGATAGAGGTAAGGGTGAGTGTCCTACGAGGTAACGACAATGGAAACAGAGAGCGGCCCTGACCTAGTGGTATACGTTTTTCTGGACGGGTCCCTGGTTAATCCCCTAGATGTTCCTAATGCGGCACTAGTTGCTATCGAGGATGCTGCTCGTGAAGCGGACTCGGGCACGCTGATTTGTGGGGGTGTTACTTACGATTGGATGACACGTCCCTGTGTTTACCCCTGAGAGGAGGTTTCTTTTCTTGCCCTGGGGTCTGGTTTTAAGCGGTATCTTCCGAAGGCCTGGAAGGGGCGGAGGAGCACCCATCGGCATTCCTTCGATCTAGTGCGGCGGGGTGAGGCACCTGTAATTTTGGGCCCTTGCCGAACAATTTTTCCCGGAGTGTGCCGGGACGATACTCCTTTTGCATACGTCCACGCTTCTGAAGGATAGGTACCACCCCATCAACAAATTCTACGAAGGAGCCAGGTGTGGTCGTGTAAGCCAGATTGAAACCGTCTACGCCCGCGTCAATCCAGTCTTCAAACTGGTCGGCGATACTTTCGGGCGTGCCAACCAAAACGGGACCGGCGCCCCCAATCCCTACAAAACGCGCCACGTCTCTCATTGTCCATTTCCTGTTGGGGTCACCTTCAGTAAAACTATGGAGCATGGTCCGGAATGCATTTGTTTCAATGTATTCTATAGGCTGATCAGGCTCGAATTGACCAAAATCGACACCGCTCCAACCGCTGAGTAACGCCATCCCGCCGTCGTAACTGCATTGCTCGAAGTATTCTTCATACTTTTGTCGGGCTTTAGCCTCCGTTTCGCCGGTGATAATCTTCATATAGGCGAAACAGAGGATGTCCTCTGGTCCCCGGCCCCTTTCTTTGGCGATATCTCTTATTCCCCTTACATACTGCCCCGCGACGGACGGTGTGGAGCCTATGACGAAAACCGCTTCGGCGTGCCGTGCAGCGAATTCGCGGCCACGTTCCGATGCACCTGCCTGAAATAGAAGTGGCGTGCGCTGGGGAGAAGGCTCTGATAGGTGACACCCTTCCACCTTGTAATAGGTCCCCTTGTGGATAATGTCATGTACCCGGGTCGGGTCGGCATATATACCGCGTTCCAAATCTCTCACGACAGCGTCGTCTTCCCAACTTGCCTCCCATAGTTTATAGCAGACCTCGCAGTATTCGTCCGCCATGTTGTACCTTTCGTCATGGTCTGCGAGGCCCGATTGTCCGTAATTTCTACCCGCACTTTCGAGATACGAAGTTACAATATTCCATGCGACTCGACCCTTCGTGAGATGGTCTAATGTTGAGGCGAGTCGCGCGAATGTAAAAGGATGGTTCTGCAAAATGGATGCGGTGAAGCCGAAGCCTATATGCTCTGTCGCGTGCGCCATTGCAGGAATAAGTAACATTGGGTCGTTAACTGGTATCTGTATTCCCTCGGAAATTGCGGCATCGCGATTGCCGCGAAACACGTCATAGACGCCGAGTACATCGGCCAAGAAGATAGCGTCAAATTTTCCTCGTTCCACGATTTTAGCGAATTCGACCCATTGGTCGAGGTCGTTGTATTCCGTCATGTGGTCATCGTTCCGCACCCAGAGCCCGGGTGATTGATGTACGACACAGTTCATGTGGAAAGCGTTGAAATATATACGTTTTTTCATGGTCTCTCTTTCAGAAGACGCTTGCTGCTGGCAGGGGCTATTTAATACACCGCACGGTACCAGCTGGGTAGTCCCGGGTATAGCCGGGAGGGTGACCATGGAGATCGTTGATTGATCGACCCCTCCCCGTCATGGTTGCCTTCGTGCTGACACGCAGTGTATCATCCGCATGGGCACGTACGATCCGTGTAGTGAAGAGCAGAGAGGGAACAGTATGAATCCAGACTCAGACCGCAGGTTGTTAGATGACAGTTGTGAGGGGCGCCTTAATTATCTCGCGTCGTCGGCGGAGAGTTCACTCTACCGTAACGGGCAATTGCTTCTTCGCCGTAACATCGACGGTAGCGATACGGGAATGAAGGGGGTCGTTTTTGATGAACGGAAACTGCAAATACGGAATGGACGGGTCCTGGACCCTCTTGAGCGTTGCCGGTTGGATGTAAATGGGTTTGAATTACTTGAGCGGCCTTTGAGGCCTGCAGGAATAGACTTTTTTGATCATCACTCGGTAACGAAACTATACTACCCAGATTGTGCTGATATTGTGAGGGAGGCCACGGGGGCGTCTGACATTTTTCCTTTCGACCATAACGTAAGATCCGCTGCTGGAAAGCAGGAAGAACAACGCATCCGGAACGGACAGCAAGTACAGGGCCCGGCCTCGATCGCCCACGGAGACTATACTCTCCGCAGTGGGCCGGAACGCCTGCAGCAACTCGCGCAGCCACCGGGAGCAAATGATACGTTCAGTTCGGAAATTGAGACCGGTGAGTCACTCGTGCCACGGGATAAGGCGGAAAAGGCACTTCACTCTACGGGGCGGTTCTCGATTGTTAATGTATGGCGTAATATTTCGGAGGCGCCTGTCGCAACCCATCCCCTTGCATTGTGCGACGCACAGACCGTCACACCTGAGGATCTGGCCGTCTTCGAGATTCATTACGAGGATCGCGTAGGCGAGAACTACTTCTCGAAGCATGCGCCGTTTCACAGATGGTGCTATTTCCCGTCCATGACACGGAGCGAAGCGTTGCTAATTAAGCAGTGGGATTCGGCTGGCCCGTTGGCGAGGTCAGAAGGGAAAGCGGCAGATTCTACGGAAACCGATGCACCCTGCACGTTTAGTTTCCACAGCGCATTTGAGGATCCCGCGACACCGGAGGATGCCCCAGCGCGGTGGAGCAGCGAAGTCCGGTGTCTGGCGTTGTTTCAGTAGCGGACGTGATTCTATTTCTCTGTATTGGAGACAAGCTCCTCAGTCGGTGGTTGCGAAATGCGCGCGGGCACGCTCTTCAGAATTAGACTGTACGAGATAAAGCAAGAGAAACGCGCAAGCGAAAGAAGCTCCTAAGAGAGTGGTGGACAGTGCTGTGTACCCGAAGTTTGAGACGCCGAGGCCTCCGATGACCGCCCCAAGGGCGTAGCTCCCATAGCCGCTGCCGGACAAAATGCCAGTAAGGGTACCCCTGGAGGAACCGCCCACATCGGAGCCGACTACGTATAGGAGTGTTGCCACCGGCATACAGAGCACCGTGAACGCGCTTGTGATAAGCACGGTGGTCCATAGGCTGTCGCGTACTAAGAATGCTCCCATGCCTGGCAGACCGGCAACGAAAATGCCAACCGTGGCGAAAACTAGTCTGCTCTTGTATTTCCCCATTTGACCGCCTAGGAGCATCCCACACGTAGTGCCGAATGCAACGACGGCTACCGGTAACGCTAGTTCCTGGGTAGTGAGTCCGTACTTCAATTGGAGAAATGCCGGAAAAAAAGTGATGACAAGACCGTAAGCCGTGCGCACACAGAGGTTGGCGGAGGCGATAATCCACGTTAAGGGAAAACGCACCACTTTTTTAAAACGGAAATGCCATTGAAGCGTTTTCTTTTCTTGCATATCCGGGGGTACGCATCGTGCGAGTAACGCGCAGGCGCCGATGAGGGTGGCGCCAATGAAAAAAAACGCGGTTCTCCAACTCGTGTAGGCGCCTAGAAGCGTTACCAAGGGGACACCTAATAGACTGCTGAGACCGGGTTGTGTTGTGACAATGGCTACGCCGACCGAACGTTTGTTTTCCGGAAGAACATCGCCTAACAGAGCGATACATGTTGGCGGTACCATTCCGCCGCCGATTCCCGTAAGAACCCGGAAAAAGGCGGCCGAGGGAAGATTTGGCGCGAGGGCCGTGCCTATCGAACCTAGCCCGACGAGTGAAACGCCTATGAGGATAATCGGCCTACGGCCAAAAGCGTCAGAAAACGGACCAACCAGGATCGCGGTAACGGCCCAGGCAACGGCAGCGGCGGTTACAAGCTGTGCAACCACGGGAACACTGGTGTCCCACTCTACAGCCATGTTCACCAGGAGCGGGCCCAGCATGCTCAGAGCCGTGAGGACCGCGAAGACGGTAAAACCAACGGCCGCGAGTAGTGTTGGAGAGTACGGTTCGGGTTTAGCCATTTCGGAAAAGGTAGATTGTATCATAAGTACACGGGTCGCGCGCGAAAAAAGTGTTTGTGCTGCAAGATCAGGAGCTACTGGTGAGGCATGGGCATCAGGTAATTGAGGACGTGGTGGGCTTTTACGACCACTAGATAATTGACGCGAAGTCATGCTGGCGCCATCAGGACTCTTATTAACGCCGGGGTGAAGCGCGGTATACCCGACGTGTCGGGGCTTACGCCTCTACAACTCGCGCGGAAATCTGGTTATTTCGACGTCGTGCGGCAATTGGTCATTCCATAGAGGGCTTGGCGATGGCTGATTATGAAGTGTCCGCGGCTCGGCCCTATTTTTCGATTCGTGATAATTTGGTTACGGAAGCTTGACCCGAAAAGTATAACGTGTTCTAACACCCACGTTTGCTATGAGCCATGAGCCGAGCGTTACCGAAAATTAGCGTCTTTGATCTGACTTGCAAATTGATTCGCACACGTGCCAATGGTCGAATTAGCTCAGCAGGTGTGCGGACGCCCGTAACAACTAGAGGCAAAGTTAGGCTGACGACACCCGAATGCAGCCGCAAACGAGAAATTCCAGCGTAGGGAGGCGATCCAATGAGCAACAGCCAGCACAACGGTACAACGAGCAACGGCAGCAGTTCCGAGGGCTACAAATGGCACCACAAACACCCGCACCTCGGGACCGACCCGATACCGGCGAATGTGTTCACGTCAGCGGAGCAGTTCAAATTGGAGCAGGAGCGGATTTTCAAAAAGGTGTGGCTCAATGTGGGCCGGGTAGACAGTATTCCGAATGCTGGTGATTACTTGGTGAAAGACCTGGCAGTATGCAACACCTCTGTGGTGGTGGCACGTGGGAAAGACGGGGAAGTGAACGCGTTTCACAATATGTGTTCCCATCGTGGGAATAAGGTGGTCTGGGACCATGGCGGCACCTGTCAAAACTTTACCTGCAAATTCCACGGCTGGAGTTATGGACTAGATGGAAAACTCAAGTTCGTCCCGGACGAAGAGAGCTTTTTCGATCTCAAAAAAAATGCACTGGGTCTCACCCGAGTTGCGGTGGACG
>CAYWPF010000049.1:0-17676 GCA_964460065.1 uncultured Enterobacteriaceae bacterium
AATCTTCGTGCATACTTCCAGGCCGCGGCTCGACGCCGAAAAGTTCTTTCATCTTTTCGGCACCCTTCTGGTATCTTTCGGACTTTGACATGTATTCCTCCTTGACTCTGAGAAAATGTGCACCCTTGCCCGCCAAGGGTCCGTTGTCTAGTATCAGACGGACTGTTCCGTAGTCAAAATGGTAGGACGGGGATTGAGATGCCGCTTGAGATAACAGTTAAGGAATTGCAGCAAAAACAGAAGTCCACCGAACGACCAGTTTTATTGGACGTTCGCGAGTCTGAGGAAGTCGCAATCGTAACATTACCGAATGCACTCCACATTCCAATGGGGGAAATACCGGCACGATTGGACGAGCTAGATCCGGCTTCAGAGATTGTTGTGTACTGTCACCACGGGGTTCGCAGTCTCCAAGTGGTTCAATTCCTGAGACAAAACGATTACCCACACACAGTCAGTCTTACGGGTGGAATCGATGCATGGGCGGTAGAGGTGGAACAAGGACTGGCTCGGTACTAAAGGTCACGTAATCTTCGGTCCGTCGCAAAACTGAAGGGGAAAAAGAGATGAGCGTAGGCCCTCTACACGGTATCCGCGTTATTGAATGTGGTCAGATGGTTGCAGCGTCATACGCGTGCAAACTGATGGCGGATTTAGGGGCAGAGGTCATAAAAATAGAAGAGCCCGGAGGGGATACGGCCCGGCAACGAGGCCCGTATCCTGGGGACATGCAAAACCTCGAACAAAGCGGGCTGTTTCTTTATTTGAATACGAACAAGCGCGGCATAACGTTGGATCTCAGATCACCCAGAGGACGAGAGCTTCTCCAGGAACTAGTTTCAGATACAGATGCCTTGGTACATAATTACCATCCGAACGAAATGGCGAAGACGGGACTCATGTACGAATCACTTGCCGCCCGGAATCCGCGTCTGGTTATGACATCCATTTCCCCGTTCGGGCAAGACGGTCCGAATCACAAATTTGTCGCGCAGGATTTGACAGCGTGGAGTGCCGGTGGACTTGTGTTTCTGGGGGGTGCCGGCGGTCGGGCGGACCTACCACCTCTTAAAGCGTTTGGTCAGCAGGCCGGGTACCAAGCGGGCGTAAATGCTGGAGTAGCTACTTTGGGTGCATTGTTTAGTCGAGCCGGTACAGGAAAAGGTCAACATGTGGACATTTCCATCCAGGAATGTTTGGTCTCTATACTGGAGAACAATTACATTGCGTGGCCTTACGACCAGAGTACCTCGTCACGACTTGGTTTCCGGTTAATTCCGCAGGACGTGCTACAGTGCCGGGACGGCTACATTTACGTGTTGGCTGTTGAAGAGCACCAGTGGAACGGTGCTGTTCAACTCATGGGTAACCCTGAGTGGGCCCAGACAGAGTTATTTCAGGACTTCGTGTCCAGGTCAGTCAACTGGGATGCACTGAAGTCATTATTGGAGGATTGGTTACAGGATAAATCAGTAGATGAAGTTTACCATGGTGCCCAGAGTCGGAGAGTTCCTTTTGCGCCGGTCTCGACGATGGGAGACTTACTCAAATCGGAACATCTCAACACCCGTGGGTTTTTTGCGGAAATTGTTCATCCTAAGGCCGGTAATTTGCGTTATCCAGGTGCGCCCTACCAATTTTCGGCCACGCCATGGCAGCTGAAAAGTCCAGCGCCGTGCTTGGGCCAGCACAATCAAGAAGTATTTGGAGGTCGGCTGGGGCTCTCCGCGGAAGAAATTGCTGGCTTGGGACGTGCGGATATAATTTAAGGGCGTGGGGGCTAAAGACAGGTAAGTATATGAAAACAACATTGCCGCTTCAGGGTGTTCGTGTAGCAGATTTTACGTGGGTATGGGCGGGGCCGTTCTGTACGCTGCAGTTAGCGCACTTGGGTGCGGAGGTAATCAGGGTCGAGTCCGAAAGCCGTCTCTGTGTCACCCGTCGGATACCTCCTTACGCGGATCAGGAAGAAGGACCAAATCGGAGCGGGTATTATAACCAATATAATCAAGGCAAGTCTTCTATTTGCCTTGACCTCAAAAAACCGGAGGGGCTAGAAATTGCCAAAAGGTTGGTCGCGGCGAGTGATGTGGTGGCAGAGAATTTTGCGGCGGGCGTAATGGATAAGATGGGATTAGGTTATGAGGTCCTCAAGGGCGTAAAACCAGACGTTATTATGATAGCTTTATCCGGGTACGGCGCTACCGGTCCGGAAAGCCCCTATGTTTCGTATGGGCCCGCCCAGGTACCTATGAGCGGGTTAGCCTCTATGACTGGGTTTCCGGACTCTCCGCCTATGAGTGTCGGATTTTCCTACGGCGATCCAAATGGAGGACTTCACGGCGCTTTTGCAGTTCTGGCTGCTCTCATGCACCGAACGCGTACAGGTGAAGGCCAATATATAGACCTTTCACAATGGGAAACTTCCGTCGCCCTAGTTGGAGAAGGAATTATGGCCCAACAAATGAAGGGTGAACCACCCGCACGCATCGGTAACAGAGACCCCCACATGGCGCCTCACGGTATTTTTCGCTGTGAGGGCGAAGACAGATGGGTCAGCATCGCGGTTTCAAGCGATGCCGAGTGGAAGAAGCTCTGTGAAGTGATGAAAGATGATGAACTCGCAACGGACGTTCGGTTTTCCGATCTTGGGGGCCGGAAGACGCACGAGGATGCACTCGAAGCTAGAGTAACCGAGTGGACGACGACGATGTCAAGCGAAGATGTTACTCATAGGTTACAGGATGCGGGGATAGCAGCATTTCCTGCTTTGACCAATAGGGAACTTGCAGAGGATCCGCATATGCTCGATCGAAAATATTTTTCGGAGCTAGAACATCCTGAGGTGGGCACCCGCCAACATGCGGGTATACCTTGGAAGTTCTCAGAAACTCCGTGTGAAGTGCGGAGACCTGCACCATGTCTAGGCCAAGACACGGAAGACGTTCTGCGAGACGTTCTAGGTTATAGCGCGGACGAGATTGCTGCCTTTAGGGGTGCGTCCATTCTGTCGTAGACTATCGAGCGGTTTTAAAGAGAAAATCGTGTGGTTAACAAAACGGATTGTGTGCTTAGTCCTGTGCGCTTCATTTGCGCAAGGGCCTCTGTCGAAGGCCCACGGCCAATTTGGCGGGATTATTCTTGATGTTTATGGAATGGTCAGTCTTGCACCGGGCCGTAAGGTCTTGGGCTTGGCCTTGGGCAGAGGAGAAAACATACGTTTTCGCGTTCAGGACGTGGTCTGTCAGAATCCAAATTTCTCAACCATTAACTTCTTGTCTGAAGTTCGGCATCGCCGGCCGAGTCTCTATGTTAAAGGTGCTGACCGTCACTTGGGTATACTCCGTGAAGAAGAACCGGAGAAACGTCTACTACGCCTAACGGGCCTCTATTATCCGGGTGCGCGCAATTTCGTGCTGAGCCGCGTTCGTGCGGTGAGACCAGGTGAACGCCAGGAAAAACGTTACTAAGGCTGAAAAAGCTTGTGTCAAAAGGGGGTACAAGGGGCGTTCAGCCTATTTAAATGTGGGGGCATGAGAACTCCTGTATTTTCCTCGCCGTTAGCTGCGGTGCGCCTGGGAACCCGTTTTATGTACAGGTTGGTAACAGACACGATGTGGCTCTCGTATAAGCTCGTGTTGCTTGCGAGGCTAGTCTATTTGGGGGCCACCCATTGACGGTGCATTCTATCGTGCGAGAGGCCCATTCGCGGTTTTCTCTCGGGGATCATACAGTAACTAGTGGAGGTGTTGTCGCCAAATTGGCAGACTTCGCGATGAGCGATTGATTCCTCCCACCGCGCGCAATCCGTAGTAGTCGCCCAAGATGTCAGGAGTACGTATTGAACGGGTGCTCTTTCGGGGAAGGCTCCCGCGAGTTGGGCAAACATGTACGGAGTTGCTAGATGCACGCCTTTCACCGCTTCATAGGGTACAATTTTTAGATTTTCTACGTCCGAGAGGGCGGCGGTTACGAGCCCGTTTTCCTTTGGTGACAGTGGCGAATTTCTTAGCAACATCGTTTCGTGCAATATTTTGCCAGAAATGGCCTCGCCGTCTCCAACGACACGGCCCTTGCGCAAGTAGTATGCCGACCACCATTTGTTTCTCGCCTCATCCTGTATCTGTACGTGTATTCGATCGTGCTGCCACTTCTCCATGGTTTCAAGAGTGTCAAATTTCGCGAAGAACAGCCACCATGGGCTTTCCGGGATTGGCCCTCCATAGGTCTCTCGGAAACCCGCCTGCTCGGTGGCACGTGGCATAAATTCTTGGTGACGTTTCCCGTAAGCCTCTAGAAGTTCCTGACGTGGCCGAAACCCACCTTCGGCTATGTGTAGTGTGTCCGGTATCTTTTCTGACATGGAGCTCTCCCTCTTTCCTTAAGAGTAACTTTGTACAGTGTTTACGGAGTTTCTTCGGTACGTACAAGGTCACTTCCCCGAGCCTGTTTTCCAGCTTGTGGGTGGGAACCTCCGATGCGTCACAATACGACGGAGTGTTTCGCGGACCAGAGGCGTTCTGTGGTGCCTCGGGAGCACAATCTTGCGGCTCCCGCTTAAGTGGATGTGGGTGCCGGGCGCGGATAATCGGCATGGGCGGTACGAGTTACTAAGAGAACAGACAATCTAGCGAGCATCTATATCGTTAATTATGTCCATAACCTCTTCGAGTTTAGCCATCCGATCCAAAACGTCTGTGGCGACCACGCGTAGGATCAGTCCATTTATACCCACGGAGCGATACTTAAGCAGACGCTCTCGGACCATCTCCGCAGTTCCAATGGCCGCGAATTGGGTTACAATAGAGTCCGGTACACGTTGAGCCGCCTGGTCGCGCTTGCCGTCCAACCACAACTGCTGCACCGCTTTGACGTCGTCCTCAAAGCCCGCCCGTCGTATTGCGGAGTTGTAAAAATTGCTGTCCGCAGATCCCATAGCGCCGAGGCTGAACGCGATGTCCGGTTTGCGTGCCCTGATTAAATCCTCCACATTAGTACCTATACTGATTGTGCACGCTGTGTGCAGCGCTACTTGTCTTGGAGACCGGCCCGCTGCCGCCGCACCTCTCTTTATGTAAGAGAGGTGTGCCTCTGGGTGGTCCGGGGAGAACGAGGTTCCTAACCATCCGTCGGCCGCAGCTCCGGTGTACTCGAGAGCCTTCGGGGCAAGCGTAGCAAGGAAGATCGGAATGTCAGCGGGGATATGGGTTTTCGGGTAGTCGATTCTGAGTGATTTACCCTCGCCTCCCGGCAACGGCAAGCGGTGAAAACGACCCTCGTAGCGTAATTTCTCGCCACGAAAAGCTATGCGGCAGATGTCGACAGTTTCCTGTAATCGCGCGAGAGGTGATGCGAAGCTTGTACCATGAAGGCCCTCAACCACTTGAGGGCCGCTCGTGCCCAGGCCTAATATGAAGCGTCCGGCCGTCAGATAATGTAGGGCTAGGGCTGTCATGGCGGTCATTGAAGGAGTACGGGCGCTGATCTGCATAATCCCGGTGCCAAGGCTTATCCGTGACGTTTGTCCAGCCAAATAAGCTAGAGAAGTGACGGCATCTTGGCCCCAACCTTCTGCCGACCAAGCGTAATCAATGCCTAAACGTTCAGCGTGCTGAATGAAGTCTTTCATCCCTCCGATGTCTGTAAACGCGGCTCCCCCGATCATTACAGAAGTCTTCATGGCCCATGTCCCTCCCTACCGCACCAACATACCCCAGATTTGGATCTCTACAATTATGGCTACTGGTCCCGACTAAATTGAAGACAATTACTGGCGGGTATCTATTGCCCTCTGGCCCACAAATGTGAAAAGGTCCGCTAATGGGTGATCCATTGTGATAGACGCGGAACTTTTTTAAAAGCGTTCAATTATTCTAAATAAGGAGGTGGCCTATGCATATTATGTCTTTCTCGGAGCGCGAGTACGTGGACGTCCCTGAAGACGCGATTATCGAGAACGGAAGTAGTTATTTCGGTCTTCCAAATACAATGTTTGATGCCGTTCGGGGCGGACAGCTCATGAACGAGTATTTGGACGAGCGGGTGTATGCTGAAGAGCTTGGGTTCGACGGAGTCATGCTGAATGAGCACCATCAGACGCCCTTTTGCGGGGGTGGTGTCATGGACGTAGAGGCCGCAATACTGGCCCGGATCACTAAACGGGTGAAGATTGTGTTGCTCGGCAATCCTTTGCCGGTGGGCGATCCATTACGACTCGCAGAGGAACTGGCGACTATCGATATGATTTCGGGTGGTCGACTCGTGCCCGGATGGGTGCGAGGCGCTGGGACGGAACAACTCGCAAATAATATCAATCCGGCACACAACCGTGAGCGCTTCAATGAAGCTCATGATTTTATCATGCAGGCGTGGACGAAACCGGGACCGTGGCGGTACGAAGGTAAACACTACCACTACAGGAATGTGAACCCGTGGCAATTACCGGTCCAAAAGCCCGTCCCGCAACAGTGGATCCCGGGTCTTATTAGCCCGGAGACGGTTATCTGGTGTGCAAAGCACCGCTACCCATACGTGGCGTTAGGCACGAATGTTGAGGCAACGGTGGAAATGGTCAACCTGTATGCCGACGTGGCGGAGAAGGAAGGCTACCAAGCTGGTCCGGAAAACTTTGGTTATCTCCAGAATGTTTGTGTTGCAGAAACCGAAGAGAAAGCGCATGAACTGGCGAAGGGATTTGTTTTTGGTGGAGGCTTCGGATCTTTTGCCCGTGCCGAATGGATGTTTCCCCCGGGATACAACTCGAAGGCTGCTACGAAACGGCTGGCACAAACGTTAACTGATCCTCGTACCGGCGTGGAAATCATAAAAACCACCCAAGATATCGACGTTGAGCAAATAAAGGCGGGCATTGAAAAGGGTTTCCAAGGTGCGTTGGATAGCGATTTAATAATGGCGGGTACTCCGGACACCGTCATTAAGAAGATTCGCAAAATGTGTGAGACATTGAGGCCGGGGATTATGGGCTTATGGTACCACCATGGGCCTATGGATTTTGAACAACGGAAAACATGCCTGCGGCTGCTTGGGCAGGAAGTGTTACCTGCGATGCGAGAGATGGCGAAAGAACTCGATTTGCCGGGTCCGTTTGAGAAATCGCCGGGGACGAGGCCGTTGCCTGCATCCGGGAAGAGAGAACAGATAGTCCCAGACGTTGCTGCGGCGTAGAAAATTAAGGTTGGCGAAAAGGCCGGTTTATTTGCGGCCTTTTCGCCAGTACCTAGACTTATTGTCCTAACTCCTTCGGCTATCCTCAAGACCCTCCATTCGAGGCTACAATACAACCCAACATCCTTTTGTAGAAGGTTCCTAGTGCATTTGCGCTACATGGGGATCAGAATTGGCTTTGAAGGGCAGCCAGGCATGGCCACTGTCCCTTAGGAGGTCCTTGTGAACCGGAAGGTGACTGTCCCGTGGTCCCGCGTCGAGAATATTGGCTTGTTCGTTGACAATGGAGGAGGCAGCATCGTATAGGGAAAAGGACTAGGAGCCAATGTATGAGTGCAAAAACACTTAATATCACGCTGATAGATATTTGCCGGTCGGAGACTGAGGTCGCGAGCTTCATCGATGATCCGCAGACGGCACTTGTAAAATATAGCGTATCGGAAGATGAGACGAGCGGGTTAATTGAAAGGGACATGGGATGGCTCTACAAGTACGGAGTGCATCCTTATGTCCTTGTGCAATTTGCCCTTGCAGTGGGTCTGGAGATACCGGAATACGTTCGGCAGTTGAAAGAGGCAACACGGCAGGAGTAGTCCGAAAAGGAGCAGAAATGGCAGATATTGTTGCAGCAATGTCGGCGGTACACAGCCCGTTGATGATGAGTATGCCGCAGATGGCCGACGAAAGTACTTGGAGCCGAATAAATCAGGGTTTTGACACTTTGCGGAACACTTTCACCGAAGCGGGAGCGGACACTATTTTGGTTATCTCGGATGAACATTTTAATGCACTGGATCCGAGGCGGTATCCATCTTTTGGGGTGGTGACGGCCGAGACGGGCACAGGACCGGTGGAAAACTGGTTGGGCATCCCTAGTAACAGTGTCACGGTAGAGTTCGAGTCGGAATTAGCGGAAGCGATCCTCTCGACGGGTCTTGGGGATGGGTTCGATCTGACGCGGATAGAAGAAGCTGGGTTAGAGCATGGGTTCCTTACATGCCTAAATTTCCTTACGCCCCAGTGGGACATGTCCTACCTTTGGTTGATTCAAAATTGTGTACTCCCTCCGCTACCGACTTTAAGACGTTGCTATGACTTTGGACGAATGATCGGACGTGCCGTTCGGGAATGGGGCGGGTCACGACGTGTCGCTGGTCTCGGTACAGGGGGATTATCTCATGCGGTCGGCACCCCGGACATGGGAAATGTGGATGAAAAATTTGACACTAAGTTCTTAGATCTCCTGTGTAGGCATGACCCGGCAATGTTCGATATTACGGACGCTGAACTCGATGCTATAGGTAATGGCACTCACGAGATTAGAAATTGGATTGCTGTAGCCGGCGCCGTGGAAGGTGTACGGGGCGAGGTGGTTATGTATGAACAGGCTTTGGTAGTTGGGTTCGGCATGATGCAATTCCAGTTATAGAGAAACGTTTGCCGTCATAGAAGGCCCGTTAACCATGCTTATGGGAGGCTCGGCGTCATAAGGCGGGAATGTTGTCTATGGTTATCCTAGGAAATGGCCGTTCGGTCGTTCGTTGTCACAGACGTCGGCCTAGAGTCTGAGCCCGAAGTCAGGGCATACACGGGAACCGTCGTGGTGTCCAAAAGCGCTAGCCTGACGTGGGGTTATGTAGCGCCGAGCAAACAGATGAAACTAAATACCTTTGTTGTGCTTGGCTTCGGTATCCTCGCGGTATCGACTGCCGGACCGTTGGTGAAATCCATCCCTGATATACCATATTTAGCTGTTGCAAGTCTTCGGTTGCTTTTAGCAGCGGTCATTCTCACGCCGGTTGCCTGGTACCGCTCCAGAACCCCGGGCCTTGTTCTAACTGGATGGGGCCTAGTTGGCATAGGACTTGCAAGTGTGTGCCTGGCTCTTCACTTCTCTCTCTGGATTGCGTCGCTCCAATATACTTCGGTTGCTAGTTCAGTGGTCCTTGTCACGATGAATCCGTTGTTTTTGGCCATGGCAGGCTACTTTTTCTACGACGAGAAACTGCGCCCGAAGCAATGGGCGGGAATCTTCCTGGGCGTGGTGGGTGCCGTTTGTATAGGTTGGTATGACTTCATGTCGGATAGCACTTCGCCCTTCAGCGCTTTGCGCGGGGATGTGTTGGCCCTGGGGGGAGGAGTCATGATGTGCCTCTATCTGCTTTGCGGAAGATGCGCTACCCGCCAAATCGTCCCGTTAACCTACGCATGCCTTGTGTACTGGGGAGCAGCAATAATTTTGATAGCCACGAGTGCAGTGGTGAACGTAAGTCTGATGGGGTATAGCGACAGAGCCTATATAGTTATGGCCTTATTAGCTGTCCTCCCGCAGGCTCTGGGGCATACTATTTTGAATTGGGCGTTAGCGTTTTTGTCACCGACGCTGGTAGCGATAGCTCTCCTTGGGGAACCCGTTGGGGCAATGTTAATAGCGTGGTGTTTCCTGGACGAAGGAATTGAATTATTTCAGGCGGCAGGGATAATTGTACTTCTTAGTGGCATATTGTTGGGTCAGAGACGTTAGATTTGGCCTAAAGAAATCGATGGCGATCTATTGCTATTAATTCATTTAGGGTGGCCGGTGCATTTGCTCAGCGGCTAAGTAAAGCTGTGGCGAATTAAAAAAGCAGGGCGACAGCTAACTGTGCCACCTGTCGGTTAGTCGTCCCCGCCTCCTAACGACATCAGGATTTGCAATAGGTACCAAAACATCAGTGCCACACCGGCGAATAAAGCCAGCGAAGCGGCCACGTGTTGATCCGCACGGTAATGATGGATGATGTTAGAGGTCGTATAAAGAACTGAGCAGGCAGCGAAAATGACCATGATAGAGGAAAAAAACAGGCCGAGACTGAAGCCGAAGAGCATGCTGCAGAGTATTATACCGAGCGCTATGAACGAGCCGATGGTCAGGATGCCCCGGAGGAATGAAAAGTCCGCTCTCGTGGTAAAAGCAGTGAAGGTAAGTCCCCCGAATAATAAAAGCGTCATTACGCCGGCGGTAGGGATTACTTCTGGAGAACTGTAATGTGTCGCAATGTATAGTATCGGGAGGAAAACTACAGCTTGCGCAACGATATAAAGGCCGAGACCCATGTACTGCATCTGTGGTGAAGCATCGGACCGGGCCCAACGGTCAGCCAGCCATGAAACTCCCATGAAAGCTCCCAGCACCAGAAACCAACCAAACCCGCCAACCATTGTCTGCACCAAAACGGGAGCGATGGCTGAACCTAGAAGCAGGCTTTCTACTAACACGAAGCAGAGAATCGCTAAGGCGAGATGTGTATACGTGCGACGAAAGAAGTCGACCCGTACGGCCCCTCCTGCCGATGCTACGGACCCCGGTCGCATTCCTGCTGATTCCATTCGCTTCTCCTTATGCCCACGTCGTTACGCCCAAGCTAGTATGCCTGCCAGTACGAGTCAATCGTCTGAGTTCAGTGCGAACCTGCGAGGAACTTAGGAGAATTGTTGCTAGTTGTACACTGGGTCAACCCACTCGCGTGGTTTTGGCATGGAAGGTGAGTCAACTCTTAAAAGCGGCCCCTAATTCCGCAACGATTTCGGCCATCGCCTTTTTATGTGCATCTAGGTGAAAGAAGCTAAAAAATCCGTGAATCGTACCGTCATATCGCGAAGCTTTAATTACTGCGCCCGCATCCTGGAGACGTTTCGCATATGTCTCACCTTCGTCGCGTAATGGATCGAACTCCGCAGTAATGACAATTCCGGGTGGGGGACTGTTTATGTATTTGGCTTGTAACGGAGAGGCATAAGGGCTCTTACCGGCCTCGTCATTTTCTAAGTAATGGTCCCAAAACCAGACCATTGAGTCTTTGGTCAATAGGTAGCCTTCGCCGTTCTCTTTGCATGACACAGTGTCAAACGAGTGGTTTGTGACCGGGTAGAGTAGGAGTTGATAACAGAGTGACGGGGCTCCGCGGTCGCCCGCCATGAGAGCTACTGCGGCTGCGAGGTTCCCGCCTGCGCTATCGCCCCCGACTGCGATATGATCTGGATCACCTCCGAGAGACGCCGCGTTCAGCATAGCCCATTTCGTGGCTTCGTAACAGTCTTCTGGGGCTGCGGGGAACTTGTGTTCAGGGGCTAGTCGGTAGTCGACTGAGATCGTAATGCAATTAACTGCATTTGTGAGTACACGACAAGTTGCGTCATGCGTGTCGAGATCACCTATCACCCATCCTCCTCCATGAAAGAAAACCAATATGGGGTGTGGGCCATCTCCCGCCGGCGTATAAATGCGGATGGGCACGTCGCCATTAAGCGTCTTTATTTTCCGGTCTTGTACGCTAGCAACGTTTTCAGGGTTTTCGACTTTGAAGAGTTGAAGCGCCGCTTCGCGTGCTTCCGACACTTCCATTTCATGGAAGCCTCGACCCCCAGCCTCTGCAATTTGATCAATAAAAGCTTTTTCCTGTTGTCCAAGCGGCATAATTACCTCCTTAAAGTACCCATTCGAATATAACTCGCCAGAACGGGCTGGCACGGCTAAACTGTTTAACGGTATTATGCGCTTGATTACAAGAGGGAGGGAACCTGGCCGGCGTGGGTCCGTATTTAGCCCTTGCACTGTAAAGAAGGAGGTGTCCGTTTGTTTGGGAGATTTTTTTCAAGATCAGACAAACTAGAAAGAACCCTTAGCGACCGTTGGCATAGGCAGAGTGTTCGTCGTGGGAGTCTTGTGGTTTGTATTTGTATACTTGGGATAACGGGGTTGCGTGGCTTTGCAACGGCCGAGCAGCACTTGGATTCGTTGTCTGTATTTGCGGCCGAGAATTCACCTACCTACCGGGCAGCTATCGTTATGGAGCCTCAGACCGGTACAATTTTATTTGAGAAAGATGCCCGCGTGTCGTTACCCCCGGCATCGATGGTAAAAATGATGACTACCATTGTAGTGTTGGAACAGGTGCGCGAGGGGACTATCGGCCTAGAAGATGAGGTTGTCACTTCTCGCTGGGCGGCGGGAATGGGTGGATCTCAGGTTTATTTGAGAGAAGGTGAGACCTTTACCGTTCGCGAAATGCTGAAGGCCGTCATGGTGCATTCGGCCAACGATGCAGCCGCTGCGCTTGCCGAATTTGTGGCGGGAAGCACGGAAGCATTCGTTGATTTAATGAATGACAAGGCTAGACAACTAGGGCTACGGGAAACACAGTATAACAGTCCTCATGGTCTCCCTGCTGGTCCTGGTCAAGATGATGATTTGACCAGCGCGAGGGACCTCGCATTGGTTGGCCAGGAACTACTCAAATTTCCGACCGCGATGGAATGGGCCGCGATTAGCAGGGCCCCTTTTCGAGAGGGCAAATTTATCCTCACGAATCCGAATCGATTATTGAAGAGTTTTCGCGGCGCGGACGGTATTAAAACAGGTTATCACAGCAAAGCAGGCCACTGTGTCACTGCTACCGCTAAACGCGGGGACCTGCGGCTTATTGCGGTAATCATGGGGGAAAAGGATCGAAAAAAATGTTTTCTAAATGTTTCGCGGCTTCTGAGTCGAGGCTTTGCCCAGTACCGAATCGTTAAACCCGTAGAGCGTGGTGCACTGTTAAGAGAGGAGGCAATAGTTCAAGGAGGAGTTACGCGTTCGGTTCAATTAATTGCCGGTGATGAAGTCCTGGCAGTTATAAGGAAGACGGACATTCCTAATGTGCATACCACGGTCAATATGCCAGACCATATTGCCGCCCCAATTCGCGAAGGGCAGAGAGTAGGAGAAGTTGTGGTGATGGTCAACGGTCATACGCTTGGTCGCTCACCCGCCCTCGCTGTAAACAGTGTCGAACAGTCGAGCGTGTGGGAGCGCTGGTGGCCGTTTTGACGATTGTGACCAAAAGCGTGAGGGTAACGCATACCAATCGCGGTTCTATGTAGGCGGGATCCGTACGAGCGCAAAACTAAGGCCGTACTCGATTTATTTCTCACGACGGTCCATGCCCTTGATCCATTCGGAGAACCTATTCGTTTGGCCCTTGGCCTGTTGCCAGAGGAGCTGTACAGCACGATCGGGGTTCCACGCCCCCGGTTTCTCTATGAAGTCAAAGCCTAACTTATCCGGTGAATCAGTTATGCTGGACCTAAGGAAGGGATATTTATCTACCCACGCGGTGACCGGAGAGTCGTAAAAATAGGGGACTGTTTCGGAAACGAAACTTTGAGCTCGGGCCTGGCGTATATCTTTGCGTTCCTTCTCAATATACTCGAGCTTGTACTGTCGAATAGCGCGCGCCGCTTCGTAATAACCGAAGAGCGCACGTGCCCCTGCGACCACCCGCTTTTCGGCCTCACCCTGACTTTGGCGACTCAATACACGGAGGCGGTTTCTTGCCAGTTCAACGCCTTTCTCGTATGTAGGAAGCGGATGCGTGAGAATGGCCAAGGGCTCCAGTTGCCTCAGCGTGGCGAGCGCTTGATCCCCGATCGCCTCGGTGCTCTCTTGGATTTTCTTCGGAAGCGGAGCGGTTAACATCGCGCGCAGATTTGATACCGCTTGCTTTTCTTCTTTCTTTTCTTGGATCCGCTGCCAGATTTCGGGTTCAAAAAAAATTGGACGTCGTTTGCCCTTGCGGGAGACGAGTAGAAGAATAGCCTTCTTTTTGGTTTCCGCGTCGCGAATAGCTTCCGAATAGTTGTTGCAATCTTTTACGGTCCAGCTGTTAATTTGCTCGACAATATCTCCTTTCTTCAATCCGACCCGGGAGCCAGGTGTGAGCTGCGTTATTTCGGATATGGCGAGTCCGTCCTGGCCCTTTTGTTTCTGAGGATCGAGTTTGAGCCCGAGATAGGCATGACCTTCTTCGCAAGAGTTCGCGTCCACGCGGTTTGCCAAGGCGAGCAAACCAAGCAGGAGTATAAAGCCCAAGGTGCAGTTCCTAGCAGTCATATTCTTATTCCCTGTTGATCGACGTAGTGTTCCAGGTAGTTTTCGGAGTATTCCAAAGTGTTTTATTCGTCCTGGTATCGGCTGAACAGTTGGGGGCCCCAGCGTCTAGTGTGGCTACATTAGGGCCGATTGACAAGTGGCATCCGGAGGCTCGAAGGCAGTTGTGTCTTGCTAGACTTCGTTGGTTGTTGGAATTCCTTGTTCTTTTTATGGAAAGACTCAGAAACCTTAACCTAACGCTCTCCCCACCGAAGCTTGTTGCGAAGAACGTCGAAGAACGTCCGGTTAGGCGAGGCTATTAGCGGCACGGTCACTTCCGAACGCTCTATACGCACCGTGTCGCCACTCTTGAGTGGGACGCCCTCCTGACCGTCTAGCGTGAGCGTTACGTCATCGTCCGATGTTCGGACGATGACGTCTATGTCAGCCTGGCCCGGTAGGATAATGGGTCGATTGGTTAGAGTGTGTGGACAAATAGGAGTTAGAATTACTACGTCGATTGTTGGGTCTATGATGGGCCCACCGGCCGCAAGGGAATATGCCGTTGACCCCGTAGGGGTCGCGACAATGAGACCGTCTGCCTTGTACGTACAAACATGTTTGCCGTTGACCCACGTTTCTAAGTCGATTATGCGGGCAAGTGCTCCTTTGTTGATGACCGTGTCATTGAGGCTTTGAAAGGTGCCGATTGTTTTCGTATCTCGGATAAGTGCGGTGGTCAGAAGGCTTCGGCGATCTAGTGCGAAATCCCCCGAAAATATGCGGTCTACCGTGGAATATAACTCTTTAGTTGTAGTCTCCGTCAGAAAGCCTAAACCTCCCATATTCACGCCCAAAACAGGCACTTCTCTCAGGGTCGCCTGTCTGGCGACGCTGAGAAGGGTACCATCGCCGCCGAGAACGATTACAAGATCCGCCTTTTCCATTATTTCAACCTTGCGCCAACCACGATTCATTCCTAAGTCCGTGCTGGTTCGGTCTTCCGAAAGAACGGTTTTGTTTCTCTGCAACAACCAGGCCAGGAGTTCACGCCCAAGTGCCACAGCCGAGGGACTGTTCACCTTTATGATAAGCCCTATTGTTTCCATAGAGTTCTATTACTTGAGCTTCACATTTTTCGTAGACGGCTCCATTTCCTGAGCTTCTGGAGTATAATGCCCCCAATATGGCGAAACCACCAGGCAAACTCAGCGACCAGGCGAGCCTCTTTAAACATAGTGCCCAAAAGGAAGGTGGCAATAAAGCCCCTCTTGCCGAGCGCCTGCGTCCTCAGACCTTGGATACGTATGTAGGGCAGCACCATCTTCTGGGTCCGGGTAAGCTATTGCGCGAGATGGTTGAGCAAAGAGCCCTCGCATCGATGATTCTGTGGGGACCTCCAGGGTGTGGAAAAACGACGCTGGCTAGCCTATTAGCTAATTCGGTTGACCTACCGTTTGTAAGTTTTTCAGCGGTTCTGTCGGGCGTGAAGGAACTGCGCACGATCCTGAGTAAAGCGGAGGCGCACCTTCAGATAAAGGGTGAGCCCACTGTGTTATTCGTCGACGAAATTCATCGATTCAATAAAGCGCAACAAGATGCTTTTCTGCCGCACGTAGAAAGTGGCCTCGTCATTCTGATTGGTGCTACGACAGAGAACCCGTCATTCGAAATAATAGCGCCTCTTGTATCCCGTGTCCAAATTGTGGTTCTGGAAGCTATCGGGGTAGGTGAGACGATACAAATTTTGCGCAACGCTGCAAATCACGCAGAAGCTGAGCCTCTTATGCGCGCCATTCGTTTGGACGTGCAGATCTTAAGACAGATTGCAGAATATGCTCAGGGAGATGCGCGCGTCGCACTTAACACTTTAGAGTTAACTCTTCGACTTGCAGTTCGAAAGAAACGTCGCCACTTGGACTCTGAGCTGGTTCAACAGGCGACACAAAACAGGGCCATATTATACGACAAGGGCGGCGAGGAACATTACAACATAATTTCTGCTTTTATCAAAAGTTTGAGGGGGAGCGACCCGGACGCCGCGTTGTATTGGATGTTGAGAATGTTAGAAGGAGGCGAGGACGTACTCTTTATAGTTCGACGGATGGTGATCTTTGCGGCGGAAGATATAGGGAACGCCGACCCGCAGGCTTTAGTTATCGCAATCGCTGCGAAGGAGGCCGTCCACTTTGTGGGCCTGCCAGAGGCGCGAATCCCGCTAGCACAAGCGGTCACCTATTTAGCCTCAGCACCGAAATCGAATGCCTCTTACACAGCTATGTCAGGTGCCTTAGCGGATGTGCAGAAATATGGCCCGCTGCCTGTGCCTTTGCACTTACGGAACGCTCCCAATTCAGTGATGAAGGAAATGGGATATGGAGAAGGTTATCAACATGCGCATGATCAACCGGGAGGGTTCGTGACGCAAATACACTTGCCGACTAAATTGGAACGCCGCAATTACTATCGTCCGACAGAACATGGATACGAGAAGATAATTGCCAGGCAGTTAGAGGCTTACCGGGAAAAGCGGCACAAAGAAAAATAATGAACAATACAGTCAAGGAGCGCGCCAAGAGAGGGTTACCTTGCTACTATTCGAAGGGAGACAATGATGCGAAATTCGGGTGTAGAGGATTTTTCAATAGCCGTCGAAGATGCAGTGTTGGACGATCTTCAGGCGCGTCTCGCTCTCACACGGTGGCCCGGCGCACTACCCAATTCATCATGGGATTACGGTGCGGAGCTCTCTTATATGAGTACTTTGGTGGACTATTGGCGGACCGAATATGACTGGCGCGTTCAAGAGTCTTTGATGAATAAGTGTTCACATTTTAAAACCGTCATTGGTGGACAACCTATACATTTTATACACGAACGTGGCAAAGGCCCGGCTCCTCTTCCATTAATTATTTCGCATGGCTGGCCAGGTTCTTTTTATGAGTTCATGGAGATAATTGGGCCACTAACGGACCCCGCGTCGCATGGTGGCAACCCGGACGACTCGTTTGATGTCGTAATCCCGTCTCTTCCCGGATTCGGCTTTTCGGGTACCACAAAAGAACGCCAGGTAAATATCGCTCAGATTGCTGACTGGTTTGCCGTGTTAATGCGGGGCGTATTGGGGTATGAGCGCTATGGGGCCCAGGGGGGAGACTGGGGCTCAATGATTTCTTCCCGGCTGGGCTATGCGCATCCGAGTGAAGTCTGTGGCATACACCTCAATATGGTGGGCGTCGCACCGCATCCGGAAAGACGTCACTCCCTTAGTAATGCGGAAAAGGAATTTCTGAAGAACATGGGACAATGGCAGCGTGAGGAAACGGGGTATCAAACGATCCAGGGAACCAAACCTCAAACGTTGGCTTATGCGCTCAACGATTCTCCGGTCGGACTTTGTGCGTGGATCATCGAAAAATTCAGAACCTGGAGTGATTGCGATGGGTTTGTAGAAAATTCGTATACAAAAGACCAGTTACTCACGAATGTCATGATTTACTGGGTCACTCAGACCTTTAATTCGGCTTCTCGCATTTACTATGAGGAGCGACATCACCCCTGGCGGTTGGGGGTGGACGAGAAGGTGCTGTCTCCAACCG
>CAYWPF010000050.1:0-26380 GCA_964460065.1 uncultured Enterobacteriaceae bacterium
GAGAATTTTCACTGCCTCGCCAAGAATAACGTCCTTGTCCCCCTCAAGCACCACAGGAACATCTGGCTTTGCCGTCACTTCCTGACGGATAGCAAGTTCCAAATCGGCCATGGTCACCGGCCGCGCGTTAACAAATAGTTCTTTCTGGGGAGTTACGGTAATCACGATCTGTCGCGGTTCCGAGTCTGTCTCTTGAACCTCTGGCAAATTTATCTCCGCCCCAGACTGCACCATGGCGACACTAGTAACCATGAAGATAATCAGCAGCACTAGGAATATATCAGTAAGCGGAGTAATATTTATCTCCGCCATTAACTCGGTCCCGCCGTTCTTCTTCCGCTTCGTACTACCCATTGCCATTGGATTTCCTCCCGACACGCAAAGCTTCCAGTACGCGATCTGAACCAACGGTCATCGCGGCATCAATACGTTCAAGTTTCGTGTGAAAGTAGTTATAAAAAATTACCGCGATGATAGCCACAGCGAGGCCGAGGGCCGTCGCAACTAAGGCTTCAGATATCCCCCCGGCAACAACTGCAAAGCCACCGCTGCCTTCTACTGCCATGCTCTGGAAAGACTTTATAATTCCTATCACAGTGCCGAGGAGGCCAATGAATGGTGCGCTCACTCCGGTTGTACCCAGCATCCATATGCTGCCTTTGAGTGCTTCCAACTCTTCAAATTTTCTATCGTCCACCACTTCGGATAGGTAATCAACCGACTCGCCTCCCTCTTGTGACAAAGCGTCTCGAAAGACTCGTCCGGCCGGCTTCTCAGCATTATCACGCGCGGTGGAAAGAGCCGCCTCGACATTCCCGCTTCTTAGTTGGCCTACTAAAGTACCGGCAACCTCAAGACTATCTCCAATGAGCCCGCGTAGCGCAAAAATTCGTTCGAAAATTATCGTTATGCAAACCATCGACATAATTATGAGAGGATAGGTCACATACCAACCCATTTGGATCATATCTAGAACGCTCAAGTTTTCCATATTAACCTCCTAATAATTCATATTCGTTCGCTGCTTTGCTACACTCCCGTCGCAGTCCCCCAGGAGACATCCACTGACATATTTTCCTCCGCTTCGTCAGCCGTTTCTTGATCTAAAGTACAAAGAAACTCTTCAAGCCAGTCTATCTCCGCCTTAAAATGCGCGAGGCCGTGCTCAATGATTTTTGTTTGAGCTAACGTGGTTTTTTGTTGCTCCCAATGAGTTTTCTGCTCCCTTACCCAAACTAGCCGAGTCTTGGCCCATTCAAGGTGCCGCTCTAACCCCTCCCGAAGCTCTGACCGGTCCAAAAAATGTCCAAAAGCAAGAGCTGTATTTAATGGGTCGAACACCTTGTCGCGCTCTTCGGTGGAAAATAACACACGCTTCAGCTCCGATTGTAGATAAGAACGTCCATCCAAGGTGATCTGGTAAACCTGCCGCGCTGGGTACCGGCCTTTTTGCTCGACTCGAGTCTTCTCCACATAACCAGCGCGCTCAAGCTGTCCCAAGTTATAGTAGAGAGAGCCACCGCTCAGATTTATATACGATGCGTAAAGGCGTCGGTCGACTTCTTGGCGCAATTCATACCCATGTGACGCCTTTTCCGACAATAGACCAAGGATTACAAGTTGAACACTCATTCCCTACCCATGTCTCCCGAATGAAAAAAGTTATATTAGTTTAATTAAACTATATAATCCAAACGAGTGTTCCTTTCAATATAGCCCACGAATTATTTGGGTCCATGCCGGGTCCTTTATTTTTCAGTTTTCCGGATCCGTGAGACGAAAGTGTGGGATTGTAAACAACCCTGCTAATTGTTTAGAAAGCCTCAACATTTTTACGTCAGAACCGAAATCACAAAGCGAAAACCCGTTTAGTCACCCCCTATCATACCGTGGCTCTTCAACAATCGCAGTATTATATCGAGACTATGCTCCTCTAGGTTAATCTTGAGTTGATCATACAGGGTAAAGTTAGCCAATCGCAGGAGGGGCCGTCCATCAACAAAATCGACGATGTTTACACAACCAAAATCTTGCTCAATGTTGAATATCCGTCCCTCGGTCATTCCAGTCGCATGTGCTAGCAGTGCATTATTGAAGCCTCCATGTGCTATTACGAGCACGGTTCTCCAATTGTCCGCCTCAGTTAACGACTTTAAAAATTTGCCTGCCCTTTCGTAGACCTCCCGAAACGTCTCGCCACCAAGATAACGCTCGTCCCAACTGGATTCAAAGTCCTTAAAAAATGATTGAATTTTGAGAAAAATGTTCTTGAGGCTTTTGTCGCGAATAGCATTCTCATCCGGAATAATCTCCCGCAGATTTTGTACTATTTCAACTTTCATCCGCTTCTCATCAGCTATAATCTTCGCCGTCTCGCCAGCCCGTTCTATAGGACTGGAATATATGGCATCTATGTCCACGGCCCGGAACAAGAGCGCGACATTAGCAATCTGTTCTCGTCCCCGAGCCGTCAGTGCGCCGTTTCCTATGGCTCCTTCTCTACCTACCCTCTGATATAGGGTCTCGCCATGACGCATCAAATAAATCCGCCGCCCTTTCATAGATTTCAGCGCCTCACTTCCTTGCGAATGGTTTGTCACGGTCCCGTAGTGCCCCTTTCAAACCGGATTCCATCATCTTTTTGACCTCAGCTTTGACTGTAACAGTCTGGTGTGCAATCACGTCGAACTCCGTCGCCGATTGCTCTGCGGCATACAAACCCATAGTCTCAAAAAACCTATTCGTTGCTCCTTTATGCAACGTCAGAAGATCCAAGGGAACAGTGGCCACCCGATGGGCATACGAAAGAACTTTCTCATCAAGCTCTTCGTCAACGAAAACGTTATTAATCAACCCATTTTGTAACGCCTCCCGAGCTGTCATGGAATCACCAGTGAAGAGAAATTCCTTGGTTTTGCGCATGCCCATAAGGTACGGCCACATCGCCAACGACGGCAGCACACCGAGCGATCGACCGGCCGGATGGCCAAATTGTGCACTTTCCGCTGCGAAAACTAAATCACAATGGCCGACAAATTCGTTAGCTCCCGCGAGGCAATAGCCATGGACTTGCGCTATAGTAGGCTTCGGTAGACTCCAAAGGCGCTGCCATCTTTCTACGAGTTTACGCAATCCCCAACGGTCATTCGTCACTGAAAATCCACCACCGGAACCCGAGACGGCCCCGAGATCGTAACCCGCGGAGAAGGCCCGTCCTGCCCCGCGAATGACCAGAACACTGGCAGCATCATCTCTCTCAAACTCATCAAACACACGATCCAATTCCTTCAGCATTTCTCCGCTCATCGCATTCAACTTCTCGGGCCTATTCAAAGTGAGACGAAAAACCCGGTCTTCAACAGGTTCATATATAAGCGTATTACATTCCATAGTATCCTAGCCTCCTTCATATTATGGATCGCAGGTCGGATCGGATTAACACAGGCGACGACAGGCGCCAAGGTCGAAGCTCTCTCAAACATCGCCCCCTATATTGTCTGCTGAGCGGGGTTTGCCGAATCGAAGCAGAGACGCAAAATTAGTTTCGGGCCACTTCCTTTTAGTGTATTTTGAGGAGAGACTTGACTTCGTGGTCTGCCGCATTGCGCAACGTAACGCGGTTTAACTCAGAACGATAATTGACTCGCGTTAACCAACCTAGAATCCTTTGAATTATCTCTCAGATTTCAGAATTGCCGTTTTTTAGCAAAACTTCAGCAATCGTTAGGTCTGACGGAGTCGTAATCTTGAGATTCAAAGCCTGGCTTCTAATCACGCTGACAGAACGGCCCATCTTCTCCACCAGTGAGGAGTCATCCGTTCCACGGATACCTTGCTCGTGAGCCCATGCATGGGCGGCCTTTATCAAGGGGACTTGAAATGTCTGTGGAGTTTGAGCCAACCACAAATCATCGCGCGGGACTGTCTCCGAAATGGTACGGTCTGTATTAATACGCTTAATTGTGTCACTGGCGGGTTCCGCAACTATTGCACCACCGTTCTCCGCGGCCACCTGTATGCTATTCTCAATCGTCTCTATCATGATCAGCGGTCTCGCCGCATCATGTATGACAACGATCTCACAATTACTATCGAGGGCATTGAGCCCGTTGCGCACGGAATCTTGGCGTTCGGACCCACCGACCACGATGGACACTGGGACGCCATTGGCAGGATAGGAATTCCGCATAATTTCGGCACACCGGGCTTTATATACTGGGGAGACGACGACTATGATTCTCTTAATTTCGTTTACTGCCAAGAACCGTTCCAAAGTGTGCAGTAATACAGGTTTTCCGCAAACTGTCAGGTAGGGTTTTGGCACATCATTCTGCATTCTTTTACCCGTGCCAGCGGCAACAATTATTGCGTTAACGTGCATAACTAACGTACTATTCCCGGGCGGATACCGCTAATTTCTCAACGACCACAACTTTTCCGTGTCCAATAGTGGCTCCGATCAAGCCGGCGAATCGGGCATATGTGTATTTTTCTCGAAACCACGAATGCACTCGTTCAGTTTCAGCTTCATCTTCTACGAAAGTCGCAACGCCACGCAGGATAAGCTCTCCTATTTTCAGCTTTAGCTCCGGCGTCTTTTGGAGGTTCCGATACCAATCAGTCTTGCCATTCTTCCCCGACTGCAGATATAGCCGGTCGTTGACATACACAAACCAGATAGGTTTAGTACGTAGTTTCCCGCTTTTCCTCCCCGTCGTAGTGACCAACAGCGTAGATAGATGCGAAATTTCCGCAATGTTTGGAGCAGGCTGGGTTTGTTGTGCAGACAGATGGTGCGCGCTTACCGCCAACGAGCCTGCGAGCAAGAAAAAGAAGATTGATCCTCTGGCCCAAAAAATCCAAACAGTTGTGACCGCAGCCATGAAACGAAACCCCCAGTTTCAAATAAACCTTAAAGATGAGGCGCTCTAGTTCCTCGTACATTGGATCTATGGTAGCCTACCCCCATTCTCGATTAATCAGGAGGGTTCCCCAATGGCCACTCAGTACCATTTCCGTGTCGTAAACGAAAGCATCGAGGTAGCACTCGGGAAACACGATTCACCTAACATCACCATGACCATGAAGGAAGGAGATTACCTGAACATGGTTAATGGTGACTTGAACGGACAGATGGCTTTCATGAGCGGAAAGCTAAAAATAGCCGGCGACATGGGACTTGCCTTGAAATTACAGAATCTTTTTAAGCAACCGGAGCCTGGGAGCCCCAAGGCTGCGGACGTCCAGACCGTCATTGATGGTATGAGTGACGCATTCAATGCGGACTCCTCGAAAGGGATGGACGCAGTCTTCCAATTCGACCTGACAGACTAGTTCAACTCTATTTTTGCTCCCAAGAGAGTGCTGGTTTGTGGGCGCTCTTTGCAAGTGGTCCAAGTTTTGGGAAGGAGTGCCCGTCGCCGGTTTGACTCGCTGTTAATTTGATGCAGAAACGAAAAGTGATCGGGCTGATGTCCGGCACTTCCCATGACGGTGTGGACGCGGTCTTGGCGGATATTAAAAGAACCCGCGAAACTTTTGCGGTGGACCAGCATACCTTTGCGTCCTACCCCTATTCTCGTCCTTTCCGGGCAAAGCTTCTAGACCTTAGCCAAGGAGCCGCGGTTGGCGCCGCGGAAGTGTCGCGCATGAATGTGCTCCTAGGTCAGCATTTTGCACGAGCCGTAAAAAAACTCTGCCATATGGCGGAAGTATCGCTGGAAGAAATTGACGTGATAGGCTCTCACGGACACACGGTCTACCATCGTCCAAAAGAACGGCCAGGCCCTGGATCAACTTTGCAGATCGGCGAGCCCTCCGTCATTGCTAATCATACCGGCATCACAACAGTCGCCGATTTCCGCCCCGCTGACGTTGCTGTCCGAGGTGAAGGAGCCCCATTAGTTCCATTCGTCCACGCGGCCTTATTTCAAGACTCCGGCCGGGCGATTGCTATTCACAATATAGGAGGGATAGCGAATTTGACCTACCTCCCCGCCAAGACCTCTCCGCTACGGGTCTGGGCCTTCGACACTGGGCCCGGGAACGTCCTTATTGATGGCGTGGTGCAAAAGCTGACGGATGGCAGGCTACTGTTTGACCGCAATGGCAAAATAGGGAAGTCGGGTAAAATACATTGTGGTTTTCTTGCCGAATTACTCCGCAACCCGTATTTCGGTCGGCGCCCACCAAAGTCAACGGGTAGAGAGGAATTTGGGGCTGCCTTCATTGACGCCTTTTTGCGGCGTGGATCCCGATTAGGGATGGCCGTTGAGGACCAAGTGGCTACGGCCACTGCACTCACCGCATCGACGATGGCAAAGGCGTACGAAGATCAGATTCTCCCGAACGGCCCCCTCGACGACATTTTCGTGAGTGGCGGTGGGGCCAGAAATAAATATTTGCTAAACCTTTTCGCCGAACTTCTACCAAATATCAGCGTCCGACGACTAGAAGAGACCGGCTTCGACAGCAAGGCTTTGGAAGCGCTCGCGTTCGCAATTCTGGCTTACGCAACACTCAACGGGCTTCCATCGAACGTCCCTAACGCTACCGGAGCGAAGGAATGTGTGGTTTTAGGAAAAATTAGCCCCGGAAAAAACTTCCGCTGCGTAAAACTAAAGTGATTTTTTCAGGCATTAGAAACATGCGACGGAACTGTTTATATGGACAAGTTGCTCTGGGAAAGGCAAGAGAGGCACCGAATGGCTAAACATGTAGTTATCATACCAGGAGACGACGCTGCCCCGGAGGCAATGACACCAACCGTCGATATTCTCAAGAGCTTCCATTTAGACATCGTTTTCACTGAATTTCCGAGTGGAGAGGAGGCCATTAGAAAATTCGGAACACGAAAGGAATTCGACCAGATGTTGCGGGCAGCTATAGACGAATCGGACTCTACTTTGTTTGGCTCCACCAACGGGACCACCGGCGGAATCGGTTACCTACGGTGGGGCAGACAAACCTTTGCCAATGTTCGTCCAGCACGCTGGAGAAAAGGATTCAGAAGCCCATTACAAGACCCCGAGGCAATAGACTTCGTTATTGTCCGAGAAAATCTCGAAGATTTGTACATGGGAGTTGAAGGGGAGCTGAGCGAACTTTCGCCACTTTCGCTCGTGAGTTCGATCACCAGGGAACCGCTCGATACCGACAAAAAAGGCTTGTTTGCTATCAAGGCGATTACCGAGTTGGGCTGTGAACGTATCGCCCGTTTTGCTTTCGAACTTGCCAGCGAAAGACAGCGGAGGCGCGGGACAAAAGGGCTAGTGACCTGTACCAGCAAGTACAATATGCTCCGGAAAAGCGACGGATTATTTCGCCAAATAGCTGAAAACACGTCCAAAGAATACCCGGAGATTGGTTACGAAGAATATATAGTGGACGATTTCGCCAGACGACTAGTCGCTAGTCCACACCAGTTTGATGTTGTCGTCATGCCGAACCTTTACGGCGATATCCTCTCTGACGTAGCCGCCGGGACAATAGGTGGATTGGGACTCGCACCAAGCGGTTGTTATGGTGACGATTATGCGTACTTTGAATCTGTACACGGCTCTGCGCCAGATATTGCAGGCCGAAACATCATCAATCCGACGGCAACACTTTTCTCGGCGGCTTTACTGCTTGATTATATAGGGTACACAGAGGAAAGCCAGCGACTAGAGAACGCCATTGCTCGTCTCTATGCAGAGGGGAAATACTTAACAAGAGATCAGGGCGGGGAAACAGGAACGAAGAGTTTTTGCGCCGAGGTGCACCGATTAATATTCAAGTAAGGGCTTCCTCCCACGTTAACGAATTAACTTGAATTCTTGTTCCTAGCGCGTTTCACCACGACGACATTCTGTCCATTAACTTTGACTGTGCGTTTCCCTGACGATACTGACACTTGTTCTGCCGGTTTTCGTCCGCGCTCTTCTCGCCACTGTCGTAGCTGCTGTTCCAAATCTTTTGATTCTATTTCATCTCCCATTTTAAATAACTTTCTAGCCGTCTATGAAGGCCTCTAAACTCTTCGCACGGGTCGGATTGCGCAGCTTCCGCAGCGCTTTCGCCTCAATTTGACGAATTCTTTCCCTGGTTACAGCAAAACGCTGCCCTACTTCCTCGAGTGTATAATCAGTCTTTTCGTCTATCCCGAACCGCATTCGCAAAATCTGCTCCTCGCGAGGGGTCAGTGTAGCCAAAACTTTGCGAGTCTGCTCTTCCAAACTGAGCGCCATCGCCGCGTCGGACGGAGAGAGAGTCTGTCGATCTTCCACGAAATCGCCCAATGAACTCTCTTCATCGTCACCTATCGGTGTTTCCAAAGACACCGGCTCCTTAACTATCTTCAACACCTTGCGTACTTTGTCGGCCGGGACCTCCATCTGTGCAGCTATTTCCTCGGGCGAAGGTTCTCGACCGAGTTGCTGCACTAAGTATCGCGATGTACGTAGTACCTTGTTAATCGTCTCTATCATGTGTACCGGGATACGGATCGTACGCGCCTGGTCGGCTATAGCCCTACTCACAGACTGTCTAATCCACCAAGTCGCATACGTAGAGAACTTATAGCCGCGCTGGTACTCGAACTTCTCTACAGCCCGCATCAGACCGATATTGCCCTCCTGGATCAGATCAAGAAACCCTAAGCCCCGGTTGACGTACCGTTTCGCTATGCTGACAACTAATCTAAGGTTTGCCTCAATGAGTCGTCGTTTACCTTCTTGGGCTTGAGCCTCTCCCCTTGCGATGGTCTTGAGTGACTTCCTCATCTCATCGATATTGGTTCCCAACTGTCCTTCAACGCGAACAATTTCTTTCTTAGCATCTTTAACTACTTGACTCGCTTCTTGGATTCTTGCTTCTTGTAATTTTACTGTATTTTTTCCAACGTTAATTCCCTGAGCGACTCCGTTTTTTGCGGCGCCATTTCGCGCAAGTGCCACAATCTCCGAGGCCTTACAATTGAACTTCGACTCTTGTCGCCTAATCATTCGTGCCTGCTTCTCGAGCGATTCACCCACTTCCTTCAACTTCTCAACAACGACCGTAATGTGCCGTCTGCCAAGCGGAAGCTCATCTAGTGAAGCGCGTATTTTCTCGCGAACGTCTCCCGCTCGTTTGAGCCCCCTTTCCCTTTCCTTCGCTGGGCCCCTCTTCCGCGAGAGCTGTTCGGCTTTCTCCCTCTCTCCTGCCAACCTTCTCAGGGACCGCATCTTGCCCAAGAACATTTTAATACGCTTATCTTCTTTACCCGCAGTGTCGATTTCTTCCTCCTCGTCACCGAAAATATGACGAGCCTCCGATTCATCCACTTTGAGTCGTTCTCCCAGCGACAAAATGTACTGCAGCGCCAAGGGCGCCGAAAAAATCTCCTGCTTTATTTGTTTCTCTCCTGCTTCTATTTCTTTAGCGATAGCCACCTCTTCCTCTCGACTAAGCAGCGGAATATTTCCCATTTCCTGCAGGTACATTCTGACGGGATCAGAAGTGTCTCCAGTGACAGACTCCGCTCCTGCGGCGCGGGCGGGTTCCTCTGATGTTTCTTCTTCTTTCTTTGCCGGGGCCTTATGAGTTGTTTCTACCGGGCCTGGAGATTTGTCCTCCCCCGAGACCTCCACCGTCTCGATATCCATATCCTCGAGTATGGACATCACGTTATCGATCTCTTCAGTCGGCGGCGTCACTGTCCGCTGCAGCGAGGATTCGTTCTCCGATTTTGCAGCCTTACTTTTTGCCTGGTCGGTTTGGCCGGCCCGAGCCGAACGGGCCCGTTTATTTGATTTTTTCTTTGGTGTTCCCGTACGTACGGCCAACTTGATATTTCTCTTTTTTTCCATAGATATAGTTCCACCCCTTTTAAGCTGTTGCTATATAACGCCTAAAAAGACGCGGCGACACCTTCATCTCGACATAGGTGAGGAGCGAGGTGTACATCTTTCTTCGAAACCTTTTCTTTTATCTGTTCCAAAAGGAATTAGGCAGGCCGGTGCAATTGGCCAGAGGCAATGTAAATTGGGGATTTCGCTTATATTACGGGCTCGAATCTTTAAAGTCAAGCAAAAAAACTAGCACCTTGTTTCCTTTTTTATCTCTGGTGAGCCTTCGATTTGTAACCTTACACACGTAGCCAATAATCTATTCGTTAAACCAAATCTACACAATCAACACATATTTAATTTATAGATGGTCATCGCGCGTTTGCGCGTCCTCTCATACTTATCCCACTTTCCCTCGGGTACTAGGTTCGCGGAAACTTCTGAGAATTGGAATCGCTCGAAAAGCTTCCGGGCACTTATCTGATTTGTGCAAGCAAAGATATAGGAAAAATTGCGCCTCCGCCCTTCTTCAATGACTTTACAGATGAGACCACGCCCCACTCCTTCCCCGTGAAAACGAGTGAGGGTGTACAGTCCCGCGATTTCCCCAGCATTTTCAGATACATATGGGATAAGAGAACAGAAACCAACTAGGTCATGCTGCTCGCCAAGCCTCGCCCCAAACCCATGCAGCAGGAGCTGTCCTTTCTCGATCACCGTTCTCTTTTTTAAATATCCCTCGTCCTCGCCACGCCGCATAAGTCCTTCTGCTTCGCGGAAATCATCAAGTGACAATTTCCGGACTTTGCAGTAATCTGTAGAGGTAAAAAAGGTTCCACAACCCTCATAGGTGAACAGCTCCTTAGCTAAACTCTCGGCCGAGCACAACGAAACAGATGAGACACCATTATCCAACGCGTAGCGCACGGTCTCGAGTTGCCGCCTATTTGTACTGTAAAACCCTCCTTCGCATGACTTTAACATCAACTCTTTCAAATTCTTTCCGTTGAGAAATGACAGCTTCTCCCCGTTTGCCGCCAACGCGCCAACCTTGCTAATTAAAACAAGCTTATGTACCTGTAAACGTTTCATGAGGCGCTCGGCAATCGTCAATGTCGAAATATGAGCGCCCGACGGCCAAAGCCCGATAAAAGTAGAAACGTTACGCAAGGACTTCCATATTTCTCCACACACAGGGTCGCTATCAGCGTCAGAGCCCAGTTCTATGGATTTATGTATACCGCCGATTCTTTGACCCAGATTTGCTTGGAAATTAATCAATGCATTAATTTCCGCATCAGACCCTGCCGTTTCCACAATCAGGACAACCCACGTGCCATTTGATGTTAATGTTGACAGTACATCTTCAATTTCTTTTCGGCTTTCCAGAGAAACTATTTCGGTTATAGAGAGAACGAACAGCAGGCTTCTGCCTCGGAATTCTCTCAGATAGAAATCTTCGTCACTATAAAGAGGCAGAGGGGAAGTTGTGGTTGGTGCTATTCCCTTCTTTTTGACGCTATGTGTCACCTTCGCCACGGGCCATTTTCCCTTTTTCTATTTCTAAACGTGATTCCTTGGGTCCCCTCATGCAAGCCGAACCTCTTGTCCCGATCCTGCGTAGAAGACAAGGAGTTCACGTACACCGTAGGGGGTGAGCCGGTCAAGGGCTGAAGACTGGATTCGCAGCCTCTCACGTATAAGATTATCCCCGTTAGGCGCCTTGCCGTTCCCATTTTGGAACTCAACTATCACCCAATTTTTCTTTTCAAGGAAAGCCAATTGGATCGTACCGTCGGTCCTAGCCCCTGCGTAATCTATCGTAAAAGGCACATTGAAAAGACAATTGGAAGCCGCAGCTACACGTCCCCAACCGCCCCATTCTCGAAGTGTAGCTTTCATTTTCGCGATTCTAGAATCGTCTCGCGCCCTCGGTTCCAAAGTCAGGGAATGGGACGACGGCGCGAGCCCCGCAAGGAACACCTCCTGTTTGCCTTCCGGCCGGAACTGTGGCGCAATCTCACGGATTAGGCTGTGTAGCTCAGTTTCTAGCCCCGAGTTCGTCAGGGAGCTTCCTGTGTTTCTGTATTGCGCCCTGCTCCTACGGCGCCCTGCAGCGATAATTTTTCGCCGTGCTGTTATGGCACCGATTCTGTCCCTGCCTCTTTCACGGTCTTTATCGCTTGGCATTGAACCTTCTAGAACTTCTTGCATACTCCGCTCGTCCGTTGCAAATTGCTTCATCTCTTCATTTCCTTCGGGCTTCATAATCTCGAAAGCACCCCTTTCAAAAAACACGGTTTCGGAGGTCTGCACGGAATCATCCGTCATTTCAGGGAGAAGCGAGAGCACCGTATTCGACTCCTGATTTTTGGGCGAGATGGTACCCACAGGAAAAACAAGGAACTCTTTAGCACGTGTGACCGCTACATAATGCAGGCGCTTTTCTTCCGCGGCCTCATTCCTTCTGGCATGTTCCTCCGCACCCGACCATCCAATCGTGCTACAACCTAATTTGCTAGAACCCACACGCAAGTCTAGACGAGACTCACTCCGCTCCAACAATCCGGTAGGTCGAGAACGATGCACTTTCGCATTTAATTCCGGTATAACAACGAGAGGGAATTCCAGGCCCTTTGATCTGTGTATAGTCAAGAGGTGCACTCCTGCGCGTGTTTCCACAGGGGTTGGATTGGAGACCACCTCACCAATGGCCCGTTCTAGAATTTGTTCCGGCCTGAGAAAAGGGAAATCCTCCAGGTCTTTGTACTCCCTACTGAGTTTTGCAAGTACCTCCTTCAAATTCATCAATGTATGAATTCTACCCCGGCCCTCCGTCTGAGAAGCCAATACGGGTAAGAGAGGCGTACTTGTGTAAACCTTTTCTAACACCGCGCCAAATCCCGTTATGCTTAACCTGTCGCCTGATACCCAAGCCCGTCTTAGCGACCGAAGTAAAGCAAACGCAGCACTAAAGAGATGGGCATTCTCCAAATGTTTAGGCACCGAGTTTGAGAGGTAGTCAAAACTTCCGCCGGCTGTTCGAAACCCTAGAAGGTGGGCATCCGAGAACCCAAAGAGAGAAGAGCGCAGTGTCGCAAATACAGCAGTTTCGTCTGCAGGACGTATTGTGGCACGTAAACAGGCTTTGATATCGGCAATCTCATATTCGACTTGCCCCCGTTGTTTTTCTACGCTTGCAAAAGGTACGCATGCATCGAGAAACGCAGCTTCAAATCTCAACACGCTCTGATTGGTGCGACAGAGTACCGCCATGTCTCGATACGTCAGCTGTTTTCCGTCTCGTCTCTTGAGTTTACGCTCCTCTACGAGCCGCAGAATAAAATTCGCGGTGGCTCGGGCCTCTCGAATTCGAACTGTCTCGCTGTTTTTCACATGATCTGTGTCTATCTTAGGCAAACGCAAAAGAAATACTCCGCGGCCATTGTTCCCCTTCTCAGAGTGGGTCCTATTAGCCGTGGCGTCGTTCCGGGCTACCTCTAAAGGTTTGTAACGAGGTAACGAGCCGTGGACTTCATTCTGAAATACCCTTGAGAACATTTTGTTAGTCCACGACAATAGTTCCGGACTCATGCGGTAGCTTGTAACAATTGACTCCACGACACCCTGTTTCTGAATTCGTTCTCGAATCAACTTGTACATCTCGAGGTCGGCTCGTCGGAATCCATAGATAGATTGCCACGGGTCGCCAACGAGAAACAGTTTACCGGGCTTCAACGTTACCTGGTCCCAGTTCGACGCAAGCGCTTTTTTTTCAGACAAGAGAAACACGATCTCCGCCTGCAACGGGTCCATATCTTGGACTTCATCCACTAACAAATAATCAAATTTCGCCTGGAAATATTGACGGAGCTCTAAATTGTCCCGGAGACCATCTCGCATTAGTTGTAACAAATCGTGAAAATCAACTCTCGCATTTTTTTGCTTGGCGTTCCTATATGCGTCTAGGTACCGACTAATCCAGCCGGAAAGATCCACCGTCAGGTTGTGCAACCAGCTCTTTCGATACTTTACTGTAAGTTCCCTTACGGACGCGATGCATGCCCGTACTTCTTGTAACGCGGAGCCCGATGCCCAGTTGGCTGGCTTTCCACGAGGGGTGTTTTTAATAGTGGAATGCAAAAGAAAATATAGCCAGCCGGGTCGGTCGGCACCATACGAGTTTTGGGGAACACTCTCTCGTAGGATTGAGATTGCCTCAAACACCTTGTCCGACTTGTCACGGCAAAAACCTTGGAGACGCGCTAGGCCGGCAGTCACTGAGGCTATTTCCTCAGCATAATGTTGAACGGATACCTCTACCGGTGCTGGGAACCAAGACAAACAGTCACGCTCCGTTTCCAGAAACTCACGAAGAGCATTTATACTCGAGAAGGAAATGCCGGCTCGTAGCATATCCTCCAAAAGTATTGAATCCGCTTCAGAAGGGGCATTGACCCAGTCCTCCCATATAGCATCTCGGACGAGCTTCGCCTCCGGTTCGTTCAATATCTTGAACTCCGGATCCAACCCAATTTCTATGGCCCGTTCTCTCAGCATGGTAGCGCAAAAGGAGTGGATAGTCGTGACTAGCGCTCGACTCAGATATGACAAGGCCTCCTGTAGAATCAAACGTTCTGCTTTACTAGTACTTCGCTGCTGGATCGCCTCGAGCTCCCTACGGGTACGAACTCGCAGCTCTTCGGCCGCCTTTTCGGTGAAGGTGATCACGGCTATGCGATTCAAGGAAGACCGGCCACTTCGCAAGATCCCGAGAAGTCTATTTACCAACAACTGCGTTTTGCCAGTACCTGCACCAGCATCCAGTAAGAACGTCGTCTTAAAATCGACGACGATCCTTTCTTCGATAGGTACACCGCCGCGTATCGTACCGCTCATACCTGTGACCGTACCCAGCGCCATTCATCTACTCTCGGGTCATTCATCTTTCCGGCCAGTCCCTCCTCAGCATAGGCCCCGCACACTTCTAACAGAGGGCAAGCTGCACAAGAACCAGGAGCGGGGAAAAAAAGCCCGTTCGACATGCCGGCTACTAGGTTCGTTACGATCTCCCTAAGTGTGCCAGATGTTTGTTCGAATTCTTGTATGGTCAGTGACTTAGATTTAGGGTAACCCCCGCCGTCGATCGTCTCATACTCTGCAGACTTCCAAATTAGGTCCGGCCGCAGGAACGACGCAGCATACAAATACAATCCCAGCTGGAGCGCTGTTCCTCCACCATACCCTGATGCCGCGGGCTGTCCTGTTTTGTAATCAATTATCCGGCCAGCCCCACCTTCTCGTCTGACATCTATACGGTCTACACGCCCGCGCAATTTCACGCTTTTACCGGACGTAAGACTAAATGGGACAGTTCCGGGCGGAAAAAACCGAGGCTCATGTGTCTCTTCTCCGCTAGGTAAAAAGCCGAACGGCTCCTCAAAAGCTTCGGCAACAAAACCCGTCAACCTATTGGTCTCTCGTCGGAGAAAAGCTTGCAACTGACGCATTATCTGTTCCCGCTCAAAATTCTTCCAAGCCGGGGCAATATTCGGTCGTGTACGGGTCCATAAACGGAATTGTTCGTCGGCTATCTCATTTAGCAATTTGTCGGAAAGTACCCCGAGAGTTTCTCCAGGGTAAGAATCTCTTTTCCACGTCAGAAAAAATTCCTCGAGAATTTTATGAAGCAAAGAACCCCGGTCCTTCGGTTCTATACCTTTACGTTTGGTAGGATCATCCAACGGATCGAGTTTTAATACTGTTGTTAGAAAATACCGAAAAGGACAGCGTGCATAACTATGTAAGGCACTCGCCGAAACATATAGCCCGTCCGGAAATAGATGCTCTTGGAGAATATTGACAGATGTTCCCTCTTCAAAACAGCCATCAAACTCAGTGAGCAAAGGTACCCGCTGGCGCTGCAGCACCGCGTTGGCTGCGGGGCGAAAAAACGGCGACAACGAATACAAAGAAGTGTCCGGTGAAGCAACAGGTTCCAGGCCCTGACCAAGCCAAGTAACCTCCTCTTCCGGCCCGGTATGCTCCTGAGGAGAAAGAACATCCCGCTGGGACAAGGCCGAGTAGCGCACATCCACCATGTTTGTTTTTTTGACGGTGACATGCCCACCCTCAAGTTTTTCCGTGAGTTCATGCACTAACGCCGAGATGCTTGTGGACGCGCCGTTTATTCTTTCGGGCGAGCTTACGTACAAGCGTTCTGTAGTGTTTTGTATAGCACACACAAACAACAGGCGTTGCGATTCAAGGAATTGGGTTCCTGTAGGAAGATGTTTGGTCAATACCTCAGAAAGATGCTCGCGCTCTTTTATGGATAGAATGGGATCGGTCGATGTGTTTACGGAGCGTCCCACATCCGCTAAACCCGCGCAAATTGTGGCCCGAAATGTCAAGCCATATGCACCGGCCAACGAGGAAATTTGAACACCTTCTCCTCTGGCGAAATCCGCTACAGCGGGAATATCTGCGGCAATAGTGTGCAATACCCTCGCCCACTCGGCCGGCCTGCTTTCATCCAAGAGCGGCAAGACACTTGAAAATTCTGCCAACATTTTGTCCAGGAGATATTCGTCCTCATCCCTAGGTGCGTCAGACAAAAATTCGCCTTTCCTGGAGATGGACGCATCCCTACCGCTCGACGTATTTCTGTTAAAGAAGGAACGGAGGAGGACACACCAGCTCTCCCAATCTTGTTTCCTGCGCAGCCTCTTCACGTCCTCAAGAAGAGGCGCGAGAACCTTCTGAAGTAACCGTATTTCCCTAGCCTTTTCCATGTCGCTATCTGAGCGACGCGCGTCATACTGCTCCTCTAAACTTGCTAACCTAGAGCTCCATCCCCTGTCTTCAGAATCGATCCCCGCTTCAACACAGATCTCTTCCCATTGTACCAGTTGTTTCTCTTCTACGGTGCGTCCCAACAACGCCTCGATTGAACGTGGCATACATCGCAAGAAACCAAAGAACGACCTTAGTGGGCAGTCTTCGGCGATCAGTTTGCACACAGCCCGGAACACTCCTGTCGAAGTCGAGACGCTAGGCGTTGTCCCCGGTAACGGATCACATGGGATACCCAACTGACGCAGTCCATCTATAATTCCGCCTCTATATCCTTCGTCATCCGGAGCCAACACAATTATTTCATCGAACCTGTAACCTTTGTCTCTTACCAGAGTCAGAATGTTTTCAGCCATTCCGCGTGATTCTGCCCTTTGATCAGGCGCAACAGTGATTGTGACACATTCTTCGATGGGCCCAATGTCGTTCGATTCCTTCTGGGTATCAGGACTCTTTTCGCCACGGCTAAAGGATGTCACAAGCCCGGCGCCGAGCGTTATCCGGGACGGTTTGAGATCTGGCCAAACCAACTTCGAAGCAACAAAACCAAGATTCTTCAACCAAGTGAGAAAACCAGAAAAAGATTCCTGGATCGTTCCTTCCTGCCACGGCAGAAAAGCCAAAGTATTGGTTTGCGCAAAGAGACTAGTCAAAAAGCGACGGCACACCGCCCGACTTTCGGCGCAGCAATATAATACTAACGTGCCTTCTAGTTCGGAGGTCCGACATTTTCGGTTCGCTTCAACAAAGAGATCCGAATGGTCTAGCAGGCCATGGGCGGACAACCATGCTTCATAATGTTCATAAGCGTACTCTAAGCAACGAATTTTCTCCCTGTACAGTAGATCATCCGAAGAAATCTGTGCGTGGAATTTCCGCAGATCGATTGGACCTATCTCCGCTTCTTTTAGATCAGTGATAGTTTCAAAAAAAAGTCGTCCAAGTCGTAACATTTTATTCGGATTCGGAAATTCTGTAATACCCCGTTCATCGACAATTTTGTTTAAGACTAATGTGGCGACGGCAGGCGAGACCAAAGGCATGCCCCGCCTCCCAAGAGACTCGGAGGCATACGACCTCGCTAATTCTGATATTTCTACGAAATTGAGTCCTAAGTGTCCTTGGTTTGAACTGGCAACAACGTCACTCAGATGGGCTCCCAACTCGTTAGTTGGAACAACTATCGTTATTGGGTGGAGAGGGTCTGTCGCTTTTAGCGTCGTCACTGCCGAGACAAACGCGTCTCGTAAGACGGTGAGCGAGTCGGAGAGGAAAACTCGCTTTCTAAGCATATTTCAATGATTATGGCCTCAACCCGTTTTTTGCAAGGTCGAGGCTTGTGAGTTGCCTAGCCTTTTTGCACAAAACAGCCCGGGATATCTATGGATCAAAGGTCCTTGACCATGAAAACCGCATCTTCCCCGTCTCCGTAGTAGCCCTCTCGCGTGGAAACTTCACGGAAGCCCATTTCAAAATAAAGGCCCCGAGCTCCGTGGTTCCGACGTCCGACTTCGAGGCTCGATCTCGTAGCACCCTTTTTGAGTGCATGTTCCAAAAGGTTCCGCATCAGGAAAAGAGCTATCCCTTGCCGGCGACTTTCACGCTTGACCGCCAACTTTAAAATTTGTATTTCTTCGAATACAAGCCAGCCGCATAGATAGCCAACAACGCTGCCTCCTCGCTCAGCGACAAAGAGAAGCGTCCCCGGGTTGCCAAACTCTATCTCGAAAGCCCGGCGACTCCAGGGACGGGCAAAGCAATCCGATTCGATGTTGGTTATATAGGGAATGTCGTTAGCGGAAGCCTTCCTAAAGAGCACGCCTCACCCAACCTGGAAGACAATGATAGGTAAACTCATCTCTCAGGGCATTCAGCCCTATGCCTTGAACAAAATCACTTGAAGGAGTTTTTCTCCGTATTGATGTTTGAAGCTTGAAACCGGTAAAGCCACATCAATACGCTTGTTAAAATCTGGGGGGAATGCCGAGGACACCGCGGCCAGTTTACGAACCGATGGATCATCGACGCTACCTCTGACAGAGAAACTACCGTCTTTCAACGAAAGCTCATAATCATAATCGGGCATCTCATCCCCTATATCCATATCGCGTTTAGCCGCGGAAACAGGAATTCGCCGTGGTAGCTCCATTCTCAAAACATATGCGTTCTGGTGCTCCTCAACAGAATAACGCTCGCCATAGCGCCGTGAGCGTTCCCGTTTCTCATCAAACTCCTGAGTATAATACCCCTCAATCGGCTGTTCTCCTCGGTCAGGTGTGCGATTAGTATTCACTGTCGAAAGGAAAGGCGCCATCGCGGGAGCAAGAGGCAGGCCATAGAATGTTCCTCTCAAAGGAGCTTCTTCCGTCGGCACTCCTTGGAAGAATGATTCTCGCAGTCGTATCAACGTCTCTATGCAGGCTATAAAGACCCCGAGAAAGATAAATTTATTTGCTTCCTGGCTGAAAATCTCACCGCCAAGGCCAGAACTGTACACCACCAACAAAACACTAGGATAAAGGATCATATTGAGCAAAACATTCAGGCTTGTAGCGGTCCCTACACTAAAATACCGAGCATCGTTAACTGCGCTTTCAAGTGCAACTTTGGTCGATAGTGGAAGCGCCCCCAAAATCGGTTGAGCAACAGACAACATCATTGCCAGTATCGTGTTGTTCTTCTTTGACTGAATGAGAGCGTACGCTTGATTGTATGTTCCCCCCAACTCGCCTTCAAAGACCTTTTCCTCCAAAACCTTTTTTGGCGTCACGGGTTTAGGCACCGGGGCAGCAGCGGCCGGTTTCGGCACGTCCACTGGCACCGGTGCTACTGGTGCTGGCTTCTGTTCACTGACCGGCGGGGACGGTACTTCGCCCGACGGCACAGGCGCAACGTCGGTCGCGCCCTTGAACCTTGATGGAAAATCCGGCGCAAAAGTCTCTTCTGGATGCAACTCTTTCGCGCGCTTCAGCAACGCCTCCTCGGTCTCAACTATGTCCGGGTTTGGTAAGCAACAATCCACTGGACAAACCGCCGCGCAAGCCTCTTGATCAAAAAAGCCAACGCATTCTGTACACTTGTCCGGAACAATATAGAAGATGTCATCGTCTATGGCCGGGTTTGTCGCACCGTCAAATTCCCATTCAACACCACCCTGGTAAATCGCGGTATTCGGACATTCGGGCTCGCAAGCGCCACAGTTGATACAATCTTCTGTTATTATGGTAGCCATACGGAAATTTTCTCCTTGTGCGAAACTTACGCACCCACAGGGACTCGCCCAACCCCTCATCTAACGGGTTTGTTTTAACCGGTCAACGCGACCACTTTATTCATCCTCCAAAACCGGGAAAAGCGTCGTTGGCTTTTTTCGACGCGTCACCTGCTGCTTTTGAAATATTTCTGGCTGGAAGATACGCCTATCATGCAGGATTGTTCGGGCGCCAACTAGAATCTGTATGTGTATCTTACTTTGAACTGGGCCTCACGTCCCATAGACCGGAATCCTCCGTCTCCGTCGTCAAACCAACGTTGATTAAACACGAGGAACAAATCATTCCCGGGTTCTATTATCCAACGAATACGTGTATTGAGGCCCATCAAATTCGACACGTTGTCATATTGTACCATACTGAACCAAGAGAGATCGGGGCTCATCGCCAAATCCAGACGAACCCGAACCAGCCGTACTATAAAGTCTCCCTCCTCTAGTCTCACTTCATTTTGAGCGTATTCCGTGCTCAAGAAAAGGCGCGGTCCCGGTTGAAAATTAACGCGAGCGCTCCAACTATCTCTTTCTCCACTATAAAAATCCCCCCAAACATACGTTAAGCGTGCGGAGATTTTGCGCTTGTCGGCCGTTTCCGCCCTCACTAAATATCGACGGAAGGTGTACCGGTCCGCGTCCAGAATGACTCCCTTACTAATCTCGAATTCCTCGGTCAAGCGCTCCGACTGTTCCCAGGCCCTGAGACTAAGTACGTCACCACTGTCGAAGCGCCACTCGCAAGGAAACACGATGTTACGCGTTAGTAGTCGATCCGTCTCTTGGTCTGTAATGTAATTTCCGTCGAACGCGCAGGAAATCTGCCGCGTCTTCCAGAATTTTGGTCTCGGCGCCGCCTGCACGAACCAACCAAACCGACGAATCCCTTTCCGGGGAACAAACCCCATGGTGGCGTCAAAATCTTTTTGGACCTCTCGGTAGGTCCCAAACACTCGCCAAGTATCGTTTGGCAGATGGACTTGGCTACCCCAGGCCCACTTTTTTTTTGAACCCGGGATGAAACTTTTTAAGGCGAAAGAGGACACCGTCAAATTTTTATCGCCCAACAGCTTCGTTGTCTTATATAGGAAATCATGCCCGTAAAGGCCCGTCGCCGTTCCATTTTCGGGCGTACGTCGTGTCGCTATTAGCCCGAGAGACGCCCGCTGCCCGATGTCCCTTTTCACGCGGACAACACTAAAATTCTCACCTGGCACTGGGTCACGTTCCTGAGTCTGAACGCTAAGCATACCTAGTCGGTACTTACCAACTCGCCCGCTTAATTTACCGCCACCTATGAGATCCACGGACTTTCCATCATTTGCTATACCGATCCGACGACTAAAAAATGGGATGATTACCAGAGGGCCAGACGTCTCCGTGAGTCCATCTACGGAAAAGTTCGGAGCGTCAGTCAAGAAAAATTGTCGTTTCTCGGGATAGAAGAGCGAAAACCGAGTCAAGTTAACTTGAGCATCGTCGACCTCCGTCTCGGAGAAGTCCGTATTCATTGTCAGACTGAGCGTCAGCCCTGGAGTGACTTTATAAAACAAATCAAATCCCGGTTTGAAGGAGGAGGCATCCCTCCTGACTTCGGTCGTCAAGAAAGGGGAAAAGTCAATACCCAAACCCTGAGAAATATCCCGAAGTCCAGTAATACGGCCTGCAGCGGATACGCGATCAAATTCCAAGGTCTGACGAAACCCAGACCAAACGTTTTCCTCGTTATTCCGCTTGATCATGCGCTGGACATTAAAACCCCAGACCGACTGGTCCGGATCAAAGCTCAGGGTCTGAAATGGTATCTCAAATTCGGCGGTCCACCCATACGAGGTGACTGCCGTTTTCACATTCCAGACTCCATTCCAGTCACGATTATCTGTTTCCCCTTCGTCGCCGAGTAATTCGTCGACCCGAGTTCCTACGGAATTAGTTTGAAACTTAAAAGCGTTTCTTCGATCAAAAAAAGTGTCTAGAAGGAGTGTCACACGATCATCCGCGTCTAGTTTCGAGTCTCGGTTGAATCTTGTTACAACAATCTGTTCTGGGTCCGTATCATGGCAGGTCACGCCGATATACAAATTGAAACGAGTGAAGAGGACTCTAACCTCGGTGTTTTGAGAGGCCGGCGCGCCTTCGTCTGGTTCGCGTTGTCGAAACCCACCCGCAAATGGAGCCCGTTGCCAGGCTTGCTCGTCCAACCTTCCATCTAACGTGATTGCTTCAGAGATTCTTGTGGCACGGATTTCGGGGGGACCGCGCTCAGCAGAGTAACAAGGAAGAGGAATCAATAATCCCAAACCTAATACGGTCAGGAATGCCAGCGTTCTATACAAGAACTCCACAGCCGCAACGCGCACGACATGCCTCAATGATGAAAATAACAACAAAGGCCGTCCCCTAGCTCCCTTTTAAAACTACCGAATGCGTTGTCTTTGCGCCGGCGGTCAACGAGAGCGCTTGACCCTTCGACTAGACGCGCGAGGTCCGTACCTCTTTCACCGCGAGGTATAGGATGGTCACAGGATAGATTAGAGATTTCAGTATTCCCCTCTCCTATCCACATTGAAAAACCGGACTCAGCGTTCCACACTGGGTCCGGCAATTTGCATTCCGTTTCTACTCGTCTTCTTTAAATAATGAGTCACGCCAGTCCAGTGCGGCCCTCAGACCCTTGTCGTTTCTGATCGTATTGAAGGTCTCCTGTTCTCGCGTCCGTGTCGTGTCAAACATAACCACCAAGTCGAGATTTTGATATATGCTGTTCAGGAATCCCATATTTTCATAAGCCCGATTGATAGCAGCCTTGTTAAATTTCACACCAACCTCGGCGATTTTCGTCAACTTCCTAGCTGTCTTTTCACATTCATGTATGAGCTCGTCGTGCGGCACAACTCTATTTATCATTCCCAGACGTTCTGCTTCCTCAGCAGATATCATTTCTCCCGTCAGAAGCAGCTCCTTCGCTTTGGCAAAACCAACGCTGAACGGTGTGACCAATACTGGAGGGCCCGTCCCGAAACGTATTTCCGGTTCACCCAATATAGCATTCTCCGAAGCGATTTTTATGTCACATAATTGCGCTAACTCACAGGCGCCCGCGAGGGCATAGCCATTTATCGCGGCAATGTAAGGTTTGCTAGAATGCCATATCTTGAGAAAGATCTCGATGTTGTGCTTCAACTCAGACCGCCAACTGTCGGCAGATCGGTCGTACAGGTCCGGTTCGCCTTCGGGCGGGGCAATATTGAAGCCTGCCGAGAAAGCACGGCCAGATCCCGTCAATATCACTACCCTAATCTCTTCATCGGACTCAATTTCATCTAAAACGTCACTCAATTCAGAGAGGAGTTCCTTGCTTAATGAATTCAACTTCTCGGGCCGGTTAAGCGTGACATAGCCGATCTCGTTTTTTTTTTCGAACAAAATATTCTGCAGCTCCATATCACCTCCTCTTGGTCACTTGCGTCTAACTGCCCCGCATCATAGGCTCAACACGGACTGTTACTTTCAGGGGCTCGCCACTCATCTTCGCTCTGGAGAACGTCGGACCCGGCGGGACCATGGCTTAAGCCAGGTCTCTCCATAATACCCACGTTTCCCGAACAGCAGCCGAAAAGTTCGTTGCCTAGACACCGGAATTTCTACAATTCGCCTGCCATTCGCAGTGCTTTGACCTTTTCTTCCTGAACGATCGTTCCCTCTTCATACAGGGCACGAATTTCCTCTTTGGAGTAGGAAAGTCTTCCCTCCAGTATCTCTTCGTTATGTTCGCCCAGGAATGCTGCGCGAAACGGTATACTAACCTGAGCGTTCGAAAAATGGAACGGAGATTTAGCTATGGGGGTATTCCCTAAGAGCGGATGTGAAACATCCTGGAACAACCCGCGTGCCTGTAACTGCGGATGCACAGCGGCCTCCGGGATACTTAGTATAGCCGCCGATGGTATTCGTGCTTCCACCAGAATTCTCAAGGGAGCTTCATCATCGTCAAAGCTTTGCAACCAGTTTTCTATATGCTCACGGACTTCGGCGCTATGTTTTATACGCTCGTCCATAGTCGCGTAGCGCGGGTCCGACTCAAGTTCCGGTCGCTCCATTGCTCTGGTTAAAGGTCCCCATTGATGTTGAGCTACGGCAAAAACAACATGCCCTTTCGTTGCTTTGTAGACACCGTATGGGCAAACATTAAAAAAATCGCCTCCAAATCGATGTGGCTTTATTGCTCCTTGACTCATCAAAAACAACGGGAAATTTATATAGTCGAGGTACACCAAGGATTCTAGTTGCGAAACATCTATATACTGGCCGCCTCCACCCGTCGCGCGTCCAAACAAGGCCGCGCAGATGGCCAAGGCACCGTGGATCCCGGCGTTGGGATCGCCAAAATAGTTGCCAACATACGTAGGCGGACCGTCCGGCTCACCGGTCATAGACATTACTCCACTCTGCGCCTGTGCTATGATATCGAAACTAGTATTCTTTGAGTACGGCCCATCCTGTCCATACCCAGAAACGGAACACATAATGAGTTCTTCCTTCAAGCGACGCAGACTGTCGTAGTCAAGTCCATGCTTCTTCATTACTCCGGGACTATAATTTTCGACCACAACATCGGTTTGGCGGACCAGTTCATAAATTATTTCCTTGCCTTTTTGGTGCTGTATTTCAATGCACACGCTCTTTTTGCCAGCGCTGGCCGCCAAGTGTAAGGCACTTTGGTCGTTTTGGACTTTGTGGATCTGCCTGCCAAGATCACCCGCTGGTGCCCGCTCTATCTTGATAACATCGGCGCCGAGGTCTGACAGGATACGCGTCGCTGACGGGCCTGCTAGATATTGAGTAAAGTCCAAGACTTTAATCCCAGAAAGTAATTTTTTCATTTTTACAACCTGCCCTCATTTTGCATTGTTAGATATATCCTTTGATCCTCACTAATGACACTTAATGACTTTGGACTTTAGTCAGCGTACAAAATTTCATACTCGAAACTTCTGAACGAATCTAGGTAGAAACGGTCCTAAACGGAGACCCTCCTGTCTTTACACCGATCAAGTACCCGGGGCTCCGACGGGCAACAATTCTTCTTATTTTGTTACAGTACTCAACGGCCTACATTACTAGCATTCAAATTGGGCGCACGCCTCCGAGCGTTTACATAAGAGTCCTCGCGCAGTACGTTGTCACCTTAGGCAATACTGCAACGATAGGGGAAAAAGGAAAAGGCATGTTCATCCGATCTTTGAATGATTGGGAGATACCCGAGCGAGAGGTAACTCCAGAAAGCGTTTACCTTACGCGGCGCAAATTCTTTAAAGCCATTGGCCTTGTTACACTTAGTACAGCGGTCGGATGCAAAAGTTCTAACGCGGACGGACCAACCAGGGAGGGGCAGATCAGAGGAATTCCGGCCGCGAGCCCGACCACCGGTCTCTACCCGACAGAGCGCAACGAAAGCTTCACCCTCGACAGGCCTATCACACAGGAGGCCGTAGCCTCGACTTACAACAATTTCTACGAATTTAGCGAGCACAAGAAGGCCTCAGGTCTTCTTGCGGAACAACTAACGACCAGGCCGTGGACCGTAAAAGTGACAGGCCTCGTTCAGCACCCCCAAATTTTTGATATCGACTCCCTCGTGCGAAAAATGCCTTTAGAAGAGCGTCTCTATCGACACAGGTGCGTGGAAGCCTGGGCAATGGCCGTACCGTGGACGGGGTTTCCCATCCGAGCGCTGATGGACCGAGTACAACCACTCTCGTCGGCCAAGTACATACGTATGGTAACCTTCAACAACCCAGAAACGGCACCCGGAATGCGCAATACTTCGTACCCGTGGCCATACCATGAGGGTTTAACCATCGCTGAGGCTGCTAACGACTTATCGTTGTTTGTAACCGGTATATACGGTCACGAATTGACAAAACAGCATGGAGCACCAATCCGCCTCGTCGTGCCTTGGAAGTACGGATACAAAAGTATCAAATCAATTGTCGAGTTGGAATTCGTCGCCGAAAAACCTCCAACTTTCTGGAGTACCCTGATACCGTGGGAATATAATTTTCGGGCTAATGTCAATCCGAAAATTCCGCACCCGCGATGGTCACAGGCTTCGGAGCGTCTGATTGGTACGAACATAAGGCGCGCTACCCTGGACTACAACGGTTACGGCCCATTCGTTTCTAATCTTTACTGACCTGAATCCTTATCCGCCTATGCAATACCTATTTAAGCGCCCGTTACTCGCACTCGTCGTTTTAACCGCTTGTTCTGTTCCCGCCGACCGTACGGCTTCGCTCAATGACGATCCATCATCCTTGTATGCATTTCATGGACAGGCTGGAAATTGGTTCAATCCGTGGCGAGTGCGAAACGCCAGCGGCACCGACCTGTTGCGCTGGGCAGTGTCCAAGAGCGCCTTTACGGGCGAACGGCGGGATCCACCGGAAGT
>CAYWPF010000051.1:0-11571 GCA_964460065.1 uncultured Enterobacteriaceae bacterium
GGATTCTGGGAGAGATCGCGCGTCGGGTAGACGGTGGAGGCCGAAGCTTTGGCCAGATGTGCGAGGAAGAAGTGTTTAGCCCATTGGGGATGACCGATACCTACATGGGCGTGCGCCCGGACATGCAGGACCGGCGTGTCCCAATCCAGGGACTCGATGAGAGCGATGTCCCGTTTCCGATGTCGTTCCTTGAAGCCTTTAACGATGCCGACATCCAAACGGCGGCCATACCGGGGGCAGGCGCCTACTCGACCATTTCCGACTTGGGTCGATTTTATCAGATGTGGCTGAATGGTGGCCAACTTGATGGGGTTCGCCTTTTGAGTCCGGCCCTGGTCGATCTCGCTACGACCATTCATACTGGCGACCTCGGGGACCGCCTTGTAGAATCTATCTGCCTGGCGAGAGAATGGCCGTTCGTGCCGGCGAATCGCGGACTCGGATACTGGATCCGTGGCACTGGCATCTTTCCCACGTATTTTGGTGCGCTCGCGTCGGCGCGCACGTACGGGCATGCAGGCGCCAGCAGTGTTATGGCGTGGGCCGACCCGGCGAAAGAGCTAGTGTTTGTAGGCCTGACAAGCGGGCTCATAGAAGAATGGCGCAACATCGATCGCTGGGCCCTGTTCTCTGACCTAGCCCAATCTTGCATAGTGGAGTAGTCGAAGCGTCCGATGGATGGCCCTCATTTGTTGTGACGTCTGGAGACAGGCGGAATGTTTCCTCCTCGCTTGTTGATACAGCGGAAACGGTGTGTCATTTTGCGGCCTTGTGTTGTGAAGATCGGCATTAACGGACTACGGAATAGAAAGGAGTGAAGGGATGGATATCGTCGGAGAAAAAGTGACGGATTTTACCACGAAGTGGACGTCAGTTACCGTTACTGCAGAGGGAATCATGGTGAATGAGGAGGCCGATAGTGGAGCCATGGGTACCGGTCTCGTGACGGTGACGTTTCGACCTCCCGTAGACCAGTCGGCAGAAACCGGTCCAGTCGAGGTACAAGCCGTGCTGTTTTCACCGGACGGGAGCTCATTGTCCGTGACCGGGGCCGGGACCTGGCGGAAGAGCGGACATCACAAGTGGGAGGTGAGGAATGACCTTCTCGCCGAAGACGGCCAAAGGTTTTTTGTTGTCGAAGAACACGACCTGAAGACACGTTCCACAACGGGAACAACATATGCGGTAGTGTAGCGGTTTGGCAAACATTACGGCAAAAGGAGTCAAATATGAAAAGATTTCTACGGTGGGTCTGCATAGCCGGATTAGTCATGGTGGTACCGATCGCGGCACACGCAAATCCGGTACTCCATATGGTCATGGCCGAACTGAGCGGCTGCCAGGACTACGACGAAGTGGGAAAGGTAGTGAAAGAGATTAGCGTGGAAGCCGGTTTCAAGGGGACGGCCTGGATGCCGCTGCACCACAACGGCGGCGCAGGCCACGTTGGCCTGGTTATCCTGGCTCCGAGTCTGATCGATTACGGAAAGCAAATGGACGGCTTTATCGCATTGATGAATGGAAAAGATTCAGACGTGTACAGAAAGCTGACCTCGTGCGTGCGGGTCGTGCGACGCAGTGCCGACGAAATTTTGGCGGGGCCAAGCACGGTGGCAGATGATATCCGCGTGGCTGAACGCTCGACATGGAGACTCAAGGACGGTTGCTCGGGGGACGACGTTGTCAAGCAACTGGAAACAGGAAACAAATGGATGCGAGAACGAGGGTACCTCGAGAGGGGTGTCCGCAAGCCGTTGTTTGGGGCGGATGACAACACCATTATTACGTACGGGCTCCACCCGAGTTTCGAGGCCGCTACCGAAATGTTCAGCGCATTTCGTGAGGAGGTTGCCAAACCAGGCAGCGAACTGGCCCAATTGTGGGCGACCGTGCATGAGTGCCGGACCCTCGTGAGCCGCGGGAGCGCTGTACGGATTGACTAGTATTTCTGGCCGCCGGCTACTTTATCTCTTCCTTCGACGCCAGCCGGGCTATTGCACGCACAAATGCCTGTTTTGGCAGGATTCGTTACTCTCTTCGGCTAGAAGCCGATGACGTCGACGCTGTCGAGACGGAATTCGCCGTCCCGTTGCGAGTACCATGCCGTCAAAGACAGGGGTGTGCCGGGCTGGGACTGTGCGATTTTCGAGAGCAGGGATCGCGGGCCAGTAACATCGAGATCGACCGAGCGCTTGCCCGACCGGTGGAGTAGTATCTGTCGCGGGGTCATTTTCGGTGAGTCGACGGCAGTGATACTCATTACCTCGAGTTGGTATTTGCCGCGGAATCCGGTGAGTCCAAGGTTTAACACCGCGATCGCTTCTTCGGCTGGGTTTGTATTGAGGAACCCACTCAGTTGGACTTTGAATGGTGCCCGTCTCGTGCGAGCAGTCGTCTTGTCGTGACCGATTCCTTGGGCCAAGAGGTTGTCGGGAAAAAGAAAGACAAGGCACGCGACCGTGAACAAGAAAAAGACTCGTGATTGGGGAAATCGACACTTCATAGGTCCTCCGGAAGATTGGAAAATTCGCCGTTCGACCGACCGTAACAAGTCGGTTCATACTGTCAATGCGCGAGCAGCCGCAACAACTAGGCGGCGTCTCGGCATGGGTAAGGCTCGGGCCCTGCCGTGCGGGGCGAAGCAGGGGAGTCACGAAAGGTGCAGTACCAGCCTAAATCGTTCTTGCAATCTCTGGAACTGTGGCGGCCACCATTTCGTTAGGAGGCCCGAGTGAGATTTGTCTTAGCTCGTGTTTTCTTTCGGACTAAAACGCGGTAACAGGGGGAAATTATGAATGAAAGACAAGTGATGGCAATTGCCATTACAGCTTCGGTTATTTTTCTCGCGCACCCCGGTACTTATCATGCCCACGGTAGTCATACGATCTCTCGTGGGAATGACAACTCGATCACGAGCGTTACCACTGATACGGTATCGCGCGCTAACCCAGACATTACCGTGTCCGTAACCGCGGCGGACGACTGTGGATGCACGGTAACAACGACGGTAGCAACGGGTGGGGGCGGCGACGGGAGCAGCACGACCACGGACGACGGCGGGGGCGGCGACGGGAGCAGCACGACCACGGGCGCCGGCGGGGGTGGTGACGGGAGCAGCACGACGACGGACGACGGCGGGGGTGGTGACGGGAGCAGCACGACTCGGAGCGGTGGTGGTGACGGGAACAGCACGACCACGGACGATGGCGGCGGCGATAGCAGCACGACCACGGGTGGTGGAGATGATAGCGGTACGGCAACCGCGGGGGGCGCAACGCTCGCTGGGGTCTTAGAAAGTCCCGACAACGATGGATATAGAAGCGGGATTGGGTACATCGGTGGATGGCACTGCGAGGCAGAGGTCGTCGAAGTCGTGATTTCAGGGGTGACGATAGAAACCGTAACGAAAACGATCAGAGAGGACACGTTAACGGTGTGCGGTGACACTTTGAACGGGTTCGGAGCACTGTACAATTGGAACCGTTTTGGAAACGGTGAGCATACCGTGGACGCGTACGCTGACGGGGTATTATTTGACACGGCGACGTTCACGGTCACCACCTTTGGAGAGGAATTTCTCACAGGGGCCAGCGGTACCTTTGTCCTGACGGATGTGGCCAATTCAGAGACAGACAGCACGATTGAATGGTCGCAGGCCGAACAAAACTTTGTGATTGTGAATCCAAATGTGAGTAATGCCGGGAGTACCACCAATCTTGAGGTCGGGGCGTTGGAAAACCCGGGTGACGGAGCCGATAAAAGTGGAGTAGGCCTGATATCGGGATGGGCCTGTAATGCGAACGAGATAGTAGTCAAAGTTGACGATGTTGAGATCAAGGCCGGATATCCAAGCATCCGAGAGGACACCTTGGATGTGTGCGGCGACATGAATAATGGTTTTGGCGTGCTTTATAATTGGAATCGATTTGAGCCAGGTACTCATACCGTGACGGCCTATGCAGACGGAGAAGAGTTTGCGTCGGCCAACTTCACGACAACACACTTGGGAGCCGAGTTTGTCACTGGGGCCGAGGGTGTTTGGCAATTGGCTAATTTCCCCGAGCAGGGTACGACGACACATGTTCGGTGGGTCGAGGCTATACAAAACCTCGTTATTTATCAGGTCGATCAGGACTAAGGGAACAGCCTTCGGTGCCGGGCCGCCCATCGGGGCGGGACCGCAAGAGCCCTGCCTCCGGTTTCGGCCATGCGCGATTCTCACACGGTAACGTTGGGCCTTTTGGGCGTTGACAAATAGAGTGCGCGTGCCTCATCAGGAATGGGAGCCTATTTTAATGTCGGGTGGCGGCGTCTTGGTCCTGTGTGATATCGATTTGGGATGCTTTACAGGCCGTGTCAGGCAAGATGAAGGACGCTCGGTATAACTGGAGCGGGCCTGGCGGGTCCCGATTTGTCTTGCTACAGGAGGTTCGGCCGGCCGAGTAGGCCTAAAGTTGCGCCTCCACAAGATCCCGTTGCCAACATCAGGTAAACTAACCATGCACGTGACAAGCGAGCTAAAATAGTGCTTCAGGAAGTACTCTGTCATGCCAGAACGACGTATATTTGCACCCCGGGATGATCGTTTTCACTTCGATGAAATGAAAGGTGATTGGTGGGCAACCGAAACGGCTTGGTTTTCGTTTTCCGACGCGCAACGACGGTTGGGCGGGTGGCTCTATATCATGGCACGACCAAACATTGGCACGGTAGCTGGGGGAGCGTGGGTTTGGGATGATTCCGCGCACCTTCCCTGGGAAGTGCTCTATTCAACAAACTATACGGCTCTGGAGTTGCCGCGCGATCAAGACTTGAATGACATTACACTTCCCAGCGGAGTTTCCGTACGAGCGGTCGAACCGTGCATGTCCTACGAGTTGGGCTATAAGGATGAAGGCCGTTTCGAGGCCGTGTTGCGATTTGACGGCGTGATGCGACCCGAGCCCTTAACCAGCACCGGCTCCACATTCGGCCGGTCGCATCACTTTGATCAGATCGGACGCGTGAGTGGTGAAATTATCCTGCATGGAGAGACGATCCCGATTGAATGTCTGGCGGTACGGGATCGTACTTGGGGACGGCGACGGGAAGACCGGCCGCACCAGGCTGCCTATGTTACTGGGGTGGCGACACCGGAGCACGGTTTCCTCGCTGTTACGAATGTGGAGGAAAACACTAATCCCATATCGTACGGATTTTTGCATCGTGACGGGCGCACGTCATCTCTGGAAAGTGGTGAACGACGTATTGACCGCGATGGTAAGCACGGGTGGATTACGCGGATTGAACTTCACGGAACGGATACGGACGGCCGCATACTTGATGCGATTGGGATACCCTTGAGCCGCATCATAATTAATCGACACACTTTCATCGACGTCAACAGTTTGATCCAGTGGGATATAAACGGTGAAAATGGGTACGGGGAAGACCAGGATATGTGGCCAGTGCATCGTTGGTCTCGGATGCGACGGAACCTGCGGGTGCAAGATGGAGGACGCGTATAATGGCGGATTATGTCGGGCTACCACCGGAAGAAGTTCTGGAGCGGATCGCAAAGACACTAAAAAAAGATATAGGTCCTGCTGTCGGGGACGCTTATCCTAAAACCCAGGCGTTTATGGCCTCGGTGGTATTGCAGAAAATTGCCGGCCAAATTCGCTTGGCAGACGCACACGCGGCCGCTGATACGCGTGACCTACAGCAACTCTTTAGTGAGTTGGGCAGGGTTAACGGTGTTGACAACATGCCGTTGTCCCTGCAAACGGCAGTCAAAACTTTGGGTAAAAATCTCGATACCGCAGGGGTATCAGCTGTGATTAGAGCGCTGTATGCGACACGATCGGAGCTGGGGGAAAAGCGTTTTTCGGAAATGATGGCATGCGTGCGTGCGCGCCTGCGTTCCCGGGTGAACCGGGAGATGAGCTATTCGGCATGAGCACCGGAAAAGGGAACACTGGTAACGCAAAAATGGTCGAGCGTATTCGAAACTATATAAGCACGAAAATGCCGCATGCATCGGGGCTGCGCCTCGAAGGAGTGGAACGCGTCGCCGTGGGCTGGTCGCACGAAACCTGGCTGTTCGATGCACATTGGAAGGAGAATGGCCAAGCGAAAAGCCAGGGGCTGTGTTTACGCCGTGATCCTGGCAATGCATTGTTGCGGCACTTTTCAGACTTAGAAACACAATTCCGCGTACTCAAAAGCTTGGAGCCTACTCCGCTTCCGACACCTGCGCCTTACTGGTACGAGAGCGACGTGAATATTCTCGGTAACCCGTTCTTGGTGATGCAGAAAGTAGATGGGTCCTGTCCGAGCCCGTGGGGATCAAGCGGACGGCGTTTTTATGCTGAAGCTGCGGCGCGAGGAATGCTGCCACAGAGTTTTACATCCGCGTTAGCCACCCTACACACAGTGGATTGGAAAACGGCGGGCTTGTCGTTTTTGGGTGTGCCGGGGACTGGCAACGAATTCGCCCTGCACGAGGTGCAAAAATGGTGCGAATTGGTGGAGCTTTCTCAGCAGGAGCCTCACCCGATCCTGGTAGACCTTATAGAGTGGCTCAAAGCCAATGCCCCGGAGACTGAACGGCTAAGTTTAGTGCATGGAGCGTACAGAACCGGAAACTTATTGATTCACAACGACGAGATATCTGCTGTCTTGGACTGGGAATTAGAGGTCATTGGTGACCCGATGTACGACGTTGCATATGTCTTGACTGATCTGAACCGTGAGGGAAGTGATTTGCTATCTCACCTGGTAGACCGAGAGGCCTTCCTGCGGGACTACGAGCGCGCCACCGGAATTTTAGTTGACGAAGAGGTTTGTCGGTATTACGAAATGTTGTATCAACTCCGTTCTGCGGCTTTTTGGATGAGTGCTGCTGGTCTATACGCGGTAGGCCAAAGTGAAGACATTCGCCTCGCGCGGACTGCCTGGTCCGTGCCGGTCGTTCTCGAGGGCGCGGCTAGGGCTCTTGGTTACTGAAAACTTTTTGGTAACGGCGCGCGTCGGGCACTATTGGCTAGAACCCTGGGTCGTTTCCGATCGTTCTCTCTCGGGCTGCACATGAACGAACTTGGTTTCGCCGGCACCTCCGACATTTGCCCGCGCAGCTTTGGAATACGTCGCTTTCGTAGGCAGCTATTGCGCTGCAGAGGTGGAATTTGTTAGCTAGGGCCACAGGGAGATCCGTTCTTTTGCCGTGGTTACCTGGCGCGTTGCGGAAGCGGGCGATTTGCTCAAGATTCCAGACGGCACAGGTGACCGTCAGATCGAACCGCTAATTTGTGTCGTACTTTGGGAATATGAATGATGAAGATAGTACCAGCCCGTGCGACGCTTGGCGCAACGGTCACCGATTTGGACCTTGGACAGCTGAATGAGCGGGAAAGCGCACGCATAATTGATGCATGGCATCGATATGGAGTGCTGGTCTTTCCTCGACAGTATCTCGACGACGAGGGGCATATTGCATTCAGTCGCTTGTTCGGAAAGTTGGAACGTTTGTTGACGACAGCGATCGAGGATTCACGGCCCGAAATATTTCGAGTAGGTAATGTGCGCCCAGATGGGACCATCGACGAAACAGACGGCGCGTACACTGCACTCAATAAAGGTAATCAGAACTGGCATACGGACAGTTCGTACAAGCGTATTACTTCGAAGGCTTCGGCCCTACGTGCGAAGACGTTACCCACATCAGGAGGAGAAACGCAATTCGCGGATATGCGAGCAGCGTATGAGGCGCTCGACGACGAGCTGAAGGCTAAGATAGAGAATAAAATGGTTGTGCATGATTTCGCGTATAGCCACGGCCAAGCCGTCGATTTAATGACGAGGGTTGAACAGGAGGCATTGCCGCCGGTACAACATCGATTAGTGCGAGTACACGAGGCCACGGGCAAAAGGGCACTGTTTGCCGGTCGCCATGCGAGCCATATCGTGGGTGAGGCGGTAGAACCGGGTCGCAGGTTTCTAGCGGACTTGACAGAAGCGGCGTGCCAGGCACCGCGTATTTATACGCATGAGTGGCAAGAAGGAGACCTGGTAATCTGGGACAACCGTTGTGTGCTTCATCGCGGTCTCGCCTGGCCGCCGAACGAGCCGAGGCTACTATTTCGTACGACCGTCGCGTGTGAGGGTCCGAACCATGAGGGGCTGCTTGGTGATTAAGCCATGGAACAACGTGCCCGTGTGTACTCTGTCCTTTACGGAACCAGGATAAGGGGCGGGGCATCTTCCTTTTTCACCAAGAATGTAAGACATTTGGCGGGTAGAGAGTCTCTCGCTTTCTTCGGTACAGTGTGGTTTTTGGTTGGATGTCTCGCCAAACGTCTTACCTGGCCCGGGTATTATAAGTTGCGTTCGCGCCGAGTTGTATGACCAGGGCCCGTTGTCGGCCATGAACAAAGGGTGTCGTGAGCAGGTGCAATGCTAATCCCCGGCTATAAACATTGTCAGTATAGATTGCTGGAATCCCTTCCTAGACGTTTCTGATGATTATTTTGGCAGTGATATTTCAACTCGGCGGTTCAATGCTTTTCCGTGGACTGTCAGGTTAGAGGCGACCGGTCTTTGTTCGCCGAGCCCTACTGCTGACATCCGTGACTCGTTGACGTTATTTTTTACTAACCAAGTAACCACTGCTTTTGCCCGGCGAAGCGATAGGTCGGCGTTATACTCCTCGGAACCATCGGAATCAGTATGGCCGGCGAAAACGACTTGCTGAGCGGAATTCGTTGACAACCACGCATGCACTTTGTTCAATTGGGCAGTAGAATCGGGTTTGAGGACGTCAGAGTCGTAGTTAAAATAAATGCCGTAGAGCACAGCACGTCCCGTTTCACCTAGTTCCCGTTCGATCGTATTATCTTTTCCCTCTTGTAGCTTATCGGCGCATGCAGGTTTGACAGCATCCTTGCTTTGTTGGCCGTGCCAATAGCCTTGTATCACTCCGTCTTCGTACCAAAATCCGTTGAAGTGGGTTCCATCCGCAGTGATTGCCAAAACGGCGTTGCCAATCTGTGGACCGTGTTCGCGCCATTCTATTTTTACAAAGTCGCCGGCATAGTGACCATGAAATATACCGCCGTCGTAATCGTAACAGCCATGGACTTCTTGATTATCGATCATTAAGAAAAATGGATTCCAATTTGTTTCATACGTGCTCGCAAGTAGAGGAGTATGGCGTTCCCCGACCTCAGGTGTTCCTAACGCCTGGAACTCCATTAATTCGGTGTACTCTGCGTGACCACCGTTTTCGGTAACCGACAGCTTCAACCATCTGGCCTGTACGGGTTCTGCTAGGGGAATGTGTGTGACGGCGTTTAACTTGAGGGACCCTTCAAAGACAACTTCAAAGGGTCCATCGCGTCCTTGAGTCGTAGCTAGCACCGTAACGCGTTCGGCAGATATGCCCTCGTGCGTTCGCCATTCTGTGTTGACCGTATCGAAGGAAAGCGCTTCTATAGCGTAGGGACGTGCAAGTTCAAAGAGAAACGTGTGTGGCGCAGGTGCCGACCTGCGGCTCGACCATCCAACGTCTGAACGCCCGTCTATGAGCCCTAATGCAATCCACACTGGAGACGCGCGATCTCCGTATTCGGTTGGATAATCAATCAAGACGCTGCCGTTTTGCAACGCGACAGCGTTCTTGGTTTTCGTCTCAGATGCCGCTTCCACATTCGTGAGCAAAGCCACAGCCACAATCAGTGTAATGCCAATATGTCGAATCATATCCTCCACCAGATAACTGGTCTTGTCTCCTCCATTTAGCGCTTTTTGCCTCGGATTACTAAGCTGTCCCATTTTTCCGTCTAAGGTGAACAAAGAGAGGCCTTTTCGATGTGTCCTTGGGTGTTCATCGCCGAGACATTGTAGGGCCCTTCTGTGCCCGTGCAAACGCCGTATCTGTCAGAAAGAGATTATGGCAGCCACGGAATCTCTTAGTGAGCCTCTATCTATATCGATCCGTCATCCTGGGTCACCGTGATATATCCAAACGACCTTTTGCGGGCATTTTACAGCAGACCAACCCAGTTGCCGCGCGGCGGTGTCTAATTCGTAACTTATTGAATTCGTACAGATTTACCGAATAAAATATGTATGGAGAAGTGTTTGGCACAGGTCGTGCTGTAATCTTAGGTATCCCGCCCACACTGTGACGCACAGTAATTATCGCGGGCAGGACAGGAGGCAGACTATGTCAAAGAAAACAAAACGTACAGACAGAATAAACGCGGCATTCGGCATCGTCCTGCTTGGGGTCATGCTCGGTTTGGCTGGGTACTTGACGAATGCGCCGGTGCCGCAACGTCAGAGTGTAGCCTACGCAGGGACGGGCACGGACACGACAGAACTCGATGTTCGACTGGAGGCGGCGATGGATCAATTGTATGCGAAACTGGATCGGCCGAAAGAACGTCAGAAACGGCTTAGCGAAAAAGTAGTTGCAAGCAGGAACAAGCGAAGTGACGATGTCACCTCCTTCGTCGACGGGGAACAAGGAAGGCCCGTCTCAACCGAAGCAGCAGATACGCGGGCCGAGCGGCGACTCGCAGAACAGAAATACATCATGGCGGCGGTGCTTGCTGCCGAAGGTGGAGACCCCGACTGGAGTGCGGTCGCGCAGCAGAGTTTGTACGAATCCTTTTCCCTCGGACAGGGGCCGGGCGTACACGTTGTTGATATCACTTGCCGCTCCTCATTGTGTGGAGCGGAGTTCGCTTTTGAGGGATCCGTCCCAAACGAGGCAACATACCACACCATGCTCGACAGGGTGCCGTGGTCGGGTCAACGCTACGTTGAGATGAGTACGGACGCGGACGGCCCCTACATTTTTATGTATATCGCCCGGGAAGGCCATCACCTTCCTGAACTGACCGGCTCGATGGGTTAACTCCCCTCTCAACGTGTAACCTGCTTCCCTGCGTAGGTTACCTTGCCGCCCGGGGGGTCCCCCCTCCCTCGGGCGGTCTTTCGTTGTTTCGGCCTCTTCTCTAGTAATTCCGGAGCAACCGCCGGACCTTCGATCGGAGCGCGGCCATCGTCACAAAGGTTCCCTTATCGCCCACGCAAAAACGTCCGGTCGCTTGATATACGTATGATCAGGTCGCACGCGTCCGCGCGAAATTCATATTTCCCTGATGAGGGCTTACCGTAGTGGTCGAATCTCTCATAGGCGCCCTTTCGATATCCACTCGGCATAGCGGATCATCATGATATATCGAAAGGGCCTTAAAGAGTTAGGTTTCGGCAGACCATCCCGTTTGGATCTTCACGGTTTCTCAGACGTAACGTATCGAATTCATAAGAGAAGAGAGATTCCCGGGGCGATTGGGGGCGATTGGCACAGATCGTGCTTTATTCCTAAGTATCCCGTCCACGCTGTGACACACAGTAATTACCCGGGCGGGACAGGAGGAACCCCATGCAGAAGCACACACAACAACACGCAGGTTGGAAGTACACGGTCACCGCGCTCGCCCTGAGTGTCGCTATGGCCCCGATGGCCCAGGCGGCGAGTGTATTAAAGAGTACCGGGAAACTAGAAATCAAGGGCACACCGAC
>CAYWPF010000052.1:0-16578 GCA_964460065.1 uncultured Enterobacteriaceae bacterium
AAGGCACGGAAAAGTCTGAAGTTCTTTTCGTATGTGGAGAAAAGGTCAATCCTCGCCGGAAGAGGCACCGCGTCCGAAACAAATGGAAAATTTTCGAGCCCCGGCGGAAAAGAGAAACATTCCTGAGGAGTGATGCCAGTAACTGCACCGGAGAGCATCTGAATATACTTTCGGAGCACTTCCTGAATCTCATCTAAATCGATGGCCGTACTGTCGCTTCGCAACACTTTCAAACTAGTACGGGATTCCAGGGCAAAAAAGGCAACGCCCGCGGATGGATTATCCACGCCAATATCGATCCCTTTTTTGATCCACTCCAAGAGAAGAATATCCTGGGCCTCTTCGTGGGCTCGCGGCAGCGTCCGGAGTGCTACCGGAATGCCCTTATGAAATCGGGCAGCCAATGAGAGTAAGGCATCACGCAGCCGGGAATTGTTGTCGATGTGGAGTGTCCGGACCGTCAAATTCAGTAGATTGAAAAGCGGCGGCAGCGATACCGGTTCCGACCTAATGACCGGCGAGAGTATTTGATAAACAAATTCTTGCACGGCTGTGGATGGTAGCTCCACAAGCCGAGGCGGAAGTTCGAGAAAAATCTTCGCTGCTGCACTGGTAGACCGTGTTGCGGCGCGCTGGCAGTCTTTCAACAACGTTAAGCGTATGTTGCGGGCCATAAAGCCGAATTGAGCAGGAAACGAAGGAAAGAAATTCCAGGGCCCCGAATCCTGTACAAGAACACCGAGTGCGGCCCGCTCGCGCATTTCGTGCGGTGCCAATATTGGTAATGCAGCGGGAGACGCGCCGAAATATGAAATTGCCAGGAACTCGCCCTTCCACCCTTTCTTTTTTAGTAAATCTGTCCCGTTTCGTGCCCATGCTTTCAATTGTTCTTCCAGAGGAGATTGGAGTTCCTTGAGAAGCGGTGCCGAGGTTTCCAGGAACTGAGAGCCTAGACGTCGCGAGGTTTTTAGGACGTCCCTTCCGATGGAGACCCAGAACTCCGCTTTCGCGAGACCCACCCGCTCAAGATTGACTGGAGGAATTGAAAAGTACGCGACTGCACCTTCTCGGGAACTCGGATCTCGGTCGACAAGCCCTTTCCCAATGTCCAACCATTTTTCAAATTGGGTCCGCCCAAATGTTTTCCAGGCAGTGGGGGCGTTATAGCAAAAGGTTTGTGCAAGCGTCAGGGAAAATTCTGCCAAATCGTCGCCGGCAGACAGAATATTGTGGCGCGCACTATCTGGCAAAGTATCGAGCTCCAAGAGGAGAGCCCTACCGCGTCCGTTGTCGAGTAGGTGCGGCGTTTCAAACCAAAGGTTTCGTATGGCTGGCATTGTCACTAGACGTAAGTCAGCCAACTTTTGTACTGGGAATGGTTGCCCTTAATGACAGATTGGAATCGATTTTTGAGTTCTGTCGTTATCGGTCCGGGGGTCTCTCCGCGGATTTGTCGGTCGTCTACTTCACGGATAGGAGTCACCTCGGCAGCGGTACCAGTAAAAAAAACTTCGTCGGCCAAGTATACCTCGTCACGGGTCAACCGGTCCTCTTGCAGCGGTATGTGCATGTCCTGCAAGAGAGTTATAGCAGTGTGTCGAGTAATACCCGGTAGGAGAGAGGAGGACAGTGGTGGAGTTTTGACGGTTCCTCTTCTGACAACAAAGATATTTTCGCCGGGGCCTTCTGCGACGTAACCATCGGTGTCAAGGAGCAGCGCTTCGTCGTAGCCCAGCGCCCATACCTCTTGCCCTGCTAGTATGGAGTTTAAGTAGGTTCCCACCGCCTTTGCTTTTGTCATTAGGGTGTTCACGTGAAAGCGCTGAAAAGAGGACGTTTTAACACGAATACCCTTGAGAATACCCTCTTCGCCCAGGTAAGCGCCCCAGGCCCATGCTGCGATGGAGACACGTATGGGATTCGTCCGTGCATGGAGTCCTCTATCGCCTTCGCCTACGAACACGAGAGGCCTGATGTAACACTCTTTCAGCCCGTTTGCGCGTACGGTGTCCAGGCATGCATCCACAATCTCTTCTTGAGAAAATGGAATGCGGAGCCCGAGGATGTGTGCAGAGTCGAACAATCGTTCAATATGTTCCGGCAAACGGAAGACACCCGATCGCCCGTCCGTGCCAGCGTAGCAACGAATACCTTCAAATACCCCGACGCCATAATGCAACGTGTGCGTGAGAACATGGACGTTGGCATCGTCCCAAGGGACCAGTGTGCCATCCATCCAGATTTGGCCGTCTTGCACAGAATCCTCCTGATCAAAGACCTTTTCCAGAATCAGAAGCGTGCGAAAAAGTCAACTAGTATAGAATCAATGGCTCGATCTAGCATGTCTGGATGTGGAGAGTCGCAGAACTAGTAAACAAGGGTTTAAATGAAATGATGCGGCCAATACAACGGGGAATTATGCTCAGCGTAAGTCCCCGTGAGGAGAGGAATCGCCCAAACTTTCCCGGTTCAAACGCAGGCTGATCTTTGTTAGGTATCTTCCCAAATGTGGCAAGTTAGTGGTCTGCAACGCTCAGTCGGAAATGGTACTACAGAGGTGGGGAAGATCTCATGAACTCGTGCCGGTCTAGAATTATTGCCATCGCCTTAGTGCCCTCCGCGAGCACGTCCTTGTCCGCGTCGCCTATCACAAGGCTATCCCCTAGGGACAGAGAACTTAGCGCGCCGGAACTCTGCGTACCAGTTGATTGGGCTTCGAGGCCGCTTACTCGTCGTGTTAATTTGCAGCGGATAAACTCTGTTAGCCCCTTGGCTTTCTTTACTGTTTCGGCCATTGTTACTTCAACTGTCGGGAAGAATATTTTCTTGAATCCAGCCATCCGTCGGAGAGCGGGAGCGACGTAGAGATAAAAACACACGAGCGCAGAGACGGGGTTTCCGGGAAGGCCAAAATATAGATGATCGCCGCGGACGCCAAATGTAAGCGGTTTTCCAGGCTTTTGCGCGATTTTCCAGAAAAGCCGTTTGATGCCGATTTGGTCCATAGCGGATTTGACAAAATCAAAATCCCCAACTGAGACCCCCCCGGTGGATAAAACAACGTTGTGTCTTAGGGCTTCTTCCAGAGCACTATGTGTGGCATCCATAGTGTCTTGCGCGATTGCTAAGGGAACAGGCTGTGCACCAACCTCGCGTACGGCGGCCGCCAGAGTATATGCGTTAGAGTTGACTATTTGACCCGGGCTCAGAGGCACGTCGACCTCGGAAAGTTCGTCGCCCGTGCTAAGTACCGCAACCCTCGGTATTTGGTGCACTAGGACAAAAGCTCTCCCAACGGAGGCCAGCAATCCGATGTCGGCGGGTAGGAGGACTCGGCCCCTCTTTAAAATAGTTTGCCCGGAACGGATATCTTCGCCGCAGTGTCGTACGTTCGACCCTTTGCTCACGTGGGCTTTTATAAGTACACATCCGTCGCTTTCGAATGTGTCTTCAATCTTTACGACCGCATTGGCGCCTTTCGGGAAGATGGCTCCGGTCATAATTTTACTCGTCGTACCAGGCCTGATCTCCTTAGAGGGGACTCCTCCCGCTTGAATGACTTCTAGAACTCGCAGGGGGATTGGTGAATCCTCGGTCGCGTCGATTATGTCGTCGTGGCGCAGAGCGTATCCATCCATCGCGGAGTTCGTGAATGGGGGAACATCACGACGCGATAGGATATCCTCTGCTAGTACGCGACCGCTGGCCTCAAATAGGCTGACCCTTTCCCCGGCTAAGGGTTTTACTACTTCCAAAATCTCGTTTAGGGCTTGGTTGACAGAAATCATAATGTCGCTGCTTGTAGACGAGTGATCTGTTTTCAAAGGCTTCCAGTTCCTACCCGCGCTTGCAAGTTTTTATCCTTCTCTCTTGTTTTCCGGACTAGTTCTTCTTTAAATCTTTCAAATTTCGTCAATAGAGTACGATCTCCTACACCTAATATCTGAACCGCCAGGAGCCCAGCATTGCGTGCCCCATCAATTGCCACTGTAGCAACCGGTACACCGGCCGGCATTTGTACTGTCGACAGTAAGGAGTCGTGCCCGCTTAACGCGGCGCTTCGTACTGGAACACCGATCACTGGCAGTGGGGTATGACCAGCAATCACGCCGGCCAGGTGTGCAGCACCACCCGCGCCGGCTATGATGACTTTGAGTCCGCGGGCCAAAGCGCCTTCCGCATATTCGGCGCTATCATGAGGCGTTCGGTGGGCAGAGATTACACGGATTTCGTAAGCGATCTCGAATTCGTCGCATACTTTTGCAGCCTCCTTCATTGTTTCGAGGTCTGAGTCGCTTCCCATAACAATACCAACTTGAGGATCCATACTTTCTCCTTGTTTTCTTCTCTCTTTTGGTCCCGGATCTCACTAAGTCAAAAATTCAACTATACACTCCAGATGCATTCCTCTGGAAGCTTTCACTAAAACGAGGTGTGGACGATCCGTTTCGCCCAAAAGACGACTGAGAAACTCTTTTGCCTCTGCGCTGGTAGCAAACGCGTGGGCTGGACATTTTGCTCGCTTTGATGCTTCTGTTAGTAGAGTCGAGAATTCCCCGATTGCTACTACTAAATCGGCGGGAGGGGAGAGATTTGCCACGTAGGCTCCAATCTCTTTGTGGCGTGAGGGCGCTACCACTCCAAGTTCCAGCATGTCACCTAACACGAGTGTTAACGCCTCGTCCCGGTGGCGAATCATGTGTGCTGTTTTTATGGCGTTCCGAACAGATGCGGGATTGGCATTATAGCAATCGTCTAATACGGTAAGTTGCCGATCGGGCCTGGTGATAGCCGTCATACGTCTTGGTGGCCCGTTTGCCTCTTTCAGTGTGTCGCAAATCGTATCGAGGTCCAAGCCGCACTCCAAGGCTGTCGCTATTGCCGGGAGCGCAGCGAGCACGCAATGGTAACCTATAAGGGAAAGGGTAACCGCCTTAATCTTAGTTCCCATCCGAATCTGGAAGCGAGTTCCTGATCGGGATATCTCGACATTGACGGCTTGGAAGTGATTGTGCGGCTTCAGACCAAACGTTATCAGCCGACAGCGGGCTTGTTTGCGCACCTTATCTACTAGATCGTCGTCGTCGCCATTAACAATCGCAACACCACTGGGTGGCAGTTCTGCGATAATTTCGGTTTCAGCGTCGAGTACGCCCCTAAGATCTCGAAGGGTTTCAGTATGTTCTTCTGCTATAGAGGTGATGACACCGATGTCGGGTATGGCCATACGGCATAGGGCGGAAAGTTCTCCAGAGCCACTCGTTCCCATTTCCAAAATGAGGAATTTGTCCTCGGACGTGGCGCGGAGCAGAGTTAGGGGAAGACCAATGTGGTTGTTGAAGTTTCCTAGAGTCGAAAGAGTCGGTCTCTGCGCGCCAAAGATCTGAGCCATCAAATCTTTCGTTGTCGTTTTGCCGTTGCTGCCTGCTATGCCAATCACTCTGCTTTTAAGGCCGGCTCTGTGCCAAGCTGCTAACTGCTGAAGCGCACGCAACGGGTCTCGGACCGCTATGCCGATGCCTTTTTTATTACGCGCAGGTGGCTTTTCCCCGGAGAAAATAAATCCGGACGCACCGTTTTTCAAAGCCGCCTCGATGTATTGATGGCCGTCTGCATTTTGACCCTTCAATGGGATGAAGAGGGCTCCTTCTCGACAATTTCTTGAATCAATTGTCACGGAAGTGAAATGGGCATCCCGTTGCCCGCACTCTAACAGACCACCCGTAGCGTTGCAGACGTCCTTAGTACTTATTCTCAATCCCACAGCTCAACAACCTTACCTAGGTGATAATTGAGTGGCAACCATAGGTGCTGAGGCACTCAGCCCTGCATCATCCTATTCCTAGAGCATAGCAAGGCGGTGCATTGCCCCCGCGTTTGGTGCATGCAAAAGTAGCTGAATGACGCCCGAGGAAACAACAGCGATAAAGGTGGTTAAGCGTCTGCGCAACCATAGGCACGTTGCCTACTTCGCGGGTGGTTGTGTGCGAGATCGTCTGCTCGGCGTAGAGGCAAAGGATTATGACATAGCTACTGACGCGACGACCGACCAGGTCCGCGCGATCTTCCCACGCACTATCCCTGTTGGTGTGCATTTTGGAGTGGTCCTTGTTGTGTTGGACGGGATACATTGTGAAGTTGCGACTTTTCGTACAGACGGGAGGTACCGAGATGGACGTCATCCCTCAGAGATTCACTTTGGCGATCCAAGGGAGGATGCATTAAGGCGTGATTTTACGATTAACGGAATGTTCTACGATCCGCTGACCGGACGTGTGATAGATTATGTTGGGGGAATCGAAGACTTAAGACGATGTATCATTAGGGCGATTGGAGATCCGGCGTGCCGATTCCAAGAAGACAAATTGCGCATGATGCGTGCCGTGCGTTTCGCAGCGCAACTGGGCTTCTCTGTAGATCAGCCGACCTATGCCTCGTTGGTCCAGCTTGCTTCCACCGTTACCCAGATTGCCTGGGAACGGATCGGAGACGAGTTGGTGAGGATTTTGACACAGGGTAGTGCCAGGCGGGGATATGAAATTCTCGCGGCCTCCGGACTCCTGCGCTGGATATTACCTGAGGTAGCCTGCACTAAACATGTGTTGGCGTCAAACCCAGGTTCGGATGTGCAAAACGAAAAACTGCAACACACTCTTTCCATATTAGGACACCTCGACGAACTCAAAAGGCCAACTGAGACGCTTGCATTAGCGGCGGTATTGCATGATACCGGCGAACCGCAATGCTGTTTGCCTACGAGAGTACAGGGCTTTCTGCTATCCCGTTCCGAGCGAGCTGCTGAATTGTCTATACATGTCTGTAAGAGGTTGAAGAGGTCCCGGACGACCTGGGAGAGGGTTGAACACCTCGTAAGGAACCGATGGCGTGTCTACGGTGCTATACAAATGGGAACAGCAGACCTTAAACGGTTTTTACGAAAGGCTCATACCAGGGAATTGCTGGAGCTGGCATGCCTTCATGCACTTGGCTCGAACGAGCGCCGAGACGCGTACGACTTTTGCCTTAGAAAACTCCAAGAACTGTCGCCTGAGGATCTTTCGCCCCCACCGCTGATCGACGGAAGCGATCTGATTCGAATCGGGCTGACGCCGGGTCCTCGCTTTTCGCTTATTTTGAGTACGATTGAGGATGCGCAGCTGGAGGGCGCTGTTGCTTCGCGCAAAGAAGCATTGGAAATGGTAGAACGTCGATGGAAGACAGAGTCGCGCTGACTTTTGCTTCCCCAGAGGACTAAGAATTGTCGTCAATAGTCGCGAGCGGTAGAACGACATGGACGGTAGTGCCATGATCGACTTGACTCTCTATTTCTAATTCGCCGCCGTGCGCTTGCACTAGGTGCTTCACTATGGCGAGCCCGAGGCCGGTTCCTCCTAACTCTCGGGACCGAGCCTTGTCTACCCGGTAGAAGCGCTGAGTCAGCCGCGGGAGGTCTTCTTCCCGTATCCCGCAACCATTGTCCGTTACTCTAATTTCTAGCCACTGAAGGGCAGAAGGCGTCTTCGGCAAAACCTTGTCGGTTCGTGGTTCCGTATAAATATTCTTGTTCTTCTCGCTTAAGATGTGGCGCAATGTAGTATCTCGAGTGCCCGAACTCCTTACATGTGCAGATACGCGAACAAGCCCATCCTCTTCAGTATGTTTTACCGCGTTGTCCACCAGATTTATTAGTACCTGGTGTAACCTGTCTCTATCAACGAGGATCGCCGGCAGGCTAGAGGGGATGTCCTGAGAGAGCGTGACCCCTCCTCGCCGTGCTTTGTCTTGAATCACGTCAAAAGCTTCTTTGACCAAATCGCCAACCAAAAAATTCTCCTTCGTAAGATCGGTTTTTCCCAATTCCAGATCAGACAAGGTGAGTAAATCGTCTATGAGACGACTAAGGCGTTCCGAATGCCTATCTATTATCGAAAGAAATCGAATTGCGTTCTCTGGATCCTTTACGGCTCCGTTGAGGAGTGTCTCCGCATATCCTTTGATGGCAGTCAGTGGCGTACGGAGCTCATGCGACACGTTTGCGACGAAATCTGCCCTTACGGACTCGAGGTTCTTGATGGCCGTGAGGTCATGGCAGCTCAACATGTAAGCATTGCGTGCGCCTGACGCTTCCTCTCTGGTTCCTGCCTCGCCATTTGATGGGAAGGGGACCACACTTACTCCCAGTTGGCGTTGGGTTGTCCCTTCGATTTCTATTTCTAGACTGTTATGGCTGAGAGTGTTGTCCGCCGAGATCAACTGTCCTAGCAGAGGATGACGCGAGAATTCCCGGAACGGTCTTCCGGTCCAGTCTTGTCGTGTATCTTGGCCAAAAAGATTTACCGCCGCCGGGTTATACCGCGCAATGATCCCGTTCGAGTCTATTACGACAATTCCCTCGGCCATAGTCTCAACTAAAGCTTCCAGCTCTTCTTTTTGTAGCTGCATTTGCGAATGGCTCAGGACGTCTGCGTCTAGTCGTCGTCGGACTAGGTGCTCTAGGTAATCGAGCTGGTCGGTGTAGGTGATTCCGCCGCCCCGTCCTGTAGTTCCGTTGTCGGGTTTGGCGAGAAGGCTAATCATTTGTTCGAAGCGATCTTTGAACTTCCGACTAAAGTGCGCTGCTATCCAAAACGCAGCGACGCTAAAACAAAGAAAACCATACAAGGCCCAAATAAAGTGTTCCCTGAGGTAGAGGCAGAGCAACGCCGACGACAAAAAAGCTAGCGTTAGTGGAGTAGCGATTGAAAGCGTGAAAATATTTCTCATGGTGCCCCGAACTAACGGTCATGATTAAATGTGGAGTCCTAGGGACCTAGAGCTTCAGGGTTGAACTTGTATCCTACCCCTCGCACGGTGATGATAAGAGCGGGATCTGCGTCATCTTCCTCGATACGCTGTCTAAGACGGCGGACATGCACATCAACGGTCCGGGCCTCCACGTAAACGTTGTGCCCCCAAACGAGGTCAAGAATTTGAGCACGACTAAAAACCCGGTTGGGTGATTGTACGAAAAACTTGAGGAGTTCGAATTCACGAAGGCCCAAGCCAACGGGACTCTGGTCAACATGAACTTCGTAAGTGTCGTAGTCGATGCGTAATCTTCCTTTGTCGTAAATTTGATGAGGGTGATCTACCGGTGGGCTGTACGTACGTCTTAATACAGCTTTAACCCTGGCGACGAGTTCGCGGGGACTGAAGGGTTTCGTGACGTAGTCGTCCGCGCCCATTTCCAGCCCGAGTATTTTATCGACCTCCGTAGCACGTGCCGTTAGCATCAACACTGGAAGATTTGCGGTTTCATCTTTTGAATGAAGAATGCGACAGACTTCTAATCCGGATAATCCAGGTAGCATTAAGTCCAGAATAACGAGGGCCGGACGTTCACTCGCGGCCAGCTTTAGACCACTTTCGCCGTTGTCAGCTTCGACCACGAGAAAGCCTTCCGATTCCAGGTTGTACCGGAGCAAATCTCGTATATCCTTCTCATCTTCTACAATGAGAATCTTGTGTTTCGTTCCGGGTGCTGCTCCTGGGGAGCGTTGTGATTCCATGACGTCCTCTTCTTAGCACATGGAACAGCTTGGTTAGATAGATTCAGGCAAGGGTGACACATGACGAATGCTTTTCCCTTTGGCCATGTAAATTACCATTTCGGCAATATTAGTCGCATGATCGGCAACGCGTTCTAGGTATTTTGCGACAAAGAGTGTCCGTGTTGCTCTGCTAGCGTCTTCTGGTTGCTCCTGCATTTGAGAAAGTAAATCGTTGAAAATGTGCGCAGTTAGATCGTCTATCCGGTCATCCCGTTGGCAAACAGTTAGGGCCAGGTCCGGATCCTCTCGAACGAATGCGTCCAGGCTATCGCGGAGCATCGCCCGCGCGCCTTCCGCCATTTCCGGCAATTCCTGTCGTGGTTTTATAGGTGGCTCCTGATTGAGCTCCAGGGCTCGCTCGGAAATGTTTTCCGCAATATCTCCTATGCGTTCGAGATCGGTAGAAATTCTTAGGCTCGTGGTAATGAAGCGCAGGTCACGTCCTGCCGGCTGATGTAGGGCGAGCAGGCGTATACACGCTTCGTCAATAACGACGTCTAGGTAGTTGACCGTGTGATCCTTTTCTATGACCTGTTGTGCAAGTACGGAATCACGACTGGTGAGGGATGACACTGCATCTCCGATCTGTTTCTCGACTAGACCTCCCATCTCCAGGACTTTGCCTCGGAGCTGTTGAAGCTCTTCTTCGTATTGTCGGTCTGTATGCTGTGGCATGGTGCCCCCGATCTTTCTACGATCTTGCCGAATGAGTCAGTCCTAACCAAATCTGCCGGTAATGTAGTCTTCAGTAGCTCGCTTTTCCGGCGTAGTAAACAATTTTTCCGTTTCACCGAATTCGATGAGCTCTCCCAGGTACAGAAAAGCTGTATAGTCGGAGACCCGCGCCGCCTGTTGCATATTATGCGTGACGATCACAATCGTATAATGCTCCTTCAGCTCATGAATCAGTTCTTCAATTTTGGTTGTAGCAATTGGGTCTAAGGCTGAACAAGGCTCGTCCATTAAGACTATTTGAGGCTCAATGGCGATCGTGCGGGCGATGCATAGCCGTTGGTGCTGTCCGCCTGACAGGGCGAGGGCGTTCTGGTGCAACCGGTCTTTGACCTCGTCCCAGAGAGCTGCCCTTTTCAGGCTCCTTTCAATGATCTCGGTGAGGGCCGCCTTGTCATTGATGCCGAGAACACGTGGGCCATAGGCGACGTTCTCAAAAATTGTTTTGGGGAACGGGTTTGGTTTCTGGAATACCATGCCCACTCGCTTTCGAAGTTCAGTGGCGTCCAGGTTCGGGTCAAGAATCTGGGTACCCCCGACGGTTATGCTTCCGCTTATTATACAACCGTCGATAAGATCGTTTAATCGGTTAAAACAGCGTAGAAGAGTCGATTTGCCGCAGCCGGAAGGTCCTATAAATGCGGTTACGTCGCCCTGTGGGATGTCCATACTTATTTGCTTGAGCGCTTGGCTAGTTCCATCGTAGCTCAGACTCAGGTCTCGGATTGAGATCTCTGTGGTGTAAGGCGACGGAACCTTCGTCCGTTTCGGCTTGCTACTTACCGCTAAACGTCCCGGTGTTTCTGGAGGTTTGACCGGTCGCGGTATTTTACGACTTTGCATCTTATACTTTCCTCTTTCGTCTCAAAAAGCTCCGAAGCGAAGGCGGTTCCGTAAACGGTTCCGTAGAGCGATTGCAGCTAGGTTCAACGCAACGACGATTATTATCAACAGCAAAGTAGTCATGAATACCATCGGTTTCGCGGCTTCCACATTTGGTGATTGGAAGCCGACATCGTAGATGTGGAAACCGAGATGCATGAATTTTCTTTCCAAGTGAAAAAAGGGCCAGTGACCGTCGACTGGAAGTGTGGGCGCTAGTTTCACGACACCGGTAATCATTAGCGGTGCAACTTCACCGGCACCCCTGGCCATGGCTAGAATTGTCCCGGTAAGCATGCCTGGCAGCGCACCGGGAATGACTATTTTCCTGAGGGTCTCCCATTTGGTTGCGCCGAGCGCAAGCGAACCCTCTCGCCATTCGGAAGGGATAGCCGCCAGAGATTCCTCTGTTGACACGATGACGACGGGTACGGTCATTAGCGCGAGCGTGAGAGATGCCCACAAGATGCCGCCCGTCCCGTATGTTGGGGTAGGCAAGCTATCTTGGTAAAAAAACTGGTCTATACTTCCTCCTATCATATATATGAAGAATCCTAATCCAAAGACGCCGAAAACGATCGACGGGACGCCCGCTAGATTGTTAACAGCAATGCGCACACAGCGGACTAGCGGGCCCTGTTTTGCATACTCTCGGAGATACAATGCGGCGATGACGCCGAATGGCACTACAATGATCGTCATGATAATCACCATCATCACGGTGCCAAAAATCGCGGGGAACACGCCGCCTTCCATATTTGCTTCGCGTGGATCTTCCCAGAAGAATTCCCAAAACCGAGTCACGTACAGGCCCAGACGTTCTAACTGTGTCATGTTGTTGGGGAGAAAACCGCGGACAACGCCAGCAATGGGCAGTAGTTTTTCTGTACCGTTTACGTCTTGAACTACTAATTCATACCGGGTGTTATCGCGGTATAAGGACAGCAACTCTTCTTCTTTCTGTCCATAGGCTTCTTGCAGGGTTTTCATTTTAAGGTGTAAAGGCTGCACCTCAGTTATTTTCTCGGCTTGGTTGGTTGCTTTTCGCTCGGCCTTCTTGATGGCGACTCGGAGTCGCTCGAGTTCGTGGTTAATGTCGCCTATCTCCCCCTTTTCTATACTGCGGATGGCGGAGAGTGTCTTCTCCGTTCGTTCGTGGAGCTCGAGAAATATCGGCCACATTTGCTCAAAGGGCTCAGCTAGCAAGGTACCGTCGCGGCGTATTCCCGTTAGAAAACCGAGGAAGGGGCCCCATTCGTAGCGCTCCAGATAGATGGTGTCCTGTGGATATATTTGAGACTTTATAGTGGCATCGTCTATCCATCGAAAGTCCGCGCCGTATAAGTCTCGATTCGCCACTTGAAACTGGGTGCGAAACTGTTCGTGCGTAAGAGGGATAGGTTCCTTCGCCCGCACTGCTCCCAGGATCTTTTCACCGTTATGCAGTTCCATTTGCTGAATTTTGCTAGGCCAGAAAAAACCTAAGGCATTGGCCCCGACGATCCAAATTAATCCTGAGATCATGAGCAAACTGAACGCGAGAGTCCCGCCGGTCAGCCAGATGTAAGGATCACCGTTTCGTAAAAAATGGTGCAGGCCGCCTGCGGCTTTCGACGCGTTCCCTGATCTAGAAGAGGTATTAGATACGGCCATATCGGTCCCGCAGGCGTTGTCGGACGACTTCTGCCACTGTATTTAACAGAAAGGTTAATATAAATAGCAAGAGTGCAGCCAGGAAGAGGACTCTATAAAGCGTACCTCCGTGTGGTGCTTCAGGGATTTCGACGGCGATGTTCGCGGATAATGCTCGGAAACCGGTAAATGGATTGAAGTCCATTACGGGTGTGTTGCCGGTAGCCATAAGAACAATCATGGTTTCGCCGACGGCTCGACCAAAACCGATCATGACTGCGGAAAAGACACCAGGACTTGCGGTCGGGACGACAACTCGCAGGGCGGTTTGCCAGCGTGATGCGCCCAATGCCAAAGACCCCGAAATGAGATGTTGCGGGACATTTGAAAACGCATCCTCACATATAGTATAAATTATTGGAATGACGGCAAATCCCATCGCAAATCCGACAATAAGTGAGTTGCGAGGATCGTACCGAACGCCGGTTGTATCGAACAACCATTGCGGAAAGTTCCCTTCAAAAAGAAACCTTTCTAAGGGATCGTCGGCTAGTAGGCAGATATAAATAGTCAACATGATCAATGGAACCAGTACGAAAACTTCAACGCCCGGTTTCGTGCTGTTTCGGAAATTCAGAGGCAATAGTCTCCAGACGACTGCGGCAGCAAGGACGACAACTGGCATCGCTATGAGCATCAAAAGCAAAGCGGGGACCATGTCTGCCACAAGTGGCGCGAGCCAGAGCCCGGCAAAGAATCCTAACACCACGCTCGGCAGCGCCGCCATAACTTCGACGGAAGGTTTGACCCATCCGCGTAAACGCGGATGCATAAACTGAGAGGTATAAAGTGCTGCGCATAAGCTTAGGGGAACGGCTAGGAGAAGTGCGTAGAATGTTCCTTTTACGGTACCGTAGGCGAGAGGCGTCAGGCTGAACTTCGGCTCGAAATCGTCAGTGCCACTGCTAGATTGCCATGTGAGATCCGGACCTTCATAGCCCTCGTACCAAACTTTGTTGAACAGTGAGGACAAGGTCACTTCGGGGTGGGGATCGTGGATGTACCAGTTGTAAAGAATGACCTGCTGATTCAGTGCTAGCATTCCGTCAGTGCGGGGCGCATATGTTACGTGGGTGATAGGGCTTTCCATTGTGGTCAGGGACAAGGTCACGGCTTCCGTTGTCGCGTAGTTCACACGGACGGCCCCGGAAGCGTCTCCAGAAACAAACCCTTTGTTCCGGGGTGAAGCAGAAACAGCCGTAATAGCTGCTTGGTGCCTGGCCATAACGTGAATTTCGCGAAAAGGCAGCTTGGCGGGATCAACTTTGTCGCGTACCTGGAACCACACGCTGAGGCCCCCGGAATCGTCGCCCATGACCAATGACCGACCCCCTATGAGCCACTCCATTGCCCGCACTGCAGGCCGACCTGTCTTTCGAAGGTGGGTGACTGGTAGAGGTGCACTAGGCTCCCGAAGATCCCAATGAAGCACTTCGCCACTTTTTAGAGCTACAAACAAGTTACGTTGGTCTGGGTCTATCGTCAGTGCACTCACTCCTGCGCTGATTTTATTAGGAAGCTCTAGATGAGTCTGTGATGTTTCAGGATCGCCCAAAAAGGATTCTGTTGTTTTCTGCTGCAAGAAAACAAGCGTGCGTTCTTCGAGTACACCAGTAATGGTCATTTGCTCTTCTTCATCATCGTCGAAATATTGGTAACTCAAATCCGTGATGACTCGTCGTTCCGGGTCCAAGATCACGGGCTTTCCCTCAATCACAAGAGGGGTGCTGACACGGGTGTTTCCCTTATAGGCTATGGCAAACGAAATTTCGATTGGAACTACAACCCCAGCCGCAGTTCCAATTGCGGCGGAATGAGAGAGATTGTGATAGTCAATTGACGTAATAGAGTGTCCTTTCAATCCCTGTATAACGTGACGGCTCACGGGTCTTTGGCCCGGCAAAGAACGGAATTCAACAACCCCAAAATCCGTGATTGTGTAAGCTATCTCGCGATACTCGTCTACGCCGAGCGCCAGAACTTCTGTGTGAGATGTAGCGCTCTCGAGCCCTTTCAACTCACCCGGCAGAGCAACCCATTCGGCACTGGGAGACTTCCAAAGGGGATATGTCTCTGCAACAATTACCCAGAGTATCGCGGCGATGCTCAAGATAATTGCACAGCCGCCGCCCGTAATGAGTATCGCGGCGGCCTTGTCCGTTATTTTTTTTCTCCTAATTCGTGACTGGTTTTCTTCCAGGGCGAGGAACGAGGCATCTTGCTTGGCGGCATCCTCCACCGGTGTCAACGATTCCGGAGGTCTATGCTGAGATGTACTAGACATGGCTTTTCGAATTAGTGACCGTCAAGACAGAAAGGCGGGGAACTCCCCGCCTTTCTGTCTTGTAAAACCAAAATGCACGCGTCGCAAATTCATAAACTACTGAAGCGCAGCTCTGTCGGTTTTTGCGAGTTTTGCCGACATTGGGTAATAACCGTCCTTTACCACAATCTGCTGTCCTTCTCTGCTCAGAACAAACTTGAGAAATTCCGCTGTCAATGGATCCAGCGCTTTGTTTGGTTCTTTATTGACGTAGACATACATAAAACGTGAGAGGGGGTATTCCCCGCTAGCCACGTTATCGTATGTAGCTTCGATGTAGTTGGTTCCTTCTTTAACCAAAGGGACCGCCCTCACTCCGGAAGTGGTGTAGCCAATACCGCTGTACCCTGCACCGTTCCGGTCCTCACTGATGCCTTGAACGACGGAAGCAGACCCTGGTTGCTCTTTGACAGTGTCTTTATAGTCTCCCTTACATAGAGCCTTTTTCTTGAAGAACCCGTATGTGCCAGATGCCGAGTTACGGCCGTAAACGCTAATCGGGGCTGTGATCCATGTTCCCTTCAGGCCGATATCTCCCCACACCGTGGCGTCATTTATAGCCCCGCACTTTCGGTTTTTCGAGAATAAAGCATCTACCTGCTGAAGATTCATGCCGGTAACGGGGTTGTCTTTGTTCACAAATATTGCCAATGAGTCCAGTGACGTACGAATGGGCGTGGCCTTGTAGCCAAATTTCTCCTCGAAAGTATCCTGTTCTTTATTTTTCATTGCGCGTGACATGGGCCCCAATTGTGCTGTTGCTTCTATCAATGCCGGAGGAGCGGTACTCGAACCTTTTCCTTCGATTTGGATGTTGACGTTTGGATACACCTTTTTAAATCCTTCCGCCCACAGGGTCATGAGGTTGTTCAATGTGTCAGAACCTATACTGTTAAGGTTACCTGAAACGCCGCTTACTTTTTCATAGCTGGGTAGTTCGGCATCGACTTGGATGGTTTGTGCTGTAGCTGGCAATGCCGACAACACAATAGCGGTAACAGCACGAGCGAGGGTGTTTCGTAGATTCATGTTAAGTCCCTTCATATGTACTTTTAATTGTTACGATACTGTTACCTTGCCTTTACCTCAAAGTTAAAAATCCACCTGAAATCGCGTTTGGAAGATGTCGGCTTCGCCGGAATCCTCGATATCTGCGTGCACATAGTTGAACATTATCCGTACGTTCGGGTTGAGGTACCAGTTTAAGCCAACAGTAATGTTTGCGAGTTCACCGCCCTCGATAGGGCCGTCGTTGAGGTCTATAGTCGAATAACGGGCGGCGAGTTCGAGAGCTACCCAGCCGCCAGTGCTAATAAAAATCTAGTCGAGGTTGATGAGTACAAGAGCGCAGGTAGATGT
>CAYWPF010000053.1:0-2750 GCA_964460065.1 uncultured Enterobacteriaceae bacterium
TTTTTTACGGCGGTAGTTTTCATGCCTGCCGGGTCTGATCCGGCCCCTGGTTCCGATATCGCGATAGCCGAGCAAGCCCGACCCTCTGCGTACGGAATAAGGTATTTCTCTCGTTGTTCGGAAGTGCAAGTCTTTATTAACATATGAAGATTCGGGGCGTCGGGAGGAAACGTGAAAGGCGTGATACTCTTGTAGAGTTCCTCGGTCGCTAAACATTTGGGTAAGGTGGCCAAATCCAATCCCCCAAATTCCTCGGGAACGTCTAGCCCCCACAAACCCGCGTCCCGTGCAACGCTGAGTAGTCGTTCTTCGGACTCCGGAGGAAGCAGGTCCTCTCCCGTTAATCCTTGGGTATCTCTTTCTAGTACAGTTGCCTCTAGCGGGAGAAGCTCCTGCCGAACAAAGCGGCGGACGGTCTCACGCAGCATTCGATATTCTTCGGGTAAATCAAAATCCATACCTGCCCCTTAATTCTCAGGGTATTCCCACTGGCTACTCCCCGTCTGCCTCTGCGGCCCCTCCGTTGGTATCGCTTTTCCAGGGCACCCACATGTTCGCAACGTAGTCAGACCGTGTCCAAGCGCACAGGGACTTCATGTCGCTGTGCCGGTGGTGCTAGTGCCCCACTGTCGATCCATTCTCCCAGGTCGAGCAAGGCACGCTCCCCCAGCGCCCGCTTCTTTTCACGTCCACGCAGACGTCCTTTCAATTCCGGGAACAACCCGTAATTAACGTTCATCGGCTGGAAATTTTTTCGCGTTGGATCAGTAACGTAGCGAATCATTGAACCCATTGCAGTCGTAGCCGGTGGCATAATCGATGGCTCTCCCGCAAACGCACGCCCGGCATTTCGTCCCGCAAGCCAGCCTGCTGCGGCTGACTCCAAATAACCTTCCACCCCTATTATTTGTCCAGCGAAGAATAGATCGTCTCGGCCTCGGAAGCGTAATGTCTCGTCGAGTAATCGTGGCGAATCAATAAACGTGTTCCGGTGCAAACTGCCAAGCCTAACAAACTCAGCTGTTTCGAGGCCTGGTATCGTGCGAAAGATTCGTCTCTGTTCTGCATAAGTCATTTTCGTTTGAAATCCAACTAAACCCCATAACTTCCCCTGCCTATCATCTTGTCGCAATTGGACAACGGCGTAGGGTCGACCACCAGTCCTGGGGTCTGTGAGTCCCACCGGCTTCATTGGTCCAAAAGCGAGCGTGTCTTTGCCACGGCGTGCCATTTCTTCAATTGGCAGACAACCTTCGAAATAACTAGCCTTTTCAAAATCCTTTAAAGGTACCTTGTCGGCGGCAAGGATTTCGTTGACCAGACCATAATACTGTTCCTCCGATAACGGACAGTTCAGGTAATCATCAGTCCCGTAATTATAACGTGAGGCGCGAAACACGAGATCAAAATCAATTGTGTCTACGTCTACAACGGGTGAAATGGAATCATAAAAATACAAATACTCGCACCCAAACAACGACCGGAGTTGCGCCGTCAATTTCGGCGACGTCAGAGGACCAGTAGCAATAATAGTAAGGCCCGGAGGAACATCCTCCACCTCTTCCCGGTACACCTCAATGAGGGGGTGTCTAACTAAGGCGTCCGTGACATATTGCGCAAACTCTTTCCTGTCAACCGCCAACGCTTGCCCGGCGGGCACACGGGCATGGTCCGCCGCTTCCATCACGAGAGAATTCATGCCGCGCATTTCCTCTTTGAGCAGCCCAACAGCTGTTTCGAGAGCCGCACTTCGGAAGGAATTCGAACACACTAACTCGGCAAACTGTTCGGTGTGATGGGCGGCTGTAGGCCGGTCCGGACGCATTTCGTAAAAACGTACCGGCACACCGTATTGGCTGAGCTGCCATGCCGCCTCACTACCCGCGAGACCGCCACCCACAACATTCACACATCGCATAGCGGTTCTATACCCAACACATTCCTACTTTGGAAGTAACAATTTGCACAGCCCGTGAACAAAACTCTTCTTCACTCTAAAAAGTGACACTATTTCTGAGGGATCAAACGGAAAGAGTTGCCGACGATCCTTCTTCAGATTTCAACGCGCTATGAGAATCTGCAAGGTTTTCGTAATCACACCCCTCGACTATGCAGCGCCGTCTGATGCGACCGTCTTTCGCCTCCTGCTCGATAAGATATGGCGCCTGACAGTCCGGGCACGACTGGTGTACCGGCTTGGGACTCAACAAACCGTCTTCCGAGTCGTCATCGAGATCAACACTTCTCTGGTACTCACATTCTTCATTAATGCACCGCCACATCGTTCCGGCACGTTTGGTTGTCTTCTCGACCAAAAATGGCGCCTGACAGTCCGGACAAGGCTGAGATATAGGCTTGTCCCAGAGTGGATTTTCACACTTTGGGTACCGGTCGCAACTGTAAAAGACTTTACCTCGTCTGCTAAACTTCTGGACAAATTCGCCCTCGTCGCATTTGTGGCATTTAACACCCACCGGCTGCGGTGGTGGCTGACCAATTTTTTTGATGCTCTTACACTCCGGATACCCCGAACAACCCAAGAACTTTCCGTAACGCCCATGTTTTATCTGCATTGGACGGCCGCACTTTTCGCATTCTTCATCGGTAAGAAGATCTGTTTTCTTCTCTACAACAATCTCGCCCGCGTCGTCACGACTAAAGTTTCGAGTACACTTGCACTCGGGATAATTTGCGCATGCAAGGAAATCGCCATTCCTCCCCCACCGGATAGTCATCTTTCCATCTTCGCA
>CAYWPF010000054.1:0-6911 GCA_964460065.1 uncultured Enterobacteriaceae bacterium
GTGAGTTGCAACCCCTACACACGGTACGTTACGGTGAGTTCCTCAAATATGGACAGGAGAACCTTATTACAAGCAAAAAACGTCTGCCTGGGTTATGGCGTATCTCGGGTGCTTGAGAGGATAAACCTAAGCATCTGTGCGTCCGAATTTTGGGTGTTTTTAGGCCACAACGGAAGCGGCAAAACCACCCTTCTCAAATCTTTTCTGGGCCTGTTGGCACCACAAAAGGGCGAATTAAAGTATTTTTCTGGAGATAACTCGTACCAAAGCTTTGGCTTCGTACCACAGGAAACCCATATCAATGAGACGTTCCCGATAACCACGCGTGAGTTCGTAGAATTAGGGCTCATCAGGACGATTATTCAACCTGGCGAGACGCGGGCCTCACGGGTTGACTGGGCCCTGCACACTTTACAGCTTTCGCCGTTGGCGTCCAAAACGTACCCTTCTCTTTCAGGAGGGCAACGCCAGCGCGCCCTACTGGCTCGCGCCCTGGTCAGAAGGCCCGCGTTGCTACTGCTCGACGAACCCACCAACAACTTGGACCCCTCGGGCGAGGAAGCGTTCTTACGTTGCTTATCTGAGCTCATTCAGGTCGAGGGATGCTCCATACTTTTCGTGAGTCATAATTTGAGATTAGCGGAGTCCTACGCAACCCACGTGGCCCTCTTCTTGGACGGGACGGTGATCGGTGGGCCCAAAAACGACGTACTGACGGCGGCAAATACAGAGCGCCTTTACCACCCCTACGACTCCGCGGAGCCACTTCATACGCCCTAGGAGAATATACGATTTGTTGTTAATAGGCTCCATCGCTGGAGAGAATTTCCGTGATAGCTGATTTCGCCGACTCTTGGCTCCTATTCCACAATGCCTATCTGTCCGGGTGGTTCATTGGCGTGCTCTTATCGCTCATTGGCGTCTTAATCGTCGCGCGCGATCAGATTTTCATCGGTGCGGCAATTTCGCAGGCGTCCCTGCTCGGTATCGCCGTAGGAATTGTCCTGGGCGGCAGCATTACCTTAGAACTAGAAAGCTGGTGGAACTCAGAATTTTTTCATTCCATAATGGGAGGCACGTTCGCTGTTCTAGCCGCTTTTTTGACCGCACAGGCACGGCTACAAACGGACCAAGAAACACACGAAGCGATCACCGGCTGGGTATTTATCGGGTCCGGGAGCGGCGCCATTCTCTTACTAGCCCACAGCCCGCATGGCCTTGATGAAGTCACGAAACTCCTCTCCAGCACAATCATAGGGGCGCGCGGATTCGATGTTTGGGTCTTTAGCGTCATGACACTGCTGACAATCATTTTCTTGACCCGTAGTTACCGATCTGTCTTATTACTTGTCCTTGATCTCGAAATGGCCCGAGCAGTCGGGATGAGAACCGGCTTGTGGAACAGCCTTTTGTCGGTCTGGCTGGGACTCGCGATTGGATTCGCTATTCACGTAGCCGGTGTAATTTTCGCCTTCGCACATTTGGTCCTCCCTGCCTTAATAGCAAAGCACATAGGCAGAACAGCGCGCAGCATGTTTGTCATTGTCCCGTGTGTGTCTATACTTTGTAACATGTACGCGTTCTTACTGGCTAACCATTACGATTACCCTTTAGGACAAATGGCGGCGGCCATACTATCACTCGTTCTTCTGCTCACTTGGTCGTTACGTTTCTTACGAATCCACTAGTCCCATGCTAGCAATCTCGAAAAGTTCTTTGTTGGGTGGGGGATAGCGCCACGGTTCCCGACTTGTTAGGCTTCGATGCCTGCCGTTGGCCATTTGCACTCGTAGACCTAAATCAGAAATGCTGACAATACTTAGGGCACGTTGGACGACATGACCGCTGTCTGGATCGCTTCTATAACATTCCTCCTCACGCTATGCGGTGGCGTTCTTGCAATGCGCCTGCGAGCCTATCAGGGTCTACTTTTTGCCTTCTCTGCTGGCGCACTCATAGCGACCGCCCTGATCGAAGTCCTTCCGGAGTCCCTAGAAATACTTTCGGCGCTAGATAACTCTCTCCACCACCATCACATACTATTGTCGTGCGCCCTCGGGTTTCTCTGCTTTTATCTTGTGGAGCACATGACACATCAGCGCGAGACACCGGAAGAGCAAATTTCGCACCACGCACATGCACCGCACTCAGGGATGTGGGGGGCCATGGGCATCTTCGCACACAGCCTCTTTGAAGGTTTCGCTATAGGGAAAGGTTTCCAGGCCGGAGAACACGTTGGCTGGTCAATTGCCTTCGGAATAATTCTTCACAAGATAGCATGCGGGGCAAGTCTCGTAGGCGTCATGCTCGGCACCAAACAAACTATCCGGAACACCTCTATCTTCTTGGGACTGACTGCAGTAGCGCCCGCGGTAGGAATCTATGCACAATCGTTCGTGACAATGGAAACAGGGTTGCTCCCGTTGTTACTCGGTTGGTTCGGGGGGGTACTTCTATACTTGGGGGCCGGAAGCCTTCTCCCCGCCGCGCACGATGCAAGCGAGTCACGACTGTTGCCTATCGCGACATTAGCGGGCGTACTCTTCGTATATGCCCCCCAAATTGTCGGCCAAGCTTAAACTGAGAAAACCACGACCGGAGAAAAAACTACAGATACCAGAAAAATAGCAACAACTCCGCCTTGCTCCGTCAGATACGAACTTTTAAGAGCGGTTCGGTTGGTCGGCCGACTTCTTAGATTCGCCCACCCGAAGCCCATAAAGCATTACACCTTTGTCAATGCGTATGGTAAAGCCGCAAGTGGGATTTATACAGGCCCAAACCTTAAAATCGAGGTCTGAACCACGGGGTCCATAGTCCGACAGGGGCACAAGCACGCCGTCTGAGCATTCCTTACATTGGGGAATATCCATGCCGATCCTTTCTCGACTATAATTGAACTCCCTTCTGTTCATAGTATGCCAGGGATCTCCCCCACAAAACAAGAGCAATTCGATTGAGGTAAAGTCCTCGCATTTTATTCGGAAAAACGATGTCCGCCCTACGAATCTCAATTTTGTCGTCTTGCCAAAAACGCACCGGCTTATATGGGCTAAAAAGATAAAGAAAATGTCTTTCTTGGAACGCCCACACAGGGGGTTTTAGCATTCGAACAAACCTGGTAGTCCTGTCGTCGGCGACAAAACGAGTCGCACCCAACTATCAGAAATAAGGAAGGTCTTTCGCATGGAACTATGCAAAACGGTTTCCGACCATATCGCCTTTTCCAGGGAAAAGATGAAAAAAATGAATTTGTTCACGACTGAGCGAATGTTCTGCGATGTCTATTGCCTTGAGCCAGGCCAAAGTCAAACTCCGCATAGCCACGATGCATCGGACAAAGTATACTATGTTCTCGGTGGAAAAGGATCAGTAACGGTTGGCAAAGACAGTCACTCACTCGCACCAGGAGAGATTGTGCTAGCTCCGGCCGGTTCGGAACACGGGATTCACAACGATGGCAACGGTCGTTTAACAACCCTAGTGTTCATGTCTCCAAAACCGTGAACGGCGAGAGTTATGGATCAAGCTAAACTCGTGTATTCAGCCAATGATTCCTTCTATAAAGCCTTCGAGAGCCTCGACATTGACCAGATGGAGCGTATTTGGCTTCCCGCGAGCCACATAAAGTGCATTCACCCGGGGTGGCCCGTGCTGTCCGGGCCCGGCCCAGTAATGCAAAGCTGGCAGCGTATCTTCGACAACACCCGGTCAATGAAATTCGACCTGGCCGAAGTACAAGTACAAGTGGCAGGAACGACAGGCTGGGTCGTACTGCTAGAAAATCTTGAGTCGCAGACCGAACAAGGAACAAGTCATTCGCAGATCTTGGCAACCAATATTTTCCAGGAGCTGAACGGTGCGTGGTTCATAGTACACCACCACGGATCACCAATTTTGATGCCCCCCACGGAAGCGACTGAGCGATTGCACTAACTATTTCCGGATTGCCCAGGCCGCCCAACCAATGTTAACTTAGTTGAATTTCAAAGTCCGGAGGTCTCCGAATGCTAATACCTGCTACCCAACTGCGCACGGGCGCACTCGTTATGTATCAAAAACATCTGCATAGAATCATGGGCTTAAGCCATGTAACTCCGGGCAAAGGTCGGGGCTTCGTTCAAACAAAGCTGCGAAATCTCCGGACCGGCCTGCAAACCGAGCACAAATTCAGTTCCAGTGAGAAAGTCGACCGAGTTTCCCTACAGCAACAAGAGATGGAGTACCTATACGAGTCAGGCGAAGAGTATTGTTTCATGAACTCGGAAAACTACGAGCAAGTCACCTTATCCCGAACCACTCTCGGCGAATCTGTCCATTATCTCGCACCAAATCTCAAAATTACGGTCGATTTGTACGACGATGAGCCTGTCGGAGTTAGCCTGCCAAAAACCGTGGATCTCACAGTGAAGGACACTCCTCCCGCTATGAAAGGGGCTACGGTTACGAATGAATTGAAGCCGGCAACAATGGAGACTGGCCTCGTCGTCAGAGTTCCCGGATTCATCGACATAGGAGAGAGCCTTCGGATCGACACCGAGACGGGGGCATATGTATCCCGTGCCAAATAAGAGGACAAGGATAACTCATGAAACCCTTCCTGCGTGGTGTTATAGTCGGAATCTCTGTGCCATTGTCGGTACTAGTGGTAGGCTTTGTTCTGGTGCTGCAGGCATCGTCCACCTCAGCCGGTACAACGGTAGAGTCCACCATACTCTTGGACCATCCTCGTGTCCAAGTGACCAGATTAGTTTTGCGCCCTGGACAATCGACGAAACAGCATACGCACAAGTTTGACGAAGTAGTCATTTGCCTTGGCGGGTCGAAGCTGCGAAGTACCAGCGTAGGCCCGGAGCCGGAACGTCAAACCCATTACCCAGAAGCAGGGACAGTCTTTATGCCGAAGGTCAAGGGCACCACGCACACATTGACGAACGTCGGCACCGAGATATACAAACAGATCGCTATTGCACTAAAGGATGGCGGCGCAGCTCTCCACGATTGACATCGTCGTTACGACTTCGGACAACTACTGCCCAAAGTAGTTTTTCGGATTCTCAACTGTCATAGTACGAATGGCGCCTTCACTCACGCCAGCCGCACTCAATTGGGGAATAATATTCTTTAAAATATGAGCGTAGTTCCAGTTTGGGCAGGCTTTCACAAATTCTTCCCAGGCCGCACTGGGACGCCCCATCATGCAGTGCACCGCATCGTGGGACATCATGATACGGTCATAACCTACAGCAAGGAGTCCTATAAGAGACGCTAAGCGCATTTTGTCCGAAGCAATTGTCTCCACCCCGAAGCGGTCAAAGCCGATCCAAGCCCCCCTTTCCAATATATCGAAATAGTACCGCATATCCCCGACGCCGCAGGCGTGTCCAATCATGACCTTGTTGAAGTCGACGCCCTCTTCTTCGAACACATCCAATGTCTCGCGGCCAAAGGGCCCGAGTTCGTCATTGTGACAAAGGATCGGGATTCCCGTCGCTTTTTGTGTCCGAGCGGCGGCTCGAAGGCAGGTTTCCTCGTGTACGCCTATCGACGTAGCGGTTTCTGTCATACCGGGGATCCCGCCAGTGGCTGTCTTAATCAACCCTGCGCGAATACCGGTTTCGCCAATCCCTTCTGTTATCTCCCGCTCATAGACTTCGGCTATTGCGTCCGCGTCGAGACTTCTAAAATGGGGAGGAATGCCCAGTGCCTCATTATAAAGGCCGGTTGCAATAATCACATTCAACCCAGATCCTTCCGCACATGCAGCCGCAAACTCGGGATCTCTCCCCAGGTCCATTGGACACGGATCAACAAAAGAAGTGACACCCAATTCCCTTATTTCTTTCAATTTCTCTATGGCGCCTGCCAACTCCTTTTCCCTATCAAAACCCGTATTATCCCACTCGTAACCGCCGAAACCTGCCGTCAAATGCTCATGCACAAGCGTAAACCCAAGGTCATCTACCGTTTTGTCTCCGAGCACCGTCTGCACTTTGGCCATTTGATCCCCTCCTCTGATTGTGACGGTCATTTGTCCACTCGGCACACGGTCTAACACACCGGCACTGCTTTCCAAACCTTCGTGAACACTTTCAGAACGGCATCAATGTCCGAATCGGTAATACCGACGTGCGTTACGATCCTGTAGCGATCGTCTTCTATTTGCCCAATATGTACTCCCTCTCTTTTTAACACATCAGCGAGGGGTACCGCGGTTGCGGCATAATTAGGAGTTGCGAAGATGATAACGTTGGTCTGTACCGTGTCCAAGTCCAACGAAACACCAGGCAAATCGACCAAGGCCTCGGCGATGCGCCGTGCCCGCCGGTGATCGGACTCTAATCGCTCTACCATTTCGTCGAGCGCAACGATCCCGGCCGCAGCGATTATGCCCGCTTGTCTCATGCCACCACCTAGCATCTTCCGATATTTCCTGGCCCGTCCCACAAATTCCTGTTTCCCGCACACTAACGACCCGACTGGAGCACCCAGACCTTTTGACAAGCAGAACTGTACAGAATCCACCGTTCCGGAAAATTCGCGCACGTCACGGCCCGAGGCGACAGCAGCATTGAATATCCGAGAACCGTCCATGTGGACAGGCAATCCCACACTATTCGCTGCAGCCCGTATGGAGGCCATATACTCGACTGATAAGACCGTTCCTCCGCACCGATTGTGTGTATTCTCTATGCAAATCAACCCGGCCGGCGCGTAATGAACATTGGACGGGCGGGCGGCGCGGAGGATATCGCTCGCCGCCAACTCACCGAAACGTCCCGTCGGAACAGTGTGGAAAGGTATGCCTCCTAGTGTAGAAGCGCCACCCGCCAAATTACAAAAGGAATGGGAACGAAACCACAAAAAAGACAACAGGACCCCGAAGAAAAGAGGAAAGAGAGACAAACAAA
>CAYWPF010000055.1:0-6477 GCA_964460065.1 uncultured Enterobacteriaceae bacterium
GCCTCAATGTCTTCCAAGACCTGCAGTCTTGTCGCGAGTTGTTCTAGTTCACTCATGGCACCTTCCTTTCACGCCCCCAGATCCTGGGGCTCCTCTTTTGCTGATGCTGGTGTTTACTGAATCTCTATAAACACGACAGTCGCTATCTTTCGTGATTTGGTCGTCGCTATAAGGTAAACATATGCTAGGCAAATAATGTTTTACGCGGTATAAAAATAAGGGGCGCCGACATCGAAAAATCTATAGAACGGCCGAAGAGGTCAACCTCTGCCAGGTCCGGACGCCATACAACGACGGGCGGCCACACAGTGCCGCCCGTCGTTGCGTATCCGTCTTTAGATGTGTCTTGTCACTTAGGGCCTGCCGTTCCGTAACAGTCGCCCCGACGTGGCGCCCGTACATTTCCCATCCTCAAAGGTCACTTCACCATTCACGAGAATGTTTTGATAACCTTTGGCGCGCTGGATACGGCGCCACTCTCCCCCAGGGAAGTCGTGAGCCACTTCACCGACCCAGTCGGGTTCAATAGCCAAACCGTCCAAATCGTAAACGACAACATCCGCAGCCGCGCCCTCGCGAAGTACACCACGATCATAGAATCCTGCCGCTTTGGCCGGGAGCGCCGACAACCGGTAATGAGCTTCTTCGAGAGTGACCCTTTGTTCGTCCCGAACTAGCCAATGCAGAAAATCGGTTGTAAACGCGCCCCCGGTGAAGAACTTGGTGTGGGCCCCCCCGTCAGAAACACCGGGGACGGTGTAATCTGAATCATTAATCATTTCCGCCATGTACTGGGCATTGAATCCGCGATTCGGTCCTAAAAACTCAACATTCAAGTCGCCCGCAAGGGACAGATCCAACATGACGTCAATTGGAGTTTTGTTCTCTTCTTCAGCGATCTGGCCCAAAGACTTCCCTACATATTGCTCCAGGGCAGACTGGTCGTTAACGCTCTGAACAAGCAAACCCGGGATTGAACCGCCTACACCCGCTTGGATTACTTGCAGTCTGCGATCAGCTTCTTCGGCTTCCTCCTTCACTGCTTCACGCAGAGCCGGGTTTCGCATTTTTTTCAGTTTTTCCTGTTTAGTACCGGTTGTGAGTTCCCTCCAGGCCGGGCTTGCATCGTACAAATTCCAATGTTCGAGGGTAAATGCAAATCCCGTACGAATGGTACCGGTCTGTCCGTAAATGGGTAATCCTTTGGCCCTGCACCTCTCCAGCCAATCAAGGCTTCGCCTGTGCACCTGTGCATTTTTGCGAGCCGGGACAATCGCATTATGGAGTATCGGCCGTTGCGCAGTGGCGGCGAGTTTCTCCAGGAAATTCAGATCCTCCTTAATGTTTCCGGTCGCTTGCGTGATCTGAATGAAACCTTCACCGCGAGTCGCCAGGACTTCTGCCAGGCACAATATATCCTCGTCACACATCGTGTCGGTAACCATCGGGGAGCCATCGTAGTCCGCCTGTGTAGAATCAGGACCCAAGCGCTGTATAGAAAATCCGCACAGCCCGGCTTCCATACCTTCATTCAGTAATCGTTGCATTTCCACACGCTCTGCCGCGGTAGCAGGTCTATTTTTGGCGGCTTCCAGTCCCATCACGTACGTCATCAGTGATGCTGTTGGCATGTACTGGATACAATTCACGCCAAGTGGTGACCGGTCCAAAGAATCCAGGTACTCTGGGATTGTTTCCCAGTCCCAGGCCATACCGACTTTCATGGACTCATAAGGTATCGCTTCGGTCCGGGTCATCGTAAGCATCGATCGCTCGCGAAAATCGGGTCGAACCGGTGCAAAACCAAACCCACAATTCCCCAATACTACGGACGTCACCCCATGCCAGCCTGATATTGTGCAGTACGGGTCCCAACGAATCTGCGCGTCATAGTGTGTATGCAAATCAACAAATCCGGGGGCAACGATTAACCCGTCCGCATTGATGACCTGTTTTGCAGCCCCGGAAATTTCATCGCCAACGTGCGCTATTTTGCCATCTCGAACCCACACGTCGGTGCGACGTCTTGGGGCTCGTGTGCCATCTACCACCGTGCCACCTTTGATTTGAATGTCAAAATCCGCCATATTCTATTCCTCCCCTATAGAGCGAGTGTCACAATCTTAGCCCGCGCGCAGCACTTGGCCTGGCATGGCGCCATTGTGTTGTTGGTCCTCATACAAGACCTGTCCATTCACCACTGTATGCATAACCCCGCGAGCAGGCACTACCAGACGGCGCCCTCCCCCCGGCAAGTCATACCGCATCTCAGGACGCTTTGGCGATCCAACCGTTTCCGCGTCGAAGATAGCAATGTCAGCAACCTGACCTGTCGCAAGCGTTCCCCGGTCTGGAACTCCGAAAAATCTGGCTGGCTCGGAAGTGATTCGCTGCACAGCCCGTTCGATCGGCATTAACTGTTTTTCGCGCACCCACGTTCCGAGCAGATAGGTGCAGTACCCTGCATCGCAAAGCATGTCCACGTGCGCTCCGCCGTCGGACAGGCCAATCATAGTGTTCGGGTGTGTTATCAGCTCTGCGACCCGGTCCTCGTCTGCGTTAAATAGAGCGAGCACGTACTGTATATTCAAATCATCTTCGACAGCAAGATCAAGAAACGTGTCGAGCCCGTCCACCCCACGCTCCCGAGCAACATCACCAACCGTCTTTCCTTCATATTTTTTTAGAGCAGGCTTACTGACTTCCTGAATGTCTACGCGGTCCCAATCGCCCGGGAAAACTCGCGGCTCTTCGAACGTTTTCCGCCACGCGGCACGAAATTCCCGATCCTGGTATAAATTCTTCTGGTGTTCCTTAGACTTATTAAAAGCCGGATTCCAACAGTCGAGATTGGCAAAAATGAATGGATTAGCCAGATTGACTTGCACGCTGAGTGGCCGACAAGTTACCTGCGGAACAATTCCCCTCTTGATAAGTGACTCGGTCTGGCGAAGTGTCTCCATACAAACGTCTGGCTTGTCATCTCGCGAAAGCATCGCCAACCAAGTGACCGGTCGTTGACTATTCGTCCCAAGGTGGTCAAGGAGTGCGTAATCACTTTCTGTAACGACTCCTGGCTGATCATTGAGCGCGAGCTCAATTGTGCCGCGACCTAGGTCCTTCAGCACGCCGGCATATGCGGCGAGTTCATCAAAACTGGCAAGCCTGCACGCTAGCGGTCGGCCCTGATAGCCAATATGCTGTGGTCCATTAGTTGTAGAGAACCCGAAGGCACCCGCTTGCATAGCTTCCCGCAATAGAGCAGCTATTTTTTGCGTCTCTTCAGGGGTGGCCCCTCGTTCCATCGACTCCTCGCCCATGACGTAGTGTCGAAAGGGTGTAAGAGGCGCCATAAAACCAAGGTTGATGCCAGAACCCCTATTGGCCGCCGCCGCCATGTACTCCGGAAATGTTTCCCATTCCCAAGTGACTCCCTGCGAAAGCACGTCAAAGGGAATAGCTTCTACATTGACCAGGTCCCAAGCTGCAATTTCACGCACTTCCGGCTTGCATGGGGCTAAGCCTACTCCACAATTGCCCATAATAACACTGGTCACACCGTGCCACGACGACGGGGAAATAACAGGATCCCAACAAATCTGTGCATCATAATGTGTATGGTGGTCGATAAAGCCCGGCGTAACGGTCAAGTCCGACGCGTCAATGATCTTCTTCGCGCCCTCCTTTACCTTTCCAATTTCTGCTATCTTACCGTCGGCCACTGCGACATCAGCCCTTACAGGTGCCGATCCGGTACCGTCTACCACGCTTCCGTTCTTGATCAATAGATCATAAGACATACGAGCCCCCTCTTTTGCTGCCCCCGTTTACACTGAAACACCGACTAACGAGAAACAATGCTCAGGTAATTCGTATACTGTTCCTTTGATACTGGTCAACCTTTCTAATTTGAGGAAACAATGGACCAACAACCGTTCAATATCCTGTGTTGACAGGGTTTTGCATCTGTCTGTAAGGTTGTCGCGGCGATCGGTAAAAAAAGCGCCCGTGTTATGGGACAGCCGGTCGGACGCGAAAAAGTGAGGGAGGAACTACAACTATGGCCGGAACACACGACACACCGATGCAAGTAGGGATGGCGACAATCTGTCAAAATCCAGATCAAAAAATTTCGGACTACGACGTCTACAAGAACGAAGTCAGGCTGGCGGACTTAGCAGAACCACTAGGCTTCGATTCTCTTTGGAGTGTCGAACACCATTTCACCGATTACACAATGGTGCCAGACGTGATGCAGTTCCTGACGTATATGGCCGGCCGAACAAAGAATATCAGGTTGGGGTCTATGGTGGTGGTCTTACCCTGGCACGATCCTATGAGAGTGGCGGAACAAGTCTCTATGCTCGACGATCTATGTGATGGCCGTTTGATACTCGGGATGGGTCGTGGTGCAGGCCAAGTAGAATTCGACGGGTTCCGGTTGGACATGGGCGAATCCAGAGAACGTTTCGTCGAAGCCGCCGATATGGTCCTTACAGGCTTGGAACAAGGATACTGCGAATACGCTGGAAAGTTCTACGACCAACCGAAAAAAGACATCCGGCCGAAACCATTCAAATCATTCAAGGGGCGCACATACGCAGCGGCCGTGTCGCCAGAATCCTCGGAGATTATGGCGCGGTTAGGGATCGGCATCCTGATCATTCCCCAAAAACCATGGGAAGATGTCGCGGTAGAACTGAATAACTATCGGACTGTCTACCGGGAAGTGAACGGGGTAGATGCGCCTCCGCCTGTCGGGGCGGGTTGGGTATTCTGCGACAAAGACGCTAACCGCGCAGAAGAAGTAGCTCGGAAATACATCGGTGCGTACTGGCAGTCTGCTTTAAAGCACTATAACTTCGGCGGCGAACACTTCGCGAAGACGAAGGGCTATGAGTTCTACGGAAAAATGGCCGATGCGCTGAGCGATGGTGTAGACGGCATAACCGATTTCTTTCTCAATCTGCAGGTTTGGGGAACACCAGACCAATGTTTTGAAAAAGTGATGGACATTCGCTCTAAAGTCGCGTGCGATTCCTTCACCGGCGTATTTAGCTACGGCGGAATGCCCTACGAAGAGAGCGAGAAAAGCATGCGATTGTTCGCGGCTGAAGTTGCCCCGCGGCTCCAGCAACTCGGGGAAAAGGCCGTCGCATAAAAAGCGCTCGTCTTATGCCCAAAAAAAGCGGATGCCTCCTTGTCCGGAGGCATCCGTGCAGGCAAGCCTCAGTACAGAAGTAACGAAACAGAGTCCCTTTCACCGTCATAACGCCAGACCTGGCACATACGTGTTAGTTCTCTCCGTCACGACGGAACAAGTCATACCGGTCGGGCGATTGGAGATGATCCCACTCAAGGCCGGATATCCAACCTATATAGGCAGGGCAGTCGGGCCAGGCGGAGTGCGTGCCCGTGTATTACGGCACGCGAGAGTCGGTCGTTCACGTCATTGGCACATCGACTACCTCAATACCGCGGCGACCATCACCGACATCTGGTTTACGCACCACGCTGAACACCGAGAGCATACGTGAGCAAACATAATTTCCGGTATGGGACAGGCAAAAGCGCTGCTTAGCGGCTTCGGAGCATCCGATTGTTCCTGTGACACTCACCTATTCTGGTTCCGAGGCCCGCCCAAATTTACTAGTTTCTGTCGTGGGGCACTGAAGATTCTGCGCGGGCATGAAGCAATCCACCGAATCGGCTAGCGCAACCAAGCACCGCTACGACAAAATGGTGCGTCCGATCTGACAGACCCTTACATGCTCTATCCTTATCAATCATCGCAATTTATGCACTTATGAAACATTTGCGCGCGCAAGAAACTTGTTGTAGTGGTAACTGCTCAGACCGCCGCATAGAAACCGCTTGCCAACTTTTAAAGGACGAGAGAGAAAACTCATGGGCGTGCGAACCGGTGCAGAGTTCATCAAAGGATTACAAGATGATCGCGAAGTTTGGCTAGGGAACGAACGGATCGGAGACGTAACAACCCATCCTGCCTTCCGTCCAGCGATACACAACATCGCTCGTCTGTACGACCTCCAACACGATGCCGATTTTAGTGAGGCTCTGTGCTACGACTCACCCACTACAGGGGATCCTGTAGGCGTGTCATTCTTAATTCCACAGACGCGGGAGGACCTCGCTCGACGTCGGATAATGTATAAAGTTTGGGCGGATGCGACCTGTGGTATGATGGGCCGGAGTGCGGATTTTCTAAACACCATGGTCACGGCCTGGGCTGCAAAAGCCGACTACTTTTCCAAACAGGTCCGGGAATGTACAGACCGGGTTTTACGATACTATGAACACTGTCGGGAAAATGATCTCTTTCTCACACACACGTTGGTGGATCCACAGGTTGACCGTTCCAAGAATCGGGCAGAGCAGGCCGACCCGGACCAGTGTTTGGGAATTGTCGACGAAACAGCCGAGGGACTTATCGTTCGCGGCGCAAAAATGATAGCC
>CAYWPF010000056.1:0-16071 GCA_964460065.1 uncultured Enterobacteriaceae bacterium
ACCGTTAAGTGAGGAAGTAGTGTGGGTTTCAACTGGGCCGCCGACTATTCCGTGGTCGGGAACGGTCCGAGGCCGCGGGCAAGTAGCTCATTGGTATGCAAAAAGGGGCGCGGCATTGAAGGTTGAGACGCTTGTAGCTAAAGATTTTATCGTTCAGGGGAATCGTGTCGTTGTTCTGTCCGAAGAATGCGGACGAGCTAACGGAACCGGCGAGGCCTACCGATTGGATTTAGTGGGTGTTTGGACTCTGTTGCACGGAATGGTGACCGAATATCGTGAATGGTACGATACTGCGGAAATGGTCGGTGTGCTAACGAGTCCATAGGTCCTTGGGACCATACGGGGAGGGGACTACACCCAGCAATACCGGCTTACGCTAAATGCCCTTCGCCACCGTAGCATTCATAGGAATCGACTTAGGCCGATCTAATAGTGGGATTCAAGTCGATTGGAGTTCTTCTATGGGTTGTTTTGGCAGAGGCTGCTGGTAATACATTGAGCGATCGGTGGACTCGATTGTCAAGTGTCGAATCTCGGTCCCTTGGAGAACAGTTAAGGGTATGGCGGTGCCAGCCCGGCCAAGATTCCACATCTTCACGTAAAAATCGGCTTGGTCTCTTATGGGCCGATTGGCGACTTCTAGGACCAGGTCGTTCGTTTTAATTCCGGCTTTTTCTGCTGGACCATTTGGTGCGACGAACATCACTATAAGTTTATCACGAAACTCTTCGGTAAATAGTCCAACCCACGGCAGGGGTTCCTCTTTTGTATGGCCTTCTGCAATCATACCACTTAGGATCGGCTTGAGCCGGTCAATCGGTACAAACATATTTCCGGCAAGCGCCTTTCTGCCTGGAAGCGCGTCGTTTACGAGGAGAGAGCCGATTCCAAGTAGCCTACCGTCTTTTCCGATCAACGCAGCCCCCGCATATTGGGGGTGCGGCGGGGCCGTGAAAATTGCGTCTTCAAGAAGATATTCCCAGTATCCCGCGAAAGTACGCCGAGAGGTCACTAATGTCGGTTGCAGGGGCGCCATCGTGTTGCCGCTCGCGATGATCGCCTCAGTTCGTTCCTTCAATCCGGAGGATTCGCCAAAACGAATTGGGGTGACGTCGAGTGGCTCTTTCAGACCGAGGAGTGCAACTCCACTTCGGGAGTCGTTCGCTATCACCGTCGCGGTCATTTGCCTGCCGCTCGCCGTCGAAACGATGACGGTGTGGGCCTCCATTACCAGATAGCCGATTGTTAAAATGTGGCCTTGTTTGTCTATGACGACGCCACTTCCTGTTCGCTGTTGACCCAGGAAGGCGGCAGTCCGTGCATTGGCCGGTACCTCGGTCTCAACTCTGACAACCGCAGACAATACCTCCTCGGTCGAGGGTTGGGCGTTTGCACCTCCCGCTTTCGCGAGAAGAGGCACAATTAGAAGAAAAAAAAGAAGAGTCAATCTAGATTTTTGTCGCTCCATGAGAGGCTTACCTACCCTTTTTGGTCTGCTTCTACCTTCTTGTTGGTCTTTTGGTCAAGAGAGACGTTTTGCAAGCTCTGTTCGTCATTCCACTCGAATCGTTTGTTTATCTTGTTATAGCTCCGTGAGATTACGCTGATCTCGAATCCCGCATGCTTTGTAAGTGAGCCGGCCACTGATCCGTTGCGGCTAATTTTGTAGATATGATATTGCGCAGCCCGGTGGCGACCCTGCCCGGCCGCCGACGAGGGACGGACACCGCAGACAGGAACACTTTGTCTCGGTCCGTCGATGTGATTGGTGAGACGCTTATGCGCATGACCATGGAGAATGAGTTCTGCACCTACCTTAGCTATTAGTGTGCGAAAAGCGGCAGCGTCAGTGAGTCGCCGGCGCCGCGCGATGGGCAAAGGTTGTGGAGGGTGGTGCAGCAGGACCACCCGGCACAAGCCTGAGCCGGTCAGTGAATCCAGTATCTGCTCAAGTCGCGACAGTTGCAATTCTCCTATTGTCCCGGAAGCGCTCAGTGGATGTGTGGCCGTTGCTGTTGAAACGCCAACGATAGCAGTCGCTCCGCAAATCCGTACTGTGGGGAATTCTTTACCCGGATAGAATCCGAACGAGGCCTGGAGGTTGTTCGGTACTTGGTGAGATCGCATGTATTCTCCCCAGTAATTCCATGCTGAGTCCTTGCTCTCGGGTACATAAACGTCGTGGTTTCCTGGAACAAGAGAGACTAGTTCGGGCCCGCCTAGTTTTTCCAACCATGACAGCGAAGACGAGAATTCGTCCTCAAGTGCGACGTTTGTTAGATCGCCTGTAACAACGACATGATCGGGATTCTGTTGGTGTAAATCCCCGATTAGGGAGGCAAGTATTTCCGGCCTATATTTATTGCGACGTCGCGTGTTCCAGGAAAGGGCTCCTAATGCCCGCTTGCTCAACAAGTGTTTTAAGGCTTGAATCCGCACCTTAGTGATGTGTAGATCCGACAGATGTGCGAGTTTAAAGTCTGCCATATTCTTGGATGAGTCCGTTAGGGTAAACTATACCACTAGTCAGACGTATGATAGAAGCGCTGGCGCCAACGCGCTACCGGCAGCGGATGCTGCCCTCGTGAGGAGTATAAAGATGCAGCCGGTTACTTACCCCAGTGACATCTGTGTATGGATTTCCCATACAGCCAAAGATGCCGGTAGCGCGCTAAAGCATGGGCGATCCGTTTGGGGACTTTCTGCTTTGGAACGAATTTGCCGGACATTGCATATCGCGGGCCTAATGGAACAGCATATTTTTATTGGTCCGTTGCCACCGTCGAGGCCGGTAACAATCTGGTTTCGTGGCGATTACGTGTATGACGAACGACTAATTCTCAATTTGGTTGAAAGGGGCTCTCTGGCGATCGATAACAACCCTATCGCCCTAGTAGATCCCACCGACGAATCAAAAGTAGTTGCGCTAGCGATACGGGGTGAAAGTAAAAAGCTCCTTCAATCTATCCGGGGGGGAGAAAACGTCTTTGTCGAGGAGATCCCGGGGCTGCGCTTTTACACGCCAAGCAGTCTCATTTCTTCGTATTCACCTACTCTCAGGAACTCTATACAGCCGTATATTTTCCGCCTCCGATCGGAAAAACGGCGAGAGATCGAGGATCATATTTTTGACGCGTGCTACAAAGGAGTGACGGATATCGTTACGAAATTTTTATGGCCAAAGCCAGCGCGTGCGGTCACGAGATTTTTAGCTTGCGCGAAGATTCCTCCCAATGCCGTTACCGGGGTGAGCTGGGTTTTAGTAATAGTCGCTACGTGGTTGTTTAGCCGGGGACACTTCGGTTTCGGGTTGATCTGTGCATGGGGCATGACTTTCCTGGACACCGTGGATGGGAAACTCGCAAGAGTAACGCTCAATTCCAGCCGCGTAGGCCATGTACTCGACCATGGTTTGGATCTTTTCCATCCTCCTTTTTGGTACTTTGCTTGGAGTAGTGGTTTGGCACAGAATGTGTCGCCTGTTCTGTTGCTGGAGGACACGGTCACCGCGGTGATTATTCTAGGTTACGTAATAGGGCGTGTGCTCGAAGGCATTTTTATCGCTGCGTTTAAGATCGAGATACATTCCTGGCAGCGTATCGATTCCCTTTTCCGGACTGTGACGGCTCGGCGAAACCCGAATCTTATTCTGTTGAGCGTGGGCGTTCTTTCTGGGCGTCCAGATTTAGGCTTTTCTGCGGTTGCTGCGTGGACATTGTTATCTTGTCTTTTTCATACATTCAGATTGGGCCAAGCGCTAATTTGGAGGTTCCGAGGCCGAAGAATTGACAACTGGCAGGACCGAGGGTTAACACAGGAATGACTAAAAAATTCAGACAGCTGCGTAAAAATGGTGAGTCGAGGGCGGCTATCCTTTTGGCCGGGGCGTTTCTTGCCGCGGTAGTCTTTGCCTCGTCGGCAGTAATTTTGGCTGTCGACCCGGGTCTCCTACGAGGAAATCCCGCAGCAAGGCTGTTAGCAGGCGAATTCGCTTATGAACGCTGGGAAATGACGACACGGTTTCAGACTGGCGAGCTATTTTTTTCGGAATTTCTAATAACGAATTTGGGTATTGGAGATCGTAATGCTGCGCTTGTGGGGCATATCATTGGTCCAGGAGAGCAATCGAGAAAGTTTAGGACCGGACGGCGTGAGACGAAATGGCAGCTTTCAAATGACCGACTACGCATGGAGGTGGGCCGCAGTTGGCTTGATCAGCACGGTTTGAAGAATTCGCTGAGAATTGACAAAAGAAGGGTTCGAGTGGGTCTAGATTATTATCGTGGCGGAGACGCTTCCTGGTCTACAGATTTTGCGCCCGCCGGCTACGCAATTGATTTGTTAGATCCCGCAGCACGGGCCGAAGGAACGCTTTGGGTTGAAGGGATGGCCGCACCAGCAGAAGTTAAGGGCAGCATGGCTGTTACCCATAGTTGGGCGGACACTGCCGAATCAAATCTTTTAGTCCGCCAGTTCGAATTCTTTACGCTACCCGATGAACAGGATAAACCGGCGATATATTTGGCCGACCTGATACAAAAAGGCGGAACACGAAGTAACTGGCTCGTTGCCCGTTTTGGAAGAGAGACTATTCGGGAAAAGTCCAACTTTAATTTGACAACTGAGGGTAATTTTAGAGGGATCCGTGACTATCCGATTCCAGAAAAACTTGATTTCGATGCCGGAAATGTGCAGGGCGAGATCCGCCTGCTTCAACCGATTCTGGAATATGACCCGCTCGACGATGTGCCGCAACCGTTTCGGTTTTTATTATCGATCAAAATCAGACCCCGGCGGGTTTGGATCGCAACCGCTTTTCGAATTTCCTTCCGAGCGGGCCCTACAACCAAGCCTGAATATTTCACGGGCACCGGTGTGACGAAAGTATATTTTATGAATCCGTCTTCTGGCTCGGCACTGAGTCGCGCAAGTTTACCTGTGCAAAGGTTGTTATATCCAAATGGGCTCTTTCACGCTCGGGCTTATCACTAACCCCAAGGCGGGTCTCAGGGGTGGATCGGTCGAGGAGTGTCGACGAGCACTTGGCGATACTCTACAAGTCGAGCATGTTGTCACCGGTTCCAGCCTAGAGTTGCCGGCGGCGCTCGCGCGGCTAGCGAGCCGAAACGTATCTATACTCGCCGTGAACGGAGGGGATGGTACCCTTCAGCACGTATTGACGCGGATGTTGACTGACGGAGGTTTTCAACAACTACCGGCTATCGCACCTTTGCCAGGGGGACGCACAAATATGAGTGCGGCCGATTTGAAGTGTTCGAAGACACCGGCGATGGCGTTAACCTCATTACGCAAGGCCATAGAAGCCGGTGCAATTCAGCAACATTACGTTAAGAGGCAAGTGCTTCGGATAGATGCGGAATCGGATGGCAGCTCTCAGTTTGGTATGTTTTTTGGCTCGGGCGTGATTCAACGGGCTTTAGAGTTGAAGCACCAATATTACCCTAGGAAGCGTTTGCAGGGACTATGGGGCGCCGGCCTCTTTCTAGCTGCTTCTCTTCTCCGAATTGGTGTTGGCGGCAGCGCGGGGATATTCGCACCGGATGAGATAGGAATATACTCAGAAAAGCACGAACTAGCCAGTGCGAAAGCGTGGCCCGGCCCAAATATAAATCCTTACCAACTCGTGATGGCTACCACGCTAAACCGATTGATTTTCGGGATATCGCCTTTTTGGGGCTGCGAGCGAGGAAATTTGCGTTTTACTGCGGTGTCGGCAGCTGCGAGCCGCAATCCACTGGTGGTATGCAGAGTCTTACGTGGACGGCAGCCGGCACATCTCGATTCTGAGACGGGCTATCGGAGCTTCAATGCTCAACAACTTCGTCTAAGATTGGATTGTGGATTTACGATTGATGGGGAGTTGTTTAAATCGGAGCCAGGAAGAATGCTTCGTTTGTCTACGGACGACCGGATTCAATTTGTTCGAGCTTAGTAATGAGTAAAATGTCGCCTGTAGGCTCTGTAAAATTGGATACGGTTCTTTCGGTAGAATTGAACCAATGCGTGCCAGAAGAAGTTCTCCAAGTGACTGATGCTATCCGGGCACGTCATGCCGACGTTGTGAACGCCGTGCTGTTCTATGGTTCTTGCGTAAGAAGGAAGAATATTTCGAATGCGGTTCTGGATTTTTATGTGTTGATTAGTTCGTACAGACCCTTTTATCAAGAAAATAAAAACCCTCTACTTCTTCGCTGGTTGAACGCGGCGCTTCCTCCAAACGTTTTCTATATTGAAGTTAGTAATGGGCTTGAGGTACTCCGCGCAAAATATGCAGTCATCACGACGGCCGACTTCGAATTTGGAACTACCGATCGGGCCTTGTCGCCGCTCATTTGGGCGCGATTTTCCCAGCCGACCCGTCTAACCTTTTGCCGAGACAGGGGAGAGAGGGAACGAGTCGTTGCGGCGTTTGCACAAGCGGCTAGCACGTTCGTTTCCGTCTTATTGCCTATTGCGGCTTCGGTACGACGCGGAGGAGAAGTTCGAAATTCTGAACTCTGGGGAATAGGGTTTCGCGAAACCTATAGTACCGAGTTTCGCCCCGAACGGCCTAAGAGTATTGGGGAGCTGTTCGACACCTTGCCAAGCCGATATGAGAATATAGCAACCCTGGTGCTCCGACAATTGGCCACAGAAGGCTTGCCCGTGCGGGAGGTCGGCAAAGGGGTCTGGCAATTGCTAATTAGGCCACCAGCACGTTTGAGATTGCGTATTTTCTGGATTGTCCAGAAGTTTATAGCCAAAAGCATTTACATTTTGAGGCTTCTCAAAACGGCGATAACATTTAAAGACTGGTTGCCCTACGTTACGTGGAAACTTGGCCGGCATGCTGGAGTATCGATCAAACTGACCGAACGCCAGGTCCGCCACCCTTTTATATGGGCTTGGCCGATTCTCTGGAGGATTCTTCGTCAGCGACTTCTTCGTTAATCTTGGGTTCCGTTTTTCTTTTCTTCAAACTGCGAACAAGATTGACAATTGCACACGAAATGCTTGTCTCTGCAGTTTTCTGATAGCCGATAGCCTCCGGCAACGCCTCGACAAACACACGGTGGATTCCGCCAAGATAATGGTATGGAACGTTCGGTAATAGATGGTGAAGTGCGTGAAAACGGAGCCCTACGGGTGCAGCCAGCACTGTGAACAGGGACGACCCGGTCAGTGTAACCGAATCAACTAGCTGTTGCTGCAGGCTAAGTTCAGTCCCGCTACTTTTATAGCGGTGGGCCGCAATCGTGCGTAGCTGGTTGATCAAGAGCATGCACGTAATTACAAAGTACCATTGAAAGAGCAGGCGGATAGGGAGCTGTTCGGCGAGCAAGCCGTAACTTACGGCCCATACTATTGAGGTCACTGCGAGCTCTTGGATGAGCCAACGGCGACGATAGCGCGGTTTCGTAAGAGCCCGCTGGTACCAAGGGTTAATTACGAGCGTGGAACCGTGGCGGATTAGAGAGGCTCGCATTTTGGCCGAAAAATAGGACACAGGTCCTAAAAGCCCCCAGCGAAGTATTAAAAGTACTGGAACGAAAATTGTGCCCAGAACGAACCCGAGTAAGGTAAAGACGTTTCCAGAGGATAGCTTAGTGTACTCTGGGTCTTGTATTGTTCCGTAAATCTGGGTCCGGTGGTGGTCTCCGTGAGACCCAATATACATGAAGCTGGGAATGAGAAACGGTAGTCCAACTACCAAATGCCAAGCCATCTCGAATCCAGGAAGCGCGCCGCGCTTGTAGTGAGCGATCTCATGTATGAACAAGACGGAGCGGAGGAGCGCAAAGGTTGCGACGAGGGCAGTGAAAAAATAAAGTGCTGTGCCAAGCGGTGCGTCAAGACTCAGACTGAACGCAAGCCAGCCTATTGAGCTCGAGGCGATTAGGTCTATCCAATAAGTTTTGGGATTTGGTTTGAGAATGCTAGCATACTCTTTACGCAAAAGTGTCAGTGCCTTCGTATCGGGGATATCTTCAAGCAGCGCCCGAATCGAGGCTATGTCGGTGTCCGTTTGGTCTCCGAGCGCGTATTCGGTTTTAGGCATACACGGTTTCTATAAGAACGCTCTAGGCGGCATTGTCAAGGGAGTTGGAGAAAATGGGTGAGGAAGCTATTTAACGAACGACGTTATTTCTGCTAAAACTTGTATAAAAGGAATTTTGCCACTTGGTTAAAATAGGTAAATCTGTTATCTAGCGTCCGGGTTTAGCGTGTTTTGATGTCTGATCTGAATAATCTAGGTAAAACACCGACTGTGCCGTCGGTGAAGGCGGGTGCCCGTGTACTTGTTACGGGCGGTACGGGTTTCATCGGGTCCCACCTTGTGGATGCGCTCGTACAAGAAGGTGTTCACCCGCGCGTATTGGTACGCGACAGAAGCAACACAACCAGATTGCGGAAGCAAAGAGTGGAATTGATCCAGGGGTCTTTAGGGGATCTGAAGAGTCTGAAATTGGCGGTTTCGGGTGTTGAAGTGGTGTATCATGCGGCAGCTGCAACGAAAGCGCCGCGGGAAAATGCCTACATGCGCGCAAACGTAGAAGGTACTCAGAATCTTGTTAGAGCGATGCGGGAATCTTCACCAAGTCCGCGCCGGCTAGTCTATCTTAGTTCTCTTGCGGCGGCGGGGCCGTCCGTGAATGGCGTTCCGGTCGGAGTAAGTGATAAACCGCATCCAATAACCGCCTACGGACGAAGCAAGCTTCTTGCGGAACAAGTTTGTGAGGAGGCCGGCGATTCGTTCGACGTCGTGACACTTCGTGCGCCTGTTGTCTATGGCCCGCGAGAGAAAGACTTCCTTTTGCTGTTTCGGCTGGCAGCTCGGGGGCTCCTGCTCTCGCCGGCGGGACCAGAGAGATTGATACAACTGATTCACGTTTCAGATTTGGTGAAAGCGCTGGTGAGCGCCGGATCAGCACCGGGTGCGACGGGGATCTATCACGTGGCAGAATCCCGGTCATATTGCTGGACTGAAGTGGCAGATTGTATTAGCCGGGCCGTTGGGCGGTCTGTCCGGACAGTGCGGGTTCCTCCGGTTATGGTACATGTTCTAGCCGCACTCAGTGAGATGGCCGCGCTAATCCGTGGCAAAACCACTATATTAAATCGGGAGAAAGTTAAAGAGTTATTAGCTCCGAATTGGCTCTGCGAAACCGGACTTGCAAAACGAGAACTAGGGTTCGAAGCGAGGATTCCCATTGCAACTGGATTCGCTGAAACGGCTGCATGGTACAAACAAGAGACATGGTTATAGCGAGAACCGTCATTGGGGTTGGAGGATTGCGTTGAAACCGAGACCGCAACATGTCGTGGATACTGACAATCGAGGATGTCACGGAGAGAGGGGGACGGGATGAACCTTTTCGAGAAATGTGCTCGCTTTACGCGTGCTCGAGAGGCTCAGGCTACTGGTTACTATCCATTTTTTACGCCGATTGAATCTTCTGAGGGAACTGAAGTCGTCGTGCGGGGGGAAACCAAGGTGATGATGGGTTCGAACAACTACCTTGGCCTTACCCACCATCCTAGGGTCCTGGCGGCAGCGGAAGCCGCTCTTCGACGATATGGTAGCGGATGTACAGGTAGCCGTTTCTTGAATGGCACCCTTGATATGCACGATGAGCTGGAACAGCGGTTGGCCAGATTCCTGCATAAAGAAGCCTCGCTGGTGTTTAGTACGGGATATCAGACAAATATTGGAATACTTGCCACGCTAATTGGGAAGGGTGATTACCTCTACCTAGATAAATTGGATCATGCCAGCGCGGTAGATGGGTCGCAACTCGCCCACGGAATCGTGCTTCGCTATCCACACGGGGACCTAGAGACACTCGAACAGCAACTGCAAAAGACGCCTACGAACGCCGGAAAACTAATAGTCACCGATGGCATCTTCTCTATGGAGGGAGACATAGCTGACCTTCCGGGTTTGGTGCGCCTGGCCAAGAAATATAACGCGGAAATTATGGTGGACGATGCTCATTCTTTTGGGGTTTTAGGCAAAGAAGGGGCCGGAACTGCACAACACTTTGACGTTGAGGAAGATGTCGGTCTCATAATGTCATCCTTCTCCAAGTCACTTGCCGCTATAGGGGGCGTAGTTGCTGGCCCTGAAACCGTTATTCACTACCTGAAGCATCATGCACGGTCTCTTATTTTCAGTGCGAGTATGCCGCCCGCGTCAGTCGCCACTGTACTAACAGCATTGGAAATCATTGAACAAGAACCAGAACGCCGAGACGCACTTTGGCGGAACACGCACCGTATGCAGGACGGGTTGAAAAGTCTGGGTTATAACCTTGGGACCAGTGACACGCCCGTTATACCGATCATTGTAGGAGATATGTGGCTAATGGGCATGATTTGGAAGGAATTGTTTGATTCCGGGATTTTTACTAATCCTGTAATTCCCCCCGCAGTACCGGAAAATTCTTGTAGAATTAGGATTTCGATGATGGCCACGCATACCGACGAACAGATAGATTTCGTTTTAGATGTGTTTGCTCGCATTCGACCTCATATTCAGTTAGAAAAGGTCGCTGTCTAAGACGATCATTTAATTTAGGGAGCCTGTGTTTCTCGCGTCGCTCTGAAGTGTCATGCCGAGAGATTTTCTGGTTAGTCCAGTCAGGGGAAGACGTGCATTAGACCAATTCGTCCAGTTGCCCTGGCAAATATATGGGGACCATTCTGCATGGGTGCCTCCGTTGTTGTTCGACTTGAAGACGCTGCTCTCGGTGCGGAAACACCCTTTTCATAAACATGCCGATGTGGAGTATTTTCTGGCGCATCGAGACGGCCGAACGGTTGGTCGGATCGCCGCCATAATTAATCACGCGCATCGTGATTTCCATAACGAACCCGTCGGGTTTTTCGGATTTTTTGAGTGTGTTGATGATGAGTCGCTAGCGAGGACCTTGTTTTCTGCTGCCGAAACCTGGGCTCGGGGCCGAGGTGTTAGACGTCTCCGAGGCCCTATGAGCTTCTCTACCAATGAACAATGCGGCCTCCTGGTCGACGGATTCGAAACCAGTCCGAGTATTATGATGCCCCACAACCACCGGTATTATGCAAGACTAATTGAGAATTCTGGATATAAGCAGACGAAGGATATGTACGCGTATGCGCTGGATCTGGAAAAAATCGCCATACCGGAACGGCTGACTAAGGCAACAAACCGACTCCAGGCCAAACAAGCGATTAAGATACGAAATATTAATAAAAAACGTTTTGAAGATGAGGTGCGGTTGCTGCACTCAATTTATCATTCAGCCTGGGAGACGAATTGGGGGTTCGTGCCAATGACAAACGCTGAGGTAGATTTGCTTGCCCGTACACTCCGATTAGTTGCGGACCCTAGGCTCTGTCTGATTGCGGAAACTGATCATAAGCCGGTAGCGTTTGCCATAGCGCTTCCCGATTACAATCAAGTGCTAAAGCGGATGAACGGGCGGCTGTTTCCTTTTGGTGTTGCTAAGTTGTTATGGCATGGGAGAAAAATAAATGCACTTCGCGTGCTACTTCTGGGAGCCAAGCCGGAAGCACGCGTTCGTGGAGTCGAAGCTATGCTATACGCGTCCCTTTGGGAGGAAGCCCTAAGACTTGGCTACAAGTTTGCGGAGTGTTCATGGATACTCGAAGATAACTGGGCCATGAGACGTGGAATGGAACGCATGAACGCTACAATCTACAAAACATATAGAGTGTTTGAAAGGTCGTTGGGAGATTCATAGGCCATTCACGAGCTATTTTGGGGTCCGGCCTTAGTTCGCTGAGTGAAGACTATTAGCGGCGGTGTGTACCGATTGTCGCTGCCACCGAGACCGCGGGCGGGGGGACCTCATTGTTCCAAGAAAAATAGGATCTAGGGCCGGCGGAGGGCTTTTTTACCACTGGTTTCGGCGTGATACTTGCGCCCGCGCAGTCAAGGTAGCCTGCGTGGTGGGGCCTGTACTTACGTTAATTAATCAATACGATTCGTTCCTGGCCGGGGACTTTACCCCAAAATTATTCTTTAAAAGTTTTCTTACCTTTCTCGTACCATATTCGGTGTCGTCTTATTCTTCGGCAAAAAGCTACCTTGAACAGGAACGGTCGGCGGCTCGTAAGAACCTGTGTGAAAAGCGCGTTGAAGACGTGGGCGGCTGTGCCAATTCGTGAATCGGAGGGCAATCTGTCTTTTGCAGCACGTAGCGCTACCGATCATCGCGAGCGAATGATACTAATCCCGGAGGACGTTGTGCTGAAAAAAATCAGGATAAGTTGCCTCAAGTTTAAATCGGGCAACGGTCCGGAGGCAGCTTAGCTCCTTGTTGGTTGGTGGAGCAGCGTACCTAAATGAGCCCGATGGTCTGAGTTCGAACCCGGTATGTGCCTGGATATCATGATACGACGATGCCGGCTGAACATGGAGGATTTTCCATTGGTCCGTTTTGTTATCCCACTCTAGAACGCCCTTTGGGGTAATCACCAGAGCGGGACCACCTTGTCTATATACTGTGTCGGGAGTAACGCCCGCCCCCGAAACAAAGTCGACTTTCGGCACGAAAGTTCTCAGCGAGTGCTCGGTCCTAAAGAATATCACGCGGCGCGCCATGTAATATAGCATGCCGGAGCCGTAGGCCCCCGCCAACCGTACGTCGGGCCTTCGATAGTTGCCAATTACATGTAGGTTGAAATTTGCGTGCTCGTCTATCTGTACACCACTTAAAAAAAAGAGGTCTAGCTCTCCTCGTTGCGCAAGAAAATGGAGTTCGCTACTGCCCGCCGAAAAGGGATAGTACTCCTCTACGTCCAGCATCAGGAGAGTTATATTGGGCGCATACATTTGTTCGGCGAGAATGCAGCCAGCGGCGGGTATGGGTGACACGGCCCCGACGGCCACAGTCTCGAAGTCACGTACCTGACGCGCGATACTTACGACCATCATCTCTTCATTAGTATAGATCGCGCGGTTCATGCCAACCGAAGCGAGTGTGCGCAAGAATTGACCTTGGCGAGGTATTCCTCGTGGCTGTCCAAATCGTAGATATACTCTTTGAGGTAGCTTCTAAACGTCCGATCGCTTCTAGCCGCTTGTATGTATTTTGCAAAATGTATTTGGTCCAAGTCGTAGAGCTTTCCACAGCCGCAAGGATGTGCGCCTAATGGTACATGTGCCACGGCTGCTACATCCAACCCGTTGATAAAAGTGTCAGAAATAGCGTCGGTTTCCTTAAGACGATCCTCTATGACCTCCTCGGTTGTCACGATAACAGTGGAGGCAGCACGGGCCATCATTGCGTCGTCGCGGCGGCCCGGTGTTATCGAGTTGCCAAATTTGTCCGCCTTCAGGGCGTGGAAAACGGCAACATCTGGCCGGATGGACTGGACGAGAACCGTCTGCTCGCCCAAATTGAAGGGGTTTTCCCGGACCAGAAAATCATCCCGATAACTTAGAACATCACTGCCCAATAGGCCGCGAACTGCCAGATACGGAACTCCCATAGATCCAGCCTGGATCATACTATACAGTACGCCTCAGGTATTGTCTTTTAGATGCAACAGGTCCGACTTCACTGCCCTATCGAAGTTCGGAGCCTTGCCCAGTGGCCCGAAGGTGCATGAACATGTCTCATACTCTGCCAGTAGGCCAGATCCGATAAGAAGATCGGCGTTCAAGGCCCCGCCGGTAAGGGTTACCAAATGGAGGTCCGTCAGGCGCTGCCGAATTATTTCACGGATCACTGCCATCGGGGCACTGTCGAAAGATGGCGAGGTGAGAGCTATCTGTCCCCCTGGTTCAATTAGACCGACGGCTTCTCTCAAAGGCAGGCGCTTATCCCGCATAGATTTTTCCCTAGCTATCGACCACAACATTGTGGAGAAATGGAATCAGTCAGCCATATAGATTCCTCTTCTCGCACGACTGTCTGGCGATCCTTAAGCGGAGGTTGACGGATCGGCCACCCTGGATTCACTATTCTGATAGACAATTGGGTCCTGGGTCAGGTCGATGTCCGTCCCTTTCCGCATTGTCCCTATGACCCAATCGGCTAGAACGTTAACGACGTTTAGGTTCTGAAGAGGAAAACGGTGATGAATGTAATGGTGTCGGTTGACGAATTTAAATGCACTAGTTTTTTCCACCCACCGTCCATTTGGGACATGCATGCAATAATGGATATATTCATATAGAACATAATCTGATGCCATCGCGAGGACACCTCCTACAGTGACCGACCACCCAAAGAGCCACCCCAATGTCAATAACAGGGGCATATGTAGGCCGATCATAAGGGGCGCATTCCACCAAGCGAAGGTAACTTTTTTTCGATTCACGCCTGGTTGTATATGATAACTAAAGTCTGCACGGAAAAGGCCGTGGTGTACAAGGGCATGAGCTCGGAAAGAATATGGCAGGGTGAGAGTATGCATAAGATACTTATGCAGAGCCCACTCAAAAAAGCTCGCGTACGCAAATATAAAAACAAATCCGAGCGTGCCTTTGAACAAACCCCAAAATATATATTCCAACATCACGGCATGTCACCTTTCTGGTATGCTTTTGACGGTCTAGAACCAGTTTTAGTGTTGTCTCTGGTGCCAGAACACAGGCACATTGTGTATTGCTCTTTCCCTGCAAGGCAGAAGTTACAAGGCAGTTTGAATTTCATGCACATGAAATCTGGAAGATTGGTTCTGTGATACGACTCATCTCTACACGTCTATAATTGACATTGTACAGCAACTTGCCTACACGGTGTAGGCCCACAGTATATATGCGATAAGGAGTTTTTTAAAGCTGGGAGAAAAGTTATGTCTAAAGTCGTCGGTGAGCCAATGGATAGCTGTTTCGTGGTTTCGGCGGACTGTCATGTTTTAGAACCACCTGACCTCTGGGAGAAGAGAATAGAACGAAAGTTCCGGCACCGGATACCGCGCTTGGAGCTGGACAAAAATGGAAGAAAGTGGTTGGTCGTTGAAGGGCAAAAAAGGAAAAGAATTCGAGATTTTTCTCTTGACGGTGAAGACCGTGAACGTGCAAAAGGCGGTACCTTTAATAGTGACCAGAGGACCGGAGATTTGCGACGCGATGGAGTCCATGCCGAAATCGTGTACCCAAATCGTGGATTGTTGATGTGGACTTCACCGGACCCAGCCATGCAGGCCGCCATGTGCCGTGTTTGGAACGATTGGGCGATAGAGGCGTTTAGCCCGAGACAAACGCAGACATTTCCTACAGCGGCGATAGCGCCTTTGGACGTTGAGTCCGCGGTTCTTGAGGTACGGCGGGTAGCCAAAATGGGTTATCGAACGGTGTTCTTGCCTGTGACTGTACCCGAGAGACCGTACAACCTACCTGTCTATGAGCCATTATGGGAAGTGATACAAGAAACCGGACTACCTATAGGATTTCACGTTGGCACGGGGAAGGATCCTCGCACCGCTGCCGGTGACGGCGGGGCGATTATAAACTACGTGGTGCACGCACTTTCGACAGCTATTGACCCGGTTGTACACCTATGTGCTTCGGGAGTGCTCGAGCGTTTCCCGGAGCTTCAGTTTGTTACCGTTGAGGCTGGTATAGGCTGGTTGGCCTGGACCCTTTGGGTCATGGACGAGGGCTTCAAGAAACATCATTTTTGGATTGGGCCAAAGTTGAAAATGCTCCCTAGTGACTATTTTCGTAGGCAAGGTTTCGCTACGTTCCAAGACGACCCAGTAGGTCTAGAGACCCGCAAGTGGATCGGCGTGGATCGGCTGCTATGGGGCGATGACTATCCCCACCACGAGGGCACGTGGCCGCATTCCAACGAGACGATTGTGAGGACAATGGCCGAACTAACAGATGAAGAACGACGGCAGGTGTTAGGCTTGAATGCTGCCAAGCTCTACTTGATTGATGTTCCTGTATTCGCGATCCTGATCTGTGGTACATGTGATGAGTTCACAATCTGCCGGGAGCCTAAAAATAGATTGGGGCGAACAGGAAAAAGAAGCGGACGACCGAAGACGCTGGCTGGGTGCCTGGCTGGTGAGTGTGGAAGGAGAGGAGGGCGAATACTTTTATGATGG